>CALLZZ010000501.1 GCA_937858235.1 uncultured Clostridia bacterium
ATCCCAGCCGCCGATATCCTTGCCCTCGTGCTTGTCGATGCCGGTATAGGACAAGCTGGAATCCTCGTAGCGCTTAAATTTGAATATGGCATCGTTCATCAGGCTGGCATTGAACACGCCGATGGAGCATAACAGTTCAAAATCCTTCACGTTTAGACCCGTGACCTTTTTGAAAAGGCCCGGTTCAAGCTGCGTGATGACATCCTTGAGGGAGCGCTCACGGTAATCGGTCAGGTACATGAACACCGGCACACGCGTAGCGAATTTTATGAGCTTTTCCTGAATCTGCTTGCACATGGACTTGTATTCTTTTTCCTCGTCAGAAAGTTCCTTTTTCTCCTTGGGTGTCAGCTTGTCGTCGCCGTCTTTTTTCGCCTTCTTGACGGCTTCGGACTTGTTGATGATCGTTTCAATGTCGGAATTGAGACTGCGGAATCCCTCAATATTCATCAACGCCTCAAGCGCATCCTTGTTGTTCATGAGGCGGGTGAGAGTGTCGTTATCCACGTTGACGAGTAGCGCGGACTCCCAGCGCTTGGCAAGCAGCGTGGCGGAGGTGCCGGCCATTGCGATATCGAGGACGTCCTGCGCGTTGATTTGCCGCATGGTGCTGCCGTCGTAGGCGAGGACAGGTAGAAAATTGATAAACTCCGCTACCTTCTTTTCGGGATTACCCTCGTTCACATCGAGGCGGCAGCTATAGTCGGAAATCTGACGCAACGCACGGTCGAGCGCGAAATCGAAAACGTAGCATTCCTGCTTCATAATAATGCGCTCTCCGTTGTCGTCCTTGACCTCCCACGGCGACTGCACACGGAACGTCGCTTGGAAGTATGTTTCCGGGCTTTTCAAATTGCGCAGCATGAAGATGCCCGTCCACGGGCGAATGGTGACGCCGGTAGTCAGCTTTCCGCAGGAGAGCGTTATGGTATTCGTGACAAGCGGGTCTCCCATCGCAGCTTGTACGGGTAAAAGCGCATCAAGCCCGATACCGGCTTTCGTACCGGCACAGACGATGACCTTGTATTTTTGATTGTAATAACTGTTCTGCTTCTGGGCGAGGAGGTTCGCCATCGCCTGACAGGAGGCGACATTCGGCAGGAACCACATCGTATGCGACAGCACGTTTAGAAGGCGTGTATCGGAATACGGCATCGGCGGACGCTTGTCCTGTCCCAGCTTCAAATCGTCGACGCTGGCGGGAAGATAGGAGCCTCGAATGAGGTCGAGCCACTTCTGCACCTCGTTCTCATATGTAAACCGCGCCTCCGCGCCCTTGCCCTTGGCAGAGAAAAACACATTGAGGTCGAATTCGTCAAACTCGCCCTGCATGGCGATCTGGCGGATGCTGTCCGGGATTCGATAGGTCAGCATGACCATTCGCGGCAACGACAAATAGGGATTGCCGGAGCCTATCCAGTTCTCCTTTGCCCGCTGTTCATCGGAATAAGTCCAGTTGTAAATCTGGTCTTCGATGAACTCGCCGGAGTTGAGCGCCCGGAAGGGTGTGCCGGAGAGGAACAGATAGTGGCCTGTGGTAATGGGCAGGAAGGTTTCATTGTAGGCATTGTCAGCCTCGTCCTGCTTGTACTGTTCCGGGTCGAATTCAGTATCGGCTTCTTCGTCGGGATTGTCGAACAGTTTCTTTGCGTTTTCACGCCATGCGCCAAAGTGGTACTCGTCGAAAATGACCAAGTCCCAGTTTCCGGAATGAATGAACTCGTTTTTTGCCTTAATGCCGCCGTTTTCATTGGTACCGAGCAGGTCTTGAAAGGAACCGAAAACCACGATGGGACGGGATTTATCCGCCTGTGCGAATTGCTGGTCGATATTGATACTGCCAGCGTGAGCATCCTTGTTGGAAACGAACTGCCAACCCTCAAAATCCACATGGGTCATGAGGTCTTCAGACCACGCGGATTCCACGGCGGGCTTAAATGTCAGCACCAGAATCCGCTTGAAGCCCATCTTCTTGGCAAGCTCATAAGAGGCAAAGGTCTTGCCGAAACGCATCTTAGCGTTCCACAGGAACTTAGGCGGACGGTTTGGTTCATCCTTTTTAGCCGAAGCATAATACTCCATCGTGCGCTTAACGGCGAGCTGCTGCTCCGGGCGCATTTTGAAGGTCTGCGTTCTGTTGCCGTCCAGCCGGAGGCCGGTGTGCAGCTCCGTAAGGGCAACGCGTATGTCACTGATGGAGCACTTGAACCACTCGTTACGGTCAGCGCCTTCCTTGAGCTGCGGAAATCCCTTACGGCGCAGAATGGCGTGAACATCATGGTCGGAGAAGCAGGTGCCGTCCTGACACATGGCAGATTCCTTGAGCAGAATTTTATACGACACGCCGCTGGTGTGCATCTGCTCGGCTATGCGTTTTTCCACATCGCGTTCGGTATAGCCTACCTTTATATAACCCTTATGGGACGCCACATCCGGCAGCACATAAGCATAGATGGTGGGAGTAACCGATGGACGCTGTACGAAGAATTCAGTCGGCATCCGTGTCACCTCCCTTATGGGTACTTGTTATGGGTGCTGGCAATGCTGAATCATTAATTTCATCGATAAAAATCTGAAGTTTTCTGTCTGTTCGAGCCTGTATTTGCACCTGTCCCAGCCCATGTTCTCTCAGCTTGTCAAGAGTAAAAGTTCCTCGTGGGTACCTGATATCCATTTGAATTTGAATATACTTTAGCTTTTTTGAATAGAAGTTGTGTGACTCCTTTTGAGGGATCGCATATGGATTTTCTTTTAGCGTGATGTCGTCTACTGCATCGCTAACGACGTGACATTTATAAAGGATTTCACTGTATGGCGCTCCTATATAAATGTAGACTACATCGTCTTTACGTATAGAAAACGAGTTCTTCCAGACAGCAATAGAGGTATGCTCGAAATGTGTAATCACATCGAAATGCTTAATATTACATGGTATAATCCAATTATCAGCCATACTATTCACCTCTATTCCGTATCCGCAACTGCACTGATTCTCGAATCAATGTACGACCACTCGTCAGCGGTAATACCCCACAGACTGACTAACATCTCGTCTGTATTGTCTATCTGCCATATTGTTTCTCCTTTTTAATAAACCATCTACGGCGCTAATTTGCTTGCCAGAAGAAATCTTCAGGAAGTATACTAATGAAAAAATCAATAACCTTTTAGTCTGTTCCAGTGGGTAACACCAAATATGAAGTGGGTTGCATCAACCAACCATCGGATTCAATAACTGTCTTAACAGGATTGCGGATAATAGTTGGGACATATTCATATTCTGTAATTTTTTCAGCGTTAATAAGGTATAGGTGGTATTTATCTCCATATATTGTCGCAACTTCAATCTCATTTTTCGACCAATAGAAATGGGGTTGTCCCACAAAAGATTTCACTTCAATAAATCGATCATACTCAATCGATGTATCTGTCTCAAATGAAACTACATCATAACCAGCTGAAACATCGATGTCTGAAATACGTTTGACCTTCTTAGCAAGAACAGTACTTAATAAGCGAGCCTTTTCATATTCCACAACATATTTCTCTGCAGCTTCGCCTTGAATTTCCTGTTGCTCAAGTTGCTTTTTCAAAGCATCGAGAGACAGCCTGCGTTGTGCTTTTTTTTGGACCTTTGCAAAAATGCCTTCATATCGTTCACTTAGTTCTAACGAGCCAGAGCCGTCCCGTAGTTCTGAAAGAGCATTAAGTTGTATAAGAACATTCCTAAAAACTGCAGCAGCAATAGGAAAACCATGTCTTTGAATGTAGTATTTTCCCTTTACAACATCAAAACGCAAGGCAGTTATATCGATGATTTCATCGGTAGTTACCTTGTTTAGACAGGTCTCGCATAAGGCTTCTTCAAACCCGCCATCACCAAGCAGCGAATAGAGTTTCTTTCCATCTTCGGTTGGCGTCAACAAGTTTGCAGAAGCATTAATGAATCCCAAGTATTCAAAAAACGCTACCGCACTATTGAAGTTAATCCTGACGTCATTAATAAACGAACATATCTGCCGAGCAGAGTCCCTTTTTATCTCACCGTTCTTCAGGACTGTACTGGCAAAGTACAAGATTCCCTTGGAATCACCTATCGTATTACTTCGCCTTAGTTCTTCTTGCATAGTCCCTCAGCACCGCCTTTATATCATCATCCCCACCATCCTCCAGCGTGTTGTCGAACAACGGAATGGGCATACTTTCAATAATATCTAATAGTCTCCGTTCCTTTTCAGCAAGCCGCTCGTGGATGGTTAGGTCTACGGAATCTGCCGAAAGTAGATAGTAGTAGTTTGTTATAACGTCCTCCCCAAGCCCATAACGGTGAATCCTATCTTTTGATTGCATAAAATGAGCAGCATTAAACGAACGCTCCAAGTAAATGGCATTGTGACAAGCCTTGTGGAGCGATATTGATTCTGCTACCGCAAAAGGGTTAGCAATTATTACATTGTATGGGCAGTCTGCTCTATGAAACTCCTTAACAATTGCTTCTCGGGTATTGGAATATTCCTCGTCATCTTCATTTATACCATCGCCTGCAACAGGGGTTGCACCATACAGGATACGCGACTCAATACCCTGTGAACGTAGATAATGCTGTAACAATTCAATATTCTTTATATAGCACGCCCAGACAATTGCCTTTTCTCCACGGGCAATAATGGGCTGGAGGACATCCTTTACTGCGATGTACTTTGCAGGAATTTCGGCATCTGAATAGCGTAGTATCTCACTAATCATTGCAGTGTCATCTTGAACTGTACCAAAATCCACTCCTTCAACTGATGCAAATTCTGACAACGGTTGCCGTAGGAGTGCAGGGTTTGTGGATGCCTGCATAAGACGGATAAGCCTCGCTCTTACCAATTCATTCTGAAAACGCTGATCTTTATTGCTTGCAATATCGAAGATATACTTCTTTTCAATGAAATCATATATCCGCCGTTGGCTTTCACCCATCTCCACCATTACGGGAGGGTTATTTATAGCAGGAGGTATGCCAAGGTCGCTCTTCCTAATCCTTATAAAGAATGGTGAGATGGAATTCAACAACGAATCTACCCTTGGATCGCTTGGAGTCCTTGACATATCCTTAAGTTGACCAATGTGGAAGCGGATAATATCCTTTGTTGGCCAGATGAACTTGAATAAGTTATATAAGTCCTCATATCCGTTTGGCGCCGGTGTTCCCGTAAGAACAACCCTTGCCTTGCTGTCTTGTGCTAAGGATAATATACTTTGAGCAATAATTCCGCCGTTGGTGTTCTTAATTTTATGAGCCTCATCAAGCACTACCATTACTCTATGCTTACGGAGGAAGAAGCCAAGTTCATCAGTAAGTGACATAACCGATGCATAGGAAATAAGCGTTAGTTCTGCTGGGTTAATGTCGTACAAGTACTGCTTTTTATCATCTATTTGTAGCTTTCCCGTGAGCCGTTTAGCAGAAGGTTTTGTACCAAAACACTCCTCGAATTCCATCTCCCAGGGTCCAAATGCATTCAGTGGTCCAATAATCAACAACCTGTCAACTTTCCGAGGATGATCATCCGGCAGGTTCTTTAGATATACATAAGCCCCATAAACGATACTGGTTTTTCCAGCACCTGGGACGGAGAAATTGCAAGCATTTTGTGAAAATGCCAAGTGATAAGCTGAAAGCATCTGCAAGCTGTAAAGAGTCCTGGCAGGCATATAGGCTTCAAGAGCATCACGAAACGACTGAAACTCATTAACATTACAGTCATTGTTACGGATTGACAAAGCCTTTGCTGAAAACTCAGCAAACTTACCTTCCTCTTCAATATAGGACTGAATACCCTCATTCGCTTCCCCAGAAAGTTCAACATCGCACTTCGCGTATCCGGCCGCCGTTCGCACCCTGTCAATACTCTTATTAAGGTTGTCAGCAATAGAAATTAAAATGGCACCGTCAGACAGGATATAGTCCGTATTGTCCTTTAGGAAGCGGGAAGCTCGGCGGCTTTCTAATAGTTGCCCCACATCCCCAGTGACTATGAGCCGATTGTCGGCTGTATTTGAATCAATGCGTAATATGCCCATACTGC
>CALLZZ010000502.1 GCA_937858235.1 uncultured Clostridia bacterium
GCAGATGAAATCTACAGAGGTATAGAGTCATGAACAACAGATTTTCCGTTAATGATCTGATTTACCGAGCTAATAAGCGACGTTCTGACAGTGGGGAAAGTATAAAAGCTCAGGACTATGGAGAAATCCTTGATAAGCTTCAGCGGCTCATTGCTAAGAACCATTCAGCAGAGCTTGCCCAGGTATTGTATTCTGAGGAAGCAGAGGAAAAACTTAAAGACCTTATTATGCGATATTTAAACAGTGAGCAGTTGGTGGCTAAAAATCTTAACAATATCTCCGAACTGGTAGACGCTGTATATTATGATATGGCTGGTATGGGACTGTTATCTCCTTATCTTAAGGATGGTGACGTAGAGGAAATAAACATCAATGGCTTTAGTGGAATTTGGGTGCTATACAAAGACAAAAAGGTGAGACTTAATGAAATCTTCACCAATTCTGAAGCCTGCTCCAACATCGTAAGAAAGATGAGCCGATTCGGTAATGTTATTCTTGATGGATCAAAACCTATTGGGGATAGCTTTATTGCACGAGGCATCCGTATGTCAGGAGCCATTACGCCTTGCGTTGACCAAGATTCAGGAGCTATTGCCTCCATCAGAAAGCAAAAGCCCTCCTATATCACAAGGGAAAACCTGATTGAATGGGATACAGCAACAGCGGAGGAACTGGACTTTCTCACCCTTTGCGTTAACAATGGCGTATCAGTAGCTATTGCTGGAGCCACCGGCAGCGGAAAAACTGCCGATATGGGATACATTCTAAGCTGTGTATCTTTGGATAGGCGTATTGTCACTATAGAAGATACCCGTGAGCTATCGTTAGCACAGTTTGATGAAAATGGTATGATGATAAACGATGTAATTCATCTTTTGACCAAGGAGGAACCTAATCCAATCAGCATGTTGGATTTATTAAAACTCTCATTAAGACTGCACCCACAAATCCTTGTACCAGCTGAGATGCGAGGTAAAGAAGCCCTCACAGTGCAGGAAGCCGGACGAACAGGACACACCATCGTTAGTACGCTACATGCTAATAGTGCAAGGACGGCTTATGATAGAATATTGACCATGTGCTTGGAGGCTGGGACTTCTTTGTCAGAGGAAAGGCTTCTAAAGAATATTGTAGAGGCCTTTCCGATTATGCTCTTTAAAATGCAATTACCTGATATGTCAAGAAAGTATATGGAAATCTTTGAAGCCAAAGGGGTACAAAATGGTGAAGTTATCGGCAACACCCTTTTTAAATACGTAGTTGATCATTATGAACGAGATGAGTCTGGGAAGATTACAAAGGTTGTGGGAGTCCATAAGCGTTTAGGCTGTATTTCTTCTACTCTTGCAGAAAGGCTCCTAATTGGTGGTGTTCCTAAAAAGGAGATTCAACGCTTTGCGGAAGGAGGAACTCAATGAATCCAATTTATCTATCCCATATTCTTATTTTCGCATTTATCAGTTTTGCAATGTTACTACTGCTAAAACTAAACCCTTTTGCTATAGAACAAAATCCTCTGAAAAAACGCCGCCTATACCTTACAGGAACAAAATTGAAAATTACCGAGAAAATTGCTATACGGTTTGAAACATTATTTCGGCAGACACGATGTACACACAAAAAATTCATTGTAATGGTATTTGTATCAGTAGTAGGTGGCTTTGTGGCCGGGATTATACTCTTTGGCAGTACTGAGCTGGCAGCAGTTATGGCAGCGTGTATGCTTCCTGCTCCATACTTTTACCTAACTGTAAAAAGCTCTGGGGCAGCAAGAGAGGAAATTGAGGGATTGGAAAATATGTCCATTATTACCAATGCCTATGCTGGAAATGACGATATTATTAAAGCAGTGGAGACCTATGTGGAAGAAAAGAACCGATATATTCCAGCTCATTTAAGAACTCCCACACCATTTGATGAGTTTGTATCTGAAATCAGGCTCATCAATCCTAATGTGGAGCATGGTCTATACCGTCTATCTGCAAAAGTTAAAAATCGCTATTTTACCGAGTGGGTAAAAACTCTTATCCTCTGTTACCATGACAGAAGATTAAAATTCGCTTTGTTTCCTATTATTAAAGCTATGAATGATGCAAAATCCATGCAGATTGAGAGTGACAGCATGATGGTGAGAGTATGGCGGGACTATCTTATGACAGCAGGTCTGATGTTTTCCATAATTCCTATGATGCGCTTTTCCAATGCCGAATGGTTTTTTATTCTTACAAAAACACCCATCGGTAAACTGCTGATTATCATTATGTTACTGACTGCCCTTGGCACAGCCTTTTATGTAATGAAGGCTACAAAACCATCAAACAGATAAGGAGGTTTTCCGTTGTTTTATCAAGTTATTATATTCGTCCTGCTGACTGCGGCAGGATTTTTAATTTGCAGGCAACTTCTTAAAATTCCAAAGATGAGTATGAAAAAGAACATCAAGCATCTGCAGGATAAAAAAGAAAAGACAGGGAGTCGATTGTTAAACCGATTTGTAATGCCCCTTGTAAAGCCCGTCTCACGGCTAATACCCCTTGATCCTGTAAAGGAAGCAAGGATGGCATCTACACTCCGTCGCGGAGGATTAGAGCTTACCCCAAAGGAGTATTACGCAAGGGCTATTATATGCGCCATTTTTACATTACCTCTTGCTCTGCTATTGTTTGCAATCGGTGCTACAAATCTTGTGCCTATTGTACTCATCTTTTCCATAGTGGTATATTTCCACTTCATGACCGACCTTAAAGACAAGATGAAGGAAAAAAAGATGCGCATTGAAATGGAGCTTCCAGGCTTTGTGCGCTCTATATTGTATAAGCTGGATGACATCAAAGCTGACAGTAAAAAAGCCGTCGTACAGGTGGATTTAATTCAGATATTTGAGGATTACCTTAAGGTAGCCAGCGATGTATTCTACTATGATGTTTCAGTTTTAGTAATGGAGATGAAAGCAAAAGATATTGAAACCGCCCTTAGAAACTTCAATGAACGCATCGGCCTTGCAGAAGTATCCTTTCTGGTGAATGCCCTTATAGGACTTCACCGGGGAGAGCATCAAGGGGAGGCACTGGCGTATCTTGCAAGAGATATGGACATTAAAGCTAAAGAAGCTTTAAAGAAAAAACTAAATAAGCTGCCCCGCAGGATTAAGATTGCATCCATACCCCTTGTGGCTGTAACTCTTGCAAGCCTGCTCTATGTCATAGGCTCCCACCTTATAAAGTCAATGGGGGGCCTTTTTTAATGTGAAAATGGGGAGACCCTTTTCAAAATAAATTTTTAGGAGGTATTAACCATGCAAAACAAAACAACCGCAATCCAAATTATCGAGGGAAGGAGAGAAAATTCTATGAAGAAAAGAATGGTAAATGCTCTTTTAAAGGCAAGAAATGTTTTAACAAGCAAATCCGGAGATCAGATGACAGGATGGCTCATTGTCGTATTGATTGTCGTAGTCGTGGGAGCAGTGTTTATGACACTGTATCAGGACTCCATCTCTACCATCTGGAACAGCATTGTTACCAAGATTACCAGTCTCTTGAACTAATTTTAGCCAAAAGGCAGTGGTACAAGGGGGAGAAATTCGCCCTTTTTTAAAACTAAAATCTAAAAATAAACGGAGGTATTTTCTATGTTGAAAGCAACAAAAAGCAAAATGCAAAGTATGGCACTAAAGGCAAGAAGGGTACTTACAAACCAATCCGGCGACCAAATGACAGGCTGGCTTATTGTGGTCTTGATCGTGGTAGTTGTAGGTGCAGTATTCATGACGCTGTATCAGGATTCAATCTCGCAGATATGGAACAGTATCGTAGCTAAAATCACCGGCTTAATAAACTAAAGGCAGAAAACTCAAAGATAGTAATATAGGGGGAGCATCGCTCTCCCTTTCCCTTTAAACCAAATAAAATATGGAGGTATTTATTATGATGAAAACTTTAAAAAACAAAATGCAAATGGTAGGTCTTAAAGCCAGAAATATACTTGCGAGCAAGTCCGGAGACCAGATGACTGGCTGGCTTATTGTGGTCTTAGTTGTGGTAGTTGTAGGTGCGGTATTCATGACACTTTATCAGGGCTCTATCACACAGATCTGGAATAGCATTGTTAATAAGATTACTGGCTTAATAAGCTAATGACAGTCATTTCGAATATATCCGCTGATGCGGGAGGTGCAAGAAGATGAACAGAAGGCACCGAGGTATATGGGGGAGAAATTCTCCCCCGTTTCCTTTTATGAAACTACTTTTTAACAGGAAAGGTAGCAGCTATTTTGACTTGATGGTCAAAACGCTGGTGGTCATTACGCTCATGGTTACGGTTATGAGTTTTTTAAGTATCTTTACTACCTACCTCAACTTAAACCATATCTGCCGACGTGTTGTTCGGGTAATTGAGCTTGAAGGACAGGTATCGGACAGAGCCTATGATGTTTTCTACCGGCTAAAACAGCAGACCAGTCTATCCCCGGAGATGACTGTCGAGGATGTGGAGTATCAGGGAGGACAGAAAATCCAATTGAGAGATACCTTTACAGTCACTATGACGTATAGTCATCCCTTTACCATCTTTACACCATCCTTTGCGCCCCCTGTTAAAATTGATATTCCTATGCGGGTGAGTATCACCGGCATGTCGGAAAAATATTGGAAGCTCTTAGAGTGAGAGCGCCGGAAAGGAGAAAGCTGTGGGGAATTTTAAACGTATTTTACAAAATCGCAGGGGCGACACCTTCATATTCATCTTGATACTTGTATTCTTTATCCTAACCCTATCCGCTATTCTGATTGAGTATTTCCGTATGGAAAGCCTGTATCAGCAGGTGGAATATGTAATTCAGCGGGGCGTAAACAGTTCTGTGGAATATGCAATGATGGATGAATATCGTAGGGACGGCTATGCTCAGCTGGACAGCTCCCTTGCGAAAGAAAAGCTTTATGAGTACCTACACGAAAATATGAAGCTGGATGCGGGACTTAATAAATATGCTGATGAAGAATGGGTTTATGAGCTTGAAATCAAAAACATTAACGCAACTGATAATCCACCTCGGCTGACGCTGGACGGGGTACTAAAAACCCACAGTATTTTCAATTTTCTAACCGGCGAGGTTAAGCTCCCCTTTAGCATATCCAGCGTCAACAATAGAATCGAGGAAGGAGGTTTCTAATGAAATGCAAATTTATCTTTGTCATTCCCCTTATGCTTGTATGCTGCCTGCTCTTATCAGGTAAAGCCTTTGCTGCTCAGATTAGCGACATTGAAATTAGTATTACTTCTCCCATAGACAGTCTGAAAAATGAAAGCGGTATGGTAGCCGTAGAACAATTCCCCGCAGAGATTCCTATTAGGGTAATGGCTAAAACCGGTAATCTTACGGATATCCAACTGGAGTACGACGGTCAAAGCAAAAAGATAACACCGGAATATATCCTGACCGTTGAAAGCAAAGAAGCTTGTGGTCCCTATACTATTACAGCAAAAACAGACCAGAATGCAGTCCTTACCATTACTGCAAACGTCATATTCCAAGTCAAAGCTACCTATGACACTCGATACCGCATCATCGGCATGAATGTTAAAGAAATCTATGAAGGTGAAACATTGCTAAAATCCTTTAAAGAACCCCAGCGTATTGACCTTGTAAATGCCAATACTGTTGCCGATTATGAGCAGGAGCGAATCGCTGATTGGATTGGTCGGTATGACGGTGGAACCTATAACTTAAAGGGAAGCAATGTGGTAGAAATCTATGGTTTTAGTTCTGGCAAACTCTATGGAACCTATGACACTGATAGGGATTTTGAATCGCTGACCACCCGTTACGGCTGGACACCAAAATCATTGATTGCTTTTGAAACCATGAGAGATACAGCCCTATCCTATCAGGCTCCAGTCAAAATTGATGTAGAGGCTACATGGTGCGATGAAAAAAAGCAGGATGTATACGGTAAAATAACTGCTCAGGATAAGGGAGTGCCAGAACTACTCTATCCTTATCAGACCACATCCGTGACCTTTACCAAGGATGATATTTTATTGTCCCGAAACTTCATATACATGGGGCTTGAATGGGATTACACACCGGAAACAGAAGAATTTACAGATGGAGAAAGCAAGACACTTACCTCTGTCACACAAAAAATCCATTATCAAATCCCTACTGTAGACTTCTGTTTTAAGTTTAAGGCTCAGGATGGAAACGACTTATCGGTTGTTATCCGTGCACCTTCCACAGTGTATCGGGGCAATAACTATACTTTTACCGTTATTTATATGAATAGCGGAAACAGTCCAGCCTATGACGTGCCATTAAAAGGTACAGTAGATGATATTTTGGTTGAAGAAATACCTAAAGTGCAGGATTTTTCAGCTAATATAAGCAAAACCTACACCATTAAGCGTACTGCTGATACTGTAGCTAATGAAATTCATCTATGGGCTAATATTGGTGTACCGGAAGGCTTTATTGACGGGAATCTTTCCAATAACACTGCCACGGCAGTTATCAAAGTGATTGACCCTGAACCAGAGTCAACACCCGACCAGCCTGATATACCGGATAAACTCGATGATCCAGTAAATTCACCGGAAGAGCCACCAGTTCCTCCAAAACTTTGTGACCTTACGGCAAGTATTCTTGCGCCCCGTACAGTCTATGAATATGAGGATTATAGCTATACCGTGAGCTTCACAAACAATTCTGACGTAGAACTAAAAGACGTACTCTTACAGGGGAAAAACAATGATAATATCTTGCCTGAAATTCCCAAAACAGCAAGTTTTAAGCCCCAAGAAACAAAATCTTTTACTATCACAGGTACAGCAGGAGACGCAGGTGAAGTTTATCGCCTATGGGCAAATGTGAAAGCACCAGAAGGCTTTAGGGATGAAAAACCAACTAACAATACTGCTATTTCGAGCATTACGGTGGTAAAACACACTTTTGATGATCCAGATGACCCCGAAAACCCTGACAATCCTGACGACCCGGATAACCCAGATAACCCAGATAATCCAGATGAACCTGACAACCCAGATGATCCAAGTGATCCCGACAATCCATCGGATACCCCGGACAATCCTGAAAATCCAGAGGTACCCCCGGTAGTAAATCTCTGCGACGTATGGGTAAATTTATCATCGCCGCCTACGGTGTATGAACGGGATGAATACAGCTTTACTGTATACTTTGCCAACTCTACAGATAAGGAACTATCTGATGTGGGTCTAAATGTCACCATCAACGGTAAGATAGTTTCAACTATACCGCCTAAAGCCAATTTCAAATCCTTTGAGAAGAAAGCATTTCTTGTTACTGGCATAGCAGGAGCAAAAGGCGTACCTATCAAGCTATCAGCACAAGTATCACCACCTAAAAGGTATAGGGACATCAATACAGGTAACAACCAGGTTTCATCTGAAATCATGGTGTTGGAGCATCCTTATGATTTAGATGTGCAAAGAATCACGCCGGATGAGTACAAGGAAAATCAGTCGGTCATTACCACCGTCAAGGTATCAAACAAAGGAAGCCTTGACTTTGCACCAGGACAAAACGTTACTGTATTGTTTCAAATTCCTGAACTGTCTTTATCAAAACGTATTGATGCGGTAGTGATGGAAAGGGATACATGGAATGTTGTGTCCATACGATGGGATACACCCAATGTAAAGGCCGATAAAGATATTACACTGATTGCCATTATCAACCCTGAACAGTTATTAGGGAATGAAGGCACCAATGATAACAACACCTATACCCAAAAGGCTATTATACAAAATATATCCTATGGGGAACCAGAGGAAAGCCGGGTATTACCCGACCCACCGAAAAGAAATGAACAGCCAAGGGTAACATGGTGGGAACAACGGTACGAAAATAATAAGTTTATATGGCGAGAATTCTACGCTGAACTAAAGGTAAGCACTATGTTGGATTATGATACAAAAGCAAAGGGCTACTTAAAATCGGGTTACGGCTATTTTATTCGTGTTACAGCCACGGTAAGCACCAACTATGACAGGTCAGAAATGATTACTGCTCCACAGACAGCAGAAGTATATCTGCCGGAATACCACTATGAAACTGCCATTCCTTTAGTCAAGGAGGGCAGTCAATTTACCTTTAAAGAAAATCCATCATCACCTTTCCGCTACAGAAAACAGTATATTCCGGTGTGGTTCCCAGATAACAAAGATTATATCGTACAGCTTCTTGTCACCGACGTACACACTCCTGGAGGAACACTGTCTAAGTGGATTACCGGAGGACAACTTAAAATCAATGTGGTAGATAGCATGTATTCCGATGATGTCACTACGGGTAATTGATATGGCACTGCTATTTTGTGCCATTCCTATACTGTGGGCGGCTATCACAGACTTTAGAAAGCGGATTATTCCCGACTGGACATGGATAGCTATTGTCCTATTTGGCGGTATATCCGCTTTTCTTTTACCCCATCCTACGTTACCCCAACGGATTGTGGGTTTTTTACTGCCGGGTGTCTGCCTATTTATCCTTGCTTTAAAATACGGCGGTGTGGGCGGTGGTGATATTAAACTTACGTCGGCAATAGGCTTTTGCTTTGGACTATACGGTCTTGCAGCCATTCTCTTTTTCGCACTGCCTCCTGCCTACATTTATGCAAAGGCAACACGGCAAAAAAGTGTTCCACTGGCTGTATTCTTATGTATCGGATTTTTTGTCTATATGGGTGTTTTTATATGTTGATTTGCCTTTGTACTCTGTATGGTGTTGGACATTGAGTGTGTAGATATGTTTACACATCGTTTTACTTAAAGTGTTCAGGGATGTCTATATTATGAAATGTTGAGCAAATTTAAGGTTAATAAATAATGGGAGGATGTCGTTTTTTACTGACATTCTCTTTTATATTAAAAAAGTAAAAAGCCGTTTTCTTTATTGAATGATAAAGTAAGCGGTTTTTTGTGTGAAAGGAGGAACAGAATTGAACGCAAAAATAATTGCCATAGTCAATCAAAAAGGAGGCGTTGGCAAAACAACCACCTGTGCCAACTTAGGCATAGGCTTGGCTATGGAAAACAAGAAAATCCTGCTTGTGGATACCGACCCTCAAGGAAGTCTGTCTATCAGTTTAGGATACCAACAGCCGGATACGCTCACTATTACCCTTGCTACGGTCATGGGAAAAGTGATTACCGACACAACTATTGAAAATAAGGAGGGTATTTTACATCATCACGAGGGAGTAGATTTACTTCCTGCAAATATTGAGCTATCGGGTATGGAGGTATCGCTCGTAAATGCCATGAGCCGAGAAACTATCTTAAAGCAGTACCTTGATACGGTGAAAAGGCAATACGATTTCATACTTTTGGACTGTATGCCCTCTTTGGGTATGCTGACAGTCAATGCCCTTGCCGCCGCAGATAGCGTAATCATTCCTGTGCAGGCACAGTATTTGCCCGCCAAAGGCTTAGAACAGCTTTTACAGACCATTGGAAAGGTACGCAAACAGATAAATCCAAAGCTAAAGATAGACGGTATTCTGCTGACAATGGTGGATAACCGTACCAACTTTGCAAAGGACATCAGCTCCTTGCTTAGAGAAACTTATGGAGGAAGTATCAAGGTATTTGCCACTGATATTCCCCATTCCGTAAGAGCTGCCGAAATCAGTGCGGAGGGGAAAAGTATCTTTACCCATGATCCGAAAGGCAAGGTTGCAGAGGGATATAGAAATCTGACAAAGGAGGTGCTAAAAATTGAAAAGCTCCGCCAAAAACATAAAGCTGACATCAGTAGATGATTTGTTTTCCACTGAGGAAAGCAGAGCTGATGAGAGCCGAGAAAAAATAGTGGAACTTCCCTTAACGGAATTGTTTCCGTTCAAAGACCACCCATTTAAGGTAATCGACAACGAGGCTATGTTTGATACAGCCGAGAGTATCAAGCAGTATGGTGTGCTTGTTCCTGCTATTGCTCGTCCCCGTGATGAGGGTGGATATGAACTTGTGGCAGGACACCGCAGACACAGGGCAAGTGAACTTGCTGGACTTGAAACAATGCCTGTCATTGTCCGTAATCTTGATGATGATGCTGCCACCATTATCATGGTAGACAGTAATTTACAGAGAGAAAATATCTTACCGAGTGAACGTGCTTTTGCTTTTAAGCTAAAATTAGAGGCTATCAAAAGACAGGGTGCGAGAACAGATTTAACTTCTGTTCAAGTTGGACAGAAGTTAAATGCAAGAGATGTAGTGGCAAAAGAGGCTGGTGCAAGTGCTGTTCAAGTACAACGCTACATTCGCCTAACTGAACTTATCCCTGAACTGATTGCTATGGTAGATGAGAAGAAAATTGCTTTTAATCCTGCTGTAGAATTGTCTTATCTTAAAAAAGGGGAACAGACCGACTTGCTTGAGGCTATGGATATGGAACAGGCTACCCCCTCTCTTTCACAGGCACAGCGGTTAAAAAAATTCAGTGCCGAGGGCAAATTAAGCCTTGAGGTTATGAGTGCCATTATGAGTGAGGAAAAGAAAGGCGAAATCGACAAGGTAACTCTTACAGGCGATAAAATTAAAAAATATTTTCCTAAAAGCTACACTCCACAGCAGATGGAGGCTACTATCATTAAACTACTTGAAGGCTGGCATAAAAAAAGGACACAGCAACAGGAGCGATAGAAAGGAGTTTCCCTATGAATAAGAATAAACCCATTTTTGAGCTGATTGACGAGGCTCGCAGGCAATCAGGAGAACCGAAACTTGCTGGACACGATATTATGGCTTTGGAACGCTTTGACCCTGATGTTACACACATGGTTGTATTTGATGTGTTGAGCCATTCTTCCCCTGTGGGAAATAAGGGAGAGCGTATGCGATTGTTTTTGACCGATATGGGGTATCAAAAGGCACTGGAGAGCCAAAAGTGTGAGGAAATTAAAATACTTAGACACGCCAAAATAGCAAGAGGTCATATCCTCTATGACAGAGGAAATGAGCCAATACGCTGAGATAACCGCAAAATTGCTTGCGATTTTTTTATTTTTCAGTAGGAAAGGAGTGATGTGATTGGCAGTATTCAGAGTGGAAAAGACAAGAGATTACACGGTTATGGCAAATCATCACTTGCGAAATACCGAACTTTCCTTAAAGGCAAAAGGCTTATTATCTCTTATGCTTTCCCTTCCGGAGAATTGGGATTACACCACAAAAGGACTTTCCTGTATCTGCAAGGACGGAATCGACAGTATCAATGCCACGGTAAAAGAACTTGAGGCACATGGGTATATAACCCGCAGGCGTATTCGTAATGAAAAAGGGCAGCTTACCACAATAGAATATACGATTTTTGAACAGCCACAAAGCCTTGATACTACTGATGTTCCACCTAAACGGGAAAATCCAATCTTGGATAAGCCAATGTTGGAAAATCCAATACTGGAAAACCCAATCTTGGAGAAACCTAAACAGGGCGAACCTATCTTGGGAAATCCCCACCAATTAATTACTAATAAATCAAATACTGATTTATTAAATAACGATATATTAAATCCTCATCAATCAAATCCTTATCCATCAAGTGCAGGGGCGAAAAAGAAGATGGGATATGATACAATTGCATGTGACAGATTAGAAGAAGTAAGAGAATTGGTATTAGAAAACATTGAGTACGAGTATATCAAGCACAATCATGACCGTGAACAGCTTAACGAAATTGTTGACCTTATGGTGGAAACACTTTGCTCCACAAAGGACATTATCAATGTTTCAGGAGATGATTATCCGGCACAGCTTGTTAAGGAAAAACTGTTACGGATCAACAGTCTGCATATTGACTATGTGTTTGAGTGCCTAAGAAAGACTACCACCTATATCCGCAATATCAAGCGTTATTTGCTGGCTACTCTTTTTAATGCACCATCAACGATTGGCACTTATTATTCGGCACTGGTAAACCACGATTTATATGGAGATAGATAATGGCATTTTGCACCTGTT
>CALLZZ010000503.1 GCA_937858235.1 uncultured Clostridia bacterium
CCCAGTCGCCATAACATGCTTTCTAAAGATGGAAAAGCAGCAAGGCCCAAGTTCCATGTTTACTTTTCTATAGAAGAGCTAACAGATGCGGAAGGATATGTGGCTATAAAAAAAGCTATCCATGCTCAGTTTCCATTCTTTGATGATAACGCTCTGGATGCAGCACGTTTTATCTATGGGGCTGATACCGGCGAAGTTATCTGGCATGAAGGTTGGCTCACGATTGATGAGCTGCTTCAGAACGTTCCTGCACCTACAAATACAGGTCGCAGCAATTCAATACCTGAAGGTCAACGCAACAATACGCTGTCTCGTTTTGCTGGCCGCGTTGTAAAGAGATACGGCAGCACAGATAAGGCCCATGAGATTTTTCTGGAAGAAGCTAAGAAGTGCGACCCGCCTATGGATGAAGAAGAGCTTACTGCTATCTGGAATAGTGCTATCAAGTTTGCAAGGAAAGTGCAAGGTCAGGAGGGGTACGTTCCTCCAGATGACTACAATTCTGACTTTGACTCGCTGAGACCTTCCGACTTTTCTGATATTGGTCAGGCAAAGGTGTTGACTCGTGAATATGGCAATGAGCTCTGCTACACCGATGCCACAGATTATCTTCGTTTTAACGGTGAGTATTGGATGGAATCAAGGCAGCAGTCGGTTGGTGCAATGGAAGAGTTCCTCGATTTACAGCTTCAAGATGCCCTCGGTGAGGTGGAAAGCGCCCTTAATGCCTTAGTTGCTTTGGGTGAAAAGGAAGAAGATATTCTTGCTGGCGGTAAAAAGTATGAAGCTTCACTTTCAGGAGATCCATTAAAGGCACTTAAGAAGTATCAGTCGGCTGTTGCGTATAGAACTTTTGTAATGAAGCGCAGGGATATGAAATATGTCATCTCAGCATTGCAGGCTGCAAAGCCAATGCTGGAAATCAAGGTGAGCGACTTAGATAAGGATGAGTTCCTACTTAATACACCGGGTGTTACGTTTGACCTTCGCAAGGGTCTGGCTGGTGGTCGTGCTCCAGATGCAGCGGATTATATTACAAAGCAAACAACTGCTTCTCCGGGAGATAAGGGTGAGCAAATTTGGTTAGATGCTCTGAACACCTTTTTCTGTAATGACCAAAAGCTGATTGATTACGTTCAACAGATTGTTGGCCTTTCTGCAATCGGTAAAGTCTATCTCGAAGCTATCATCATTGCCTATGGTGGAGGCCGCAATGGTAAATCAACCTTCTGGAACAGCATCTCAAGGGTACTCGGCTCCTACAGTGGTGCTATCTCAGCCGATACACTTACAGTTGGTTGCCGCAGAAACGTAAAACCTGAAATGGCAGAGCTTAAGGGCAAACGTCTCATCATTGCTTCCGAGCTTGAAGAGGGCATGCGCCTGAACACTTCAATTGTGAAACAGCTTAGCTCTACTGATGAAATCGAAGCTGAGAAAAAGTATAAGGACCCGTTCAAGTTTGAGCCTTCTCATACTCTGGTGCTTTATACGAACCATTTGCCAAGAGTCGGTGCCAATGATGATGGTACTTGGAGACGTCTTATCGTCATTCCGTTTAATGCAAGAATTGAGAATAAGAGTGACATCAAAAACTACGCCGACTACCTTGTTAAGAATGCTGGTCCATTCATTATGAGCTGGATCATCGAAGGTGCAAAGAAAGCTATTGAGGCTAACTACCATTTTAGTGTTCCAGCATGTGTTCAGGAAGCCATTGAAGCGTACAGAGAAAATAATGACTGGCTTGCTTCCTTTTTGGAGGATTGTTGCGAAGTGGATAAGACATACCAGCAGAAATCCGGAGAGTTTTATCAGGAATACCGTGCCCATTGTGGGCGCAACGGTGAGTACACAAGAAGTACAACAGATTTCTATACTGCTTTGGAGACTGCTGGGTTTGAACGTAAAAAGACCAAAACAGGTAGCTTCATTTATGGCGTGCGCTTAAAGGAGGAAGAGTTTCTAAGTTGAGTTGCACCGAGTAGCACTGACCTAATATGGTGACGGTCAGTTACGGTCATATATAGAACTTCGCATTAGAGAAAAATTTATAAAATTCTTATATAAAGGAGTTTATGGGGAGACCACCACAGACCGTCACCAATTTTGATGGAGATATAGAGATGAGAGAAAAAGAAATAGAAAAGAAGTTAACTTTGGAAGCAAAAAAGCGTGGCGGGCTGGCAGTGAAGTTTGTATCTCCGGGCTTTGATGGTATGCCGGATAGAATCGTTCTAATGCCTGAAGGAAAGATGGCCTTTGTTGAAGTCAAGGCTCCTGGCAAACGCCCGCGCCCATTACAGATGGCAAGGCACAAATTGCTTAGAGCATTAGGCTTTTTAGTTTTTGTACTAGACAACGAGAGTCAGATTGGAGGGATTTTAGATGCAGTACAATCCACATGATTATCAGAAATACGCTATCAGTTATATCGAATCCCATCCGGTGTCAGCAGTACTGCTTGATATGGGTTTGGGAAAAACAAGTATCGCTCTTAGTGCAATAAATGACCTACTATTTGATTTATTCGAAGCCCATAAAGTGTTAGTTGTAGCACCACTTCGAGTGGCAAGAGATACCTGGCCAGCTGAAATTGAAAAATGGGATCATCTATCTGACCTGATCATTTCTGTTGCAGTAGGAAGCGTCACTGAACGGGTTCAAGCGTTAAAGGCTACAGCCGATATCTATGTAATCAACCGTGAGAATCTTTCCTGGCTCATTGATGAGAGCGGACTTCCGTTTGATTTTGATACAGTTATAATTGATGAGCTTTCTTCCTTCAAAAATCATCAGGCCAAGCGTTTTAAGTCTTTTATGAGGGTGCGTCCTAGAGTAAAGCGCATTATTGGAATGACAGGAACACCAAGCAGCAATGGACTAATGGATTTATGGGCAGAGTTCAAATTGCTTGACATGGGTGTAAGGCTTGGAAGGTTCATAACTGCGTTTCGTAACAACTACTTCATGCCGGATAAAAGAAATGGCCAGATTATTTACAGTTACAAGCCTCTTCCCGGAGCGGAGAAATGCATCTACAAGAAAATTTCCGATATAACAATTTCAATGAAGTCAACGGATTATCTTAAGATGCCTGAACTTGTTAGCAGTGAATACACGGTTATGCTTTCTGAAAAAGAGGCAGAACGTTATGACGAATTAGCAAAAGACCTTGTACTGGAGACCCCTGGTGGTGAGGTTACTGCTGCGAATGCTGCAGCGCTTTCCAACAAGCTCTGTCAGATGGCTAACGGTGCCATCTATAACGACAGCGGTGAAACCCAGGTCATCCATAATCAGAAATTGGATGCATTGGAGGACATTATTGAAGCAGCTGCTGGAAAGCCGATACTTGTGGCCTATTGGTATAAGCACGACTACGATAGAATCGTAGAAAAGCTTCATAGCATAAAGGTTCCATTTTCTAAGCTGGATACCGCTGAAAGTATTCGAAGGTGGAACAACAAGGAAAAACCAGTCGGTTTAATTCATCCGGCATCTGCAGGACATGGCTTAAATCTTCAGGCTGGTGGCTCTTGTATTGTGTGGTTCGGTCTTACCTGGTCATTAGAGTTATATCAACAGACAAATGCTAGGCTCTGGCGTCAGGGCCAAACAGCTGAAACGGTTGTGGTGCAGCACATCGTTACCAAAGGCACTATTGATGAGCGTATCTTGAGGGCTCTTTCCTTAAAGGACAAAAGCCAGTCAGCGCTTATCGAAGCTGTCAAAGCTGATCTGCAAATGAGAGTCAAATAGAGACAATCCGTGCCAATCCGAGAAACAACAGGCAGTCAAGGATTACCGGGAAGCCTTGCAACGTTTGGACCGTCACCCGGAGAAAAATGATTACAAAGCTGAAGTTAAATCTATTGAGCGCTTCTTCTGTTCCGGCTGGTATCAGATACTAACTGATCTTGACGGTAACCTCTTAATGCGTAAGATACGAGAAAAACTGGAGGTGGCCTGCCTATGACTGCTAAAGAATATCTGTCCCAAGCCTATCGTTTGGACCAGCGTATCAACAGTAAGCTGGAGCAAGTTGCTTCGTTGAATGATTTGGCAACCAAGTGCACGACCACGCTAACAGGGATGCCACGTAATCCCAATCATGGTACATCTATGATGGCCGACGCTATTTGCAAAATCATTGATCTTCAGAGCGAAATCAACAGAGATATTGATCGCCTTGTGGATTTGAAGGGTGAAATAGTAGGAGTCATAAAAGCGGTGGACAGTTTGGAGTGTCAGACGCTCCTAGAGCTACGATACCTATGCTTCAAATCGTGGGAACAAATTGCAGTGGACCTGGGTTATAATGTGCGCCACGTTTATCGTCTGCACGATGTTGCAACCTCACTGATTAAACTTCCTGAAACAAGTCAGTGAATGTCACTGTTTGTCAGTGTGGTTCGTGTGATACTATTACAATAGAGAAATAGAATTCCAAAGGCCATCGTGGAGAGATCTGCGGTGGCTTTTGTTATGCCTTGGAAGTGAGGTGAACCAATGCCCTACAAACCTAAACGTCCCTGTGCTTACCCCGGCTGCGGTCGGCTTGCTGTACGCGAGCAATACTGTGCCGAGCATCAAAAAGCAATGGATAAACATTACAACCAGTACGAACGTGACCCTGCTTCCAACAAACGATATGGTCGTG
>CALLZZ010000504.1 GCA_937858235.1 uncultured Clostridia bacterium
CCGAGCAGCTTCTGCATGGCGGTGACGCCCAGCACCTTGTGCTCATAGGGGTCAAAGCCTATGCTTTCAACAGCACTGGCAACAAGGGCATCGTTTGTGTATCTGCGGTTGGAGCGGCCTTCAACCAGCTTCCAGCCGTTCCACTTCTTGCCGCTGAGCGCTTGCCGGAGCGCGTATTCCTTGATGTCCGCCGCCCACGACACAAGGTCATCGGCACGGGCGAGGATTTCTTCGACTTCCTCATCCGTCAACAGCGGTGGCAGTTTGAAGTCGTAGCGGGCAAGTTCCAGATTGACAGCGGCGCGTTCTCTGCACTCGGCCTTCGCCTTACAGAACCGGCACCATTCGCCGCAGTGAAACTTTCCCTGACCGCCATAGGCCAGCTGAGCCTTTTCGGTTAGTTCCGTATCCGCCCACCCAAGCAGGTCGGATTTTTGCATTTCATATACGCTGATGTTTGATTTACGCGGCTGGTAAATTGTCATGCGAATGGTATTGATGTCGTAGATGCCGTCGAAAATCTCCAGAGCGCCAAGGGCGTAGAGCATCATCTGCGGATTATCCACGGCGCTGACCTCAACACCCTTACCGTGCTTGTAGTCCACAATTTTGAGGACTCCGTCAGCAATAATGATGCAGTCGGCAGTGCCAAAGCCGCCCTCCACCCAGCGGGAGAAATCCACTCGATGTTCGATGAGAACAACCAGATCGGGGCAGGTCTGTTTTGCCATTTCCACCTGTTCGAGCACATAGACCGCATAACCGGCGGCACATTCCTCCATTTCTTCGTTGTACCAAGAGAGGTTTTCGATGGGATCGTCTGCTGGAATTCCCAGAGCCTGCTTCAGCCGAAATTCACAGAGCGCATGGGCATCCGTTCCCTCAGCGGCGTAATCGCTGCCCTTGTCCTCGTAGGCTTCGCAGAGTCTGGCGGACGGCGGGCAGTGGAGCCAACGGTTAGCACTGGATGCGGAGAGAATGGCGTGTTTACCCATTTCCCAAGCCCTCCGCCTCTTTGAGCAGGTCGGCGTAATGCGAAGGGTCAATCTCCGACAGTTTCGCCGCACCGTGTTTTTGGAGCAGAGAGCGAATCTGAGCGGTGAAGCCCGCACGGGATTTGTCTGCAAGCACAGCCCGGACCGCTTCCAGCGTCAACACCGGATCGGCAGGCGCGGATTCAGGCTCCGGCTCATTGCTGCTGAACTGCTCCGCCAGCCAGTTGGCAGCTTGGTTAATCGCAGTAGCGGCGTTGCGCAGTTCTTCGATGGTCGCAGCCATTTCGCTCATTTTGCTCATCTGATTTTCCTCCTTCCTTAGATTTGCTTTGGGCAGCGAGGATAGAAATATTTCTCGCCAGCCGCTTTGACACGACGCTGATCGCAAGCAAGGTGTCAATCAGTTCCTCATCGGTGTCGTTGATTTGTCTCTTGTCATTCATAAGGCTTCCTCCAATCTGGGGACTTTTCGTTTTTCCCTGTCCTCACTACCCACTGGAAAAAAG
Source organism: uncultured Clostridia bacterium (assembly GCA_937858235.1). Lineage (GTDB taxonomy): Bacteria > Bacillota > Clostridia > Oscillospirales > Oscillospiraceae > Onthomonas. Next base: position 1,502 of record CALLZZ010000504.1, read on the forward strand.
GAAGCCCATCGTACAAAAAATCAGAAAAATAAGTTTGCCCTCCACCAAAAAGCTCTGGCAGAGGGCAAAACGGAGTGATTACTTGAGGCCTAAGATGCGTTTACGCAGTCGTTCGAGCACCTGCTTTTCACGGTAAACCGCTTTGGACTTATACCAGTCGCCACCGAACTCTCGTTGGAGAGTATCCGCGATTTCGGTTTTTGAGCAGCCTTCCATGATGAGTTCGCAGATGCGTCTGCCCTCGGGGTCACGCTCCGCCATCTCGTCGAGAAGCTGTTCAAGTAAAAGCCTGTCCACAAGGACATCGGCAAAGTCTGAGGTCGGGTCCTCAATTGTACCGACGAGGCAGAACGCATCACCATCGGCGTTTTCTATCGGTGCGTCAAGCGATACCGTATTACCGACGGCACAATATTCGCACATGGCACAGTCGCCGTCACACAGCCAGAGCTTGTCCTTGGGGCAGAAACACTGACCGGCCTTCTTTGCTGCCTTTTGTGTGCGCCAAATGGGGCGGTAATACGCGAGATAGACTTCTTCGGTTACGGGCACCCACTGTTTGGTACTGCGGATGTAGATTTTGCGGTGGTTGTCTTGAGTTTGCATAAAAATTCCTCCGTTTTCGTTGTCTCGAAACGGAGGTCATCGGAGGTATGCAAAAGAGGAAAGCATACAAACCTAACGGTGTCTCCGTTTCGGCTTGCATCCTTTCCTCCGATGGTCAGGCTGCAAATTGTTCTTTTTGATTACACGGGTGTATAATCAGTGGCTATTGCGAGCGGGAATTAGCAAAATAATTATTTGCTTTCGCAGATATTATATTTACTTTTCGTTGGAAGTGTGATATAATATATAGAAAATTCCGTTTTAATGTCGTTTCCT
>CALLZZ010000505.1 GCA_937858235.1 uncultured Clostridia bacterium
GAAAAACGAGGTGGAGAGGTTCTTCCGCTCTGATTGGTATAGAGAACTTACCTCTATTGATGGGAATGTCCTAATCAAAAAGCTACAAGCGGAGGTGAGCGAGTAATGAAAGCAAAAGAATATTTACATCAAGCCTACAGGCTAGATAAACGAATCCAATCCAACATTGAGGAAATGGAAAGGCTAAGGGAGTTATCGACCAGTGTTTCCTCCCCAAGTTGGGGCGAGAGAATACAGACACAACGGCATACCGATGCTTTGTTTGTCAGATACCTGGAGCGAATTGAAGAACTTCAAATCAAGATTAATGATGAGGTAGATCATCTTGTAGCACTTAAAGCAGAGATTCGAGATGTGATTAATAAAGTAATGGATATCGATGAACGCATGGTGTTACGTTACCGCTACGTTCACAACTTTACTTGGGAGCAAATCGGTGATGAGCTGAACGCTGATAAGAGTACCATTCGCAGATGGCATGGCAATGCCTTAAATCATGTTATCGTACCTGATAATCCAATTGTTATTCAAAAGTTGAACAGCAATGAGCACTTTTAAGCAGAGATAAGCACCTCATCTTCATGTTACATTATAATCAGCAAGATAGAATACTTACCAAGCCTTGTGGGTCATGCCCTGCAGGGCTTTTTCTATGCCCAGAAAGTGAGGTGAAACGATGCCAAGGAAACCGAAACGACCGTGTAGTACACCAGGTTGTCCGAACTTAACCGATGGCCAGTACTGTGAAGACCATAAATTAATAGAACGTAGACGCTATGACAAATACCAACGGTCAAAGGATGTTAATAAAAAGTATGGCAGAGCCTGGAAAAGAATCCGTGACCGCTATGCACAAGTACATCCCCTGTGTGAGATGTGTAAAGAGGACGGACGACTAATACCTACCGAAGAAGTACATCACATCCTCCCTGTTTCTCAAGGTGGTACACACGATCGAAGTAATTTGATGTCCTTATGTAAATCCTGTCACAACAAGATTCATTTAGAACTGGGTGATCGACAGATTCGTAGCTGAGCCAAGGGGGAGGTCAAATCTCTAGGCCTCTTATGGCGGACAACGGCCTGGGGCTTCGCGTGTAAAAATCAGAAATCAAAGGGGGTATTAAAGACTTTTAGGAAAGTGGGGTGAAAACATGGCGAAAGACGGTACAGCAAGAGGCGGTCAGCGTGTTGGTGCTGGAAGAAAATCAAAGGCTCTAACCGACAAAATTGCTGACGGCAGATTAAATGGTGCCATGGTACTGCCAGAGCCAATGGATATAGAAGGTGCAGATGTGCCAGCTGTAAAAGATTATTTAAAGGCTACCCAGAAAAATGGCAAAGACCTCTGCGCAGAAGATATTTATATCGAAACTTACAAGTGGCTGAAAGATCGTAGCTGCGAAATGTTAGTAAACAACCAGCTAATCGAGCAGTATGCCATGAGTGTTTCTCGTTGGATTCAGTGTGAAGAGTGTATTTCAGAATATGGCTTTCTTGCCAAGCATCCAACCACTTCAGCTGCCATCGCATCACCTTATGTTGCGATGAGTCGTGAATACATGAAACAGGTCAACCAGTGTTGGTATCAGATTTACCAGATTGTGAAGGAAAACTGCTCTGTGGAGTTTGGTGGCAGAAGTCCACAAGATGATTTGATGGAGCGGTTATTATCTGCTCGGAAAGGAAAATAACATGAAAAAATATAAAACGTGTGAAAGTGTATGTAAAGGTCATCCCGATAAACTATGTGACCTTATTTCAGATAGCATTTTAGATGCATGTTTAAGAAAAGATAAATCATCTCGTGTTGCTTGCGAGGTGATGGCAACCAAAGGACACATCATTGTTGCCGGTGAGATTACCTGCTCAAAGAGAATTGACATTAGAGGTGTTGTCCGCCGTGTTCTTACGGATGTGGGCTACAATCCTAGAAAGTTTTTAGTCTTTGTCTATGTCCATCAACAAAGTAAAGATATCGCAGGTGGTGTGGATAGGGCATTGGAATCTCGTGAGGGTGATACGTCATGGTATTCCATGTTAGGTGCTGGTGACCAAGGCACCGTTTATGGCTATGCCACGAATGAAACTAGTGAGAAACTACCTCTCCCCTTAGTCTTATCCCATGCCATTTGCGAAAAGCTGGATAAGGTGATGAAGAATGGTGTAATCAAAGACATTGGCCCTGATGGTAAGGCTCAAGTGACCGTTGAATATGAAGGTGACAAACCAAAACGAATTAAGACCATCGTTGTCTCTGTTCAACACAGTGTAGATAAAGATTTAGATGTTTTGCGAAATGAGGTCATCGCTCAGGTGCTGTGGCCAGTTTTTGAAAAATATCCATTTGATGATGAGACTGAGATCCTCATTAATCCTAGTGGACGATTTGTTGAAGGAGGACCAGCAGCAGATACCGGTCTTACGGGGAGAAAAATCATGGTTGATACCTATGGAGGACTCGCCGCTCATGGTGGCGGTGCATTTTCAGGCAAAGACCCAACCAAAGTTGACCGCAGTGGTGCCTATATGGCGAGGGCAATTGCTAAGAATATTGTTCGATGTGGTTTTGCTAAGCGATGCCAGGTAGCGATTTCCTATGCAATTGGAAAAGCAGATCCTGTTGCTCTTGAGATTGATACCTTTGGAACAGGGACGATTGAGGAAAGTACCCTTTGCCGTGCTGTTTTAGATGTATTCAATCTAAGACCTGCAGCCATTATCGAAAAGCTAAAACTGACGGATGTCATTTATGCAGATACAGCTACTTACGGCCATTTCAGATATGGCTTAAGCACGTGGGAATTTCTAGATTTCTATACAGAACTAAGGGAGGCGGTAAACAAATATGTTGATTGAAAAGAAGAACACAAAAGACCTCATCCCTGCAACATACAATCCTCGTAAAGATTTGAAACCAGGAGATGCAGAATACGATAAATTAAAACAATCCATTGAACAATTTGGTTATGTAGAGCCGGTTATCTGGAATAAGGTGACCAGCCATGTTGTTGGTGGGCATCAAAGACTAAAAGTTCTCATTGATATGGGCATCACAGAAGTTGAATGTGTCATTATCGAGATGAACGAAGAGAAAGAGAAAGCACTTAACATAGCACTCAATAAAATCAGCGGTGATTGGGATAAGGATAAACTAGCCCTTTTAATTGCAGATTTACAAGGTGTAGATTTTGATGTTTCTCTTACCGGATTTGATCCTAAAGAACTGGATGACTTATTTAAGGACACACTAAAAGACGGTATCCACGATGATGACTTTGATGTGGATGCAGAACTAAAGAAGCCTGTCATCAGCAAGCTTGGTGACATATGGACGCTTGGCAGACACAGGCTTATCTGTGGTGATTCCACCAAGAAAGAAACCTATGATGTGCTGATGAATAAAAAGAAGGCAAACTTGTGTGTAACAGACCCTCCCTACAATGTGAATTATGAAGGTGGTGCAGGGAAAATCAAAAATGACCATATGGCAAATGATGCCTTCTACCAGTTCCTCTTAGATGCCTTTATCAACATCGAAGAAGTTCTGGCAGACGATGCCTCCATCTATGTATTCCATGCCGACACCGAAGGATTTAATTTTAGAAAAGCCTTCTCGGATGCCGGTTTTTATTTGTCCGGCTGTTGTATATGGAAAAAGGACTCCCTTGTACTGGGTCGTTCTCCTTATCAATGGCAGCATGAACCAGTGCTGTTTGGCTGGAAAAAGAAAGGCAAGCATCAGTGGTATACGGGCAGGAAAGAAACCACCATCTGGGAATTTGATAAGCCAAAGAGAAACGGTGACCATCCTACGATGAAACCCATTCCTCTGCTCGCCTATCCAATTTTAAATTCCTCGATGACTAACACCATTGTGCTAGATCCTTTTGGTGGCAGTGGTAGTACCTTAATTGCATGTGAACAATCAGAGCGCATTTGCTACACGGCAGAATTAGATGAAAAGTTTTGCGATGTCATTATCAAACGCTACATTGAACAGGTCGGAACTTCTACTGATGTCAGCGTCCAAAGGGATGGGTTGAGCTACAACTATGATGAACTGGAGGTTGCTGATGGATAAATTAACCCTTGGCAGTCTTTTTGATGGTTCAGGTGGTTTTCCTTTAGGCGGTTTAATTTCTGGTATTACCCCAGTATGGGCATCGGAGATTGAACCGTTTCCTATTAGGGTCACAACGAAAAGGCTGCCTTTTATAAAACATTACGGCGATATTTCTTACATGGATGGCAGTAAGATAGAACCGGTAGATATTATTACTTTTGGCTCACCTTGTCAGGATTTATCCATAGCAGGTAAGCGTGATGGCTTGGATGGTAAACGTTCAAGTCTTTTTTATGAAGCCATCCGAATTATAAAAGAAATGAGGTGTGCTACAGATGGCAAAAAACCAAGATATATTGTCTGGGAAAACGTCCCTGGGGCCTTCTCATCAAACAAAGGAGAAGATTTCAGATGTGTCCTTGAAGGCATCTGCCACATCAAGGATGAAACCTTATCAGTTCCTAAGATTGATAAATGGAAACAAGCAGGAACTATTGTGGGAGATCATTTTTCCCTTGCCTGGCGAGTACTTGACGCTCAATACTGGGGAGTTCCCCAACGAAGAAAACGCATCTTCCTTGTCGCAGATTTTGCAGGTGGGGGTGCCGGAGAAATACTATTTAAGTCAGAAGGCTTGTCTGGGTATTCTAAAAAGAGCATCCGCTCGTGGCAAGGAACTGCCAGCAACTTTGCAGACAGCACTGGAGAGACAGGCACAATCTGCTTAAATGACCAAGGCGGAGAACGCATGGATGTGACAACCGATATCACTTGCACTTTAAGAGCGAAATCAAATCATCCTCCTTGCATCATGGACTCTGCAGTTTTTGATAATCACGGAAAGGATACACGTTTTACTGGACCGATAGATGTTGCTCCTACGATTTCAGCGACCTATGGAACAGGCGGCAACAATCAACCATTTGTTGTGGAGAATTCTAAGACTTATGATGTGCGATTTACCTCGGAAGGAACTGTAAATGCCCGTTCCAATGTTTACGAAAGTGATACGGCAAGAACGATTGATACGTCGGGTAATGCACCGGACAGCAATCAAGGTGGTATTGCAGTGGTGGAATCTTATGGTTTACAAGGTTCTATGATAGGACGGGCAGACAAGAATGGACCTCAAGGTGATGGTGTGAATGAGGAGCTTAGCTTTACTCTAAATACTGTAGATAAACACGCTGTGGTCTATGCCATTGATAGGGAGTCATTTAACTGCGGTCAAAACTACGCTAGAAACCTTGGAATTACTGAAGATGGAATTAATTCAACACTGAAGGCACAAGGTCCCAGTGCTGTTGCAACTCCTACCTACTCATCCAGTAAGGCATCGTTTTTTACAGATGCCAAAGAGGAACTGGCCAATACACTAGTTGCTACCGACTACAAGGATCCACCACTTATCAATGATAATGACGGGATAGATTATACGGTGAGAAGACTAACTCCAACTGAGTGTGCAAGACTGCAAGGTTTTCCAGATTGGTGGTGCAGTGATTTAGGCATAGAGACCCCAACGATGGATGACCTTCGGATTTGGTATGATATTTTTGAAACATTCCGTGAAGCAACGGGAGCTTACACCAAACCTAAGACACTGAAGCAAATCACGAAGTGGCTTAAAAACCCTCATTCAGATTCTGCAGAATATAAGATGTGGGGTAATGGAGTAGCCCTGCCCAATGTATGTTTTGTCCTATCGGGCATTGTTTGGTTTACACAATTAGAGGTGAAATATTAAGTCTCATTTCTACACCTAAAAAGCGAGAAATAGCTTGCTATAGTAGTGGTTTAGAGTGATATATGTACATACCAAAACAAAGGAGGTTTTGTACATGGTCATTAACTATAACGTAACAGGAGCAGAAAGAAAAAGGCTGGTCGCAGCTCTTAGTAATCTCACAGGAGTTAAAGCCAAGTACCTTGGAATGCCTAGCATGGCTTATGAGGTAGGTGGCTTTATCATCGACAAGAATGGAAACCTTGAACTCATTGACAAGGTAAACAGCGAAGAATTCGAACGTGTGGCTGGGTATTTAGCCGGCGAGGGTTTTATTGCTGAGGAAGAGACGAGCGCCACAGAGGGCAAACAAACGGCAGACAGCGAGGACATTGGCCTTACAGTTTCCATGCCAAGGAGCAATTTTACGGAGAAGGCACTTGAAAACCTAAAAGCCATTATTGAAGCAAAAGGAAAATTAATCCGCCATGCACTTGATGTAGAGGATTTACCGATTGAAGTTTCTGAAGACCAAGTCTCATTTCCTTGGTTTGAAGAGATGCCTTCACCAGAAGAGGTACAAGCGTATACCCACTTTATTTCAGCACTTTGTGAGATGGCAAGGAATCAAAAACGCATCACAGTAAAAGAAAAGGAAACTCCGAATGAGAAATACGCATTCCGATGCTTTTTACTGCGCCTTGGATTTATCGGAAAAGAATATAAGGAAGAACGGAAAATACTGCTTAGAAACTTGAGCGGCTCGTCGGCATTTAAAGGAGGAGCTAAAAATGAGGATAATCAGTAAAGAAAGACTACATCATCTTCGTGAAAAGTATCCTGTAGGAAGCCGTGTAGAACTACTAAGGATGGATGACATTCAAGCACCAGTGATTGGAACAAAAGGAACAGTAATAGGCGTTGATGATATCGGCTCAATCATGGTGTCTTGGGACACAGGGTCTAGTTTATCCGTTGTTTTTGGAGAAGACCTTTGCAGGAGGATTGACGATGACAAGTAAGATAAAAGAGCAGATTATTGCCATTCGAGATACAGGTCTTACCAATATGTTTGATGTGAACACAGTCCAAAGAATCGCACATGAGATGGAATTTTATGAGTTGGTCATTTTTCTTGAAGAAGAAAAAATCAAGTATGTAAACTTCATTTTGACTGGTAAGGGAGAATGAAGCATGTGGAAAAAGGGTAGCATCAAAGTTCGGGACAATATCATCCGCTATTGGATAAAATGCTATGAAAGAGGTTCAAAATTTGGAATTGACGAAGGACGCATCTCTAAGCTCATGCTTAAGCGAGACGGTGAGATTGTCGCAAATTATGACCGAGGCTGGGATATGAAGCCCGCTGATGAAGAGACAGAGTTTGCACTTAGCATACTACTAAAAGAATACAATTAACGATTACTAGAGGACAGTGCCAACATTGGCTCTGTTTCTCGTATAGAAAGAGTAATAAGGCTTGCTTGATGCGGGTCTATTTTTATGCTCATATTGAAGGAAGGTGACCGCAATCAGAAAGCTCAAGAAATATAAACCGACACCTTTTATGGCAAAGGACTCTATCTACGATAAAGATGCTGCAGATTATGCGGTCAACTTTATTGAGTGTTTAAGTCATACCAAGGGGAAATGGTCTGGAAAACCATTTGAACTGATTGATTGGCAAGAACAAATTATCAGAGATCTCTTTGGAACACTGAAACCAGATGGCTATCGGCAGTTTAATACAGCCTATATTGAGATTCCTAAGAAAATGGGGAAATCTGAATTAGCGGCAGCTGTCGCATTACTGCTTACTTGTGGTGATGGCGAAGAAAGAGCCGAGGTTTATGGATGCGCTGCAGACAGGCAACAGGCGTCCATCGTATTTGAAGTGGCTGCTGATATGGTACGTATGAGCCCGGCTCTAAGTAAACGAGTTAAAATCTTATCGGCAACAAAGCGGATCATTTTCCAACCGACTAATAGTTTTTATCAAGTGCTTTCAGCAGAGGCTTATTCAAAGCATGGTTTTAATATTCATGGTGTTGTTTTTGATGAGCTGCATACTCAGCCCAATAGAAAACTCTTTGACGTCATGACTAAAGGTTCTGGTGATGCCAGAACGCAGCCCCTATATTTTCTGATCACCACGGCAGGCTCTGATACAAAATCAATCTGCTATGAAACCCATCAGAAAGCCAAAGACCTCATGGAGAAAAGAAAGATTGATCCAACCTTTTATCCGGTTATTTATGGAGCAGATGAGTCCGATGATTGGACAGATCCGAAGGTGTGGAAAAAAGCTAATCCAAGCCTTGGCATAACGGTAGGGATTGATAAGGTAAAAGCCGCTTGTGAATCAGCCAAGCAAAACCCTGCAGAAGAGAATGCCTTTAGACAGTTACGACTTAATCAGTGGGTCAAACAGGCGGTTCGCTGGATGCCAATGGACAGGTGGGATAAATGTGCCTTTGCCGTAAATGAAGAGGATTTACTTGGAAGGGTATGCTATGGCGGACTAGACCTTTCTAGCTCCATTGATATTACTGCCTTTGTATTGGTGTTTCCTCCCCTAGATGAGGATGATAAATACATCATTCTTCCCTACTTTTGGCTGCCAGAAGAAACTCTAAGTGCCAGGGTCAACCGTGACCATGTTCCCTATGATGTCTGGGAAAAGCAAGGACAGCTTAAAGCAACGGAAGGCAATGTGGTCCATTACGGTTTTATTGAGAAGTTCATTGAAGAACTTGGTGAAAAGTACAATATTCGTGAGATTGCCTTTGACCGTTGGGGAGCCGTACAAATGGTTCAAAACCTAGAAGGCATGGGTTTTACTGTTGTCCCCTTTGGTCAAGGATTTAAGGATATGAGTCCACCGACTAAGGAACTGATGAAACTAACGCTAGAAGAAAAGGTTGCTCATGGTGGGCATCCTGTACTTCGTTGGATGATGGATAACATTTTTGTTCGAACGGACCCGGCAGGAAACATCAAGCCAGACAAGGAAAAATCATCAGAAAAAATTGATGGTGCAGTGGCAACGATTATGGCTCTTGATCGAGCGATTCGTTGTGGCAATGATACGAGTGCTTCGGTTTATGACAACCGAGGCATTCTCTTTATATGAGGGAGGTGATTGGTTTTGGGGTTTTTATCATCCATTTTTAAGGCAAGAGATAAGCCTACTGACAGAGCTGTGAGTTCCAACTATACATTTTTAATGGGATCAACCACAGCAGGTAAAACAGTGACCGAACGGTCGGCACTTCAAATGACGGCCGTATACTCTTGTGTTCGAATATTAGCTGAAGCAGTAGCAGGGCTTCCTCTGCACCTTTATCGTTATACAGATGATGGTGGCAAGGAAAAAGCAATTGACCACTCCTTGTATCGACTTTTGCATGATGAACCGAATCCTGAGATGAGTTCTTTTGTGTTTAGAGAAACATTGATGACTCATCTTTTATTATGGGGGAATTGCTATGCGCAGATTATTCGCAATGGCAAAGGTGAAGTTGTAGGACTCTACCCCTTGATGCCAAATCGGATGTCAGTTCATCGAGATGAGAGTGGGCAGCTCTATTACTTATATACCAGAGGTGCAGATGATGTGAATAGTACGAAGGGTATGACAGTAAAACTTAGTACCTCCGATGTACTTCATATTCCCGGACTCGGGTTTGATGGACTGGTTGGCTACTCCCCGATTGCGATGGCTAAAAATGCGATTGGTCTAGCCATTGCAACAGAGGAATATGGAGCCAAGTTCTTTGCTAACGGTGCTGCTCCAAGTGGTGTGCTTGAACATCCAGGAACGATTAAAGAACCTGGGAAAGTAAGAGAGGCTTGGCAGTCACAATTTGGTGGCAGTGCCAATTCCAATAAAATAGCCGTGCTTGAAGAAGGGATGAAATATACACCGATTTCTATCTCACCAGAACAAGCACAATTCCTTGAAACAAGGAAATTTCAAATCAATGAAATTGCTCGGATTTTCAGAGTCCCTCCTCACATGGTAGGCGACCTTGAAAAATCGAGCTTTTCAAATATTGAGCAACAATCCCTTGAGTTTGTGAAATACACCTTAGACCCGTGGGTAGTGCGTTGGGAGCAAACCCTAGCACGCACCCTTTTTACACCGGAAGAAAAGAAAAAATACTTCTTTAGATTCAATGTAGAAGGTCTGCTTAGAGGGGATTATGTTAGTCGCATGAGCGGATATGCCACAGCAAGGCAGAATGGTTGGATGAGTGCAAATGATATTAGAGAACTTGAAAACCTAGACCGTATCCCTTCAGAGGATGGCGGTGACATGTACCTTGTCAACGGCAATATGCTCCCTCTTACAAAGGCGGGTGCATTCGCAAATACAAACGAGGATGGAAAGGAGGAAGACTTGGATGAAGAACAAGATATTTTGGCGATGGAAGAACCAAGCAAGCGAACTAGAAGAACGAGTTCTTGAGCTTTATGGAACAATCGCTGAAGAAAGCTGGTTTGATGATGATGTGACCCCGCAGATGTTTAGAAATGAACTCTTTAGCGAAAAAGGACCCATCACCTTATGGATTAACTCACCGGGTGGAGATTGCATTGCCGCAAGTCAGATTTATACCATGTTGATGGATTATCCAGATGAGGTCACCGTCAAGATTGATGGGGTTGCAGCATCAGCTGCTTCTGTCATTGCCATGGCAGGAACAAAGGTATTGATGGCTCCGACAGCACTCATGATGATTCATAACCCGGCAACCATCACGATGGGCGATCATGAAGACATGAAACGAGCGATTGAGATGTTAGATGAGGTGAAAGAAAGCATTATTAATGCCTATGAGATTAAGACTGGAGTATCTCGCATCAAACTATCTCATCTGATGGATGCTGAAACCTGGATGAATGCCAACAAAGCGATTGAACTTGGCTTTGCAGACGATGTGCTAAAGGATGAGAAACAATCCGAACCCACTTTTTCTGCCTATGCGTTTTCTAGAAAAGCAGTGGCAACTAACCTACTTAACAAAATGGCAGAAAAGAATAAACCAATTCAAGCGGAGGAATCTGCCAAACCCCAAGGGCGCTCAATTGATGAACTCAAGGAGCGTCTTTTGATTATCAAAAAATATATGTAAATGGAGGAATTTTACTATGACGATTACAGAAATGCGTAACAAGCGCAAAAAGCTTATTGAAACGATGGATGGGTTCTTGGACACTCATAAAACCAAGAATGGCACATTATCCGCAGAAGATGATAAAACCTACAAAACCATGGAAGATGAGATCACTGAACTCACAAATGAAATCCATCGTATGGAAAGACGTGAGGAGATTGAGGCGGAACTTGAAAAGCCTGTCAGCAAACCAATCATTGAGAAACCGATGAATGGTCGACTGGATAACAGTGAAATTAAAACTGGCCGAGCAGCTGATTCTTATAAGACTGCCATGCTTTCAGCCCTTCGCTCAAACTTCCGTAATGTATCCAATGTCCTACAAGAAGGGGTAGACGCAGATGGTGGCTATCTCGTACCCGAAGAATACGACAGCAGATTGATTGATGGTCTGGAAGAAGAGAATATCATTCGTAAGCTGGGTCATACCATTACCACATCAGGTGAGCGAAAAATCAATATTGCAGCTACAAAACCTGCAGCTGCATGGATTGATGAGGGCGAGGCACTGACCTTTAGTGATGCTACTTTCTCTCAAATCAATCTGGATGCTCACAAACTTCATGTAGCTGTAAAGGTTACTGAAGAACTGCTCTATGACAATGCCTTCCAACTGGAGAACTACATCATTGAGGAGTTTTATAAGGCTCTGGCCAATGCGGAGGAAGATGCCTTTATTAATGGCAATGGTACAGGGAAACCATTGGGTATTCTAGCTGCAAGTGGTGGTGCTGAAGTCGGTGTAACAGCGGCATCCGCAACGGCTATTACTGCGGATGAAGTGATTAACCTAGTGTATTCATTGAAGCGTCCTTACCGTAAAAATGCCGTGTTCATTTTAAATGACCAGACCATTGCAGCCCTTAGAAAACTAAAGGACGGTAACGGTGCCTATATGTGGCAAGCAGCTCTTGTTGCAGGTGAACCAGATAAACTACTTGGCTATCCTGTTTATACATCTGCTTATATGCCTACCATTGAGGCAGGTGCTAAGACCATTATCTTTGGCGATTTGTCTTATTACAACATTGGAGATCGTGGTTCTCGTTCCTTTGCAGAACTTCGTGAGCTGTTTGCAGGTAATGGCATGGTCGGTTTTGTAGCTAAAGAACGTGTGGATGGCAAGTTAGTACTACCTGAAGCAATCAAGGTTCTTCAGCAGAAAGCCTAACGGAGGTACGATATGGATTACAACACAAAAAACTACACCGAACAAGGCGGAGATAAAACCGTCATCGCAGGAACATTAGAGATTAAGGAGGGAGCAACCGTAACAGGTCTCCCTTCTTCTTTTACTCCTACAGAAAACCAAGCACCTAGTGTGGCAGAAGATATTACGAGTTTAGTTGCTGATTTTAATGCCTTGCTTCTAAAGCTTCAAACAGCAGGACTCATGGAAGCTGATTAAAAAGAGAAAGGATGGTGGCGGTATGACACTGATTCAAAAGGTAAAAGCAAACTTGATTTTAGAGCATGACGCTGATGACGAACTATTAGAGATGTTCATCACCGCTGCTGTCAGTTATGCCGAAAGTTATCAGCATGTACCAGAAAATTTCTATAGCGACAATCCTATGCCACCGACTACAGAGCAAGCCATTATTATGCTCTCTTCTCATTTTTATGAAAGTCGAGATGGCAGCACGGGTGGCTTTTTTGCAGATAATGTGCAAGCCGGTCAGCAGGTGTGGAATACGGTCAACCTGCTATTAAGGCTTGATCGGGATTGGAAGGTGTAAAAATTGAAGGCGAGGTATTGGTTGTGAGTTTCGGAAAAATGAATGGATTTGCTGACATTAAGGAAATCACAAAAACAAAAGACAGTGAAGGATTTGCGACAACATCAGAAACCGTGATTGCTTCGATTCGAGTCTACCGGGAAGGGCGTCATGGTAGTGAGCGCTGGGCTAACCTGGCTACTTTTTCAGAGGCTACGGATTTATTCAGGTTTCGTGCTATTCCAGAAGTTGAGGTTACGACAGAACACTTTATTGAATGTGATGGAGAACGTTTTGATATTACCTCGGTAGAAAACGTAAAAGGTCGAGGTATGTATACAGAAGTTTTGGCAAAGAAGGTGGTGAGCAGTATTGGCAAAAGTTGATATTAAGATGCCCGATGATTTTTTGCTCAAGATTTCAAAGCTTGGATCTGACTTTGACCCTGTTGCCAAAAAGGTGCTAAAAGCAGGTGGCGAAGTCGTTTTCAAACGAACGAAGAGTAATCTTTCTGCTGTAATCGGTAAAGGTACAAAGCATGAATCACGATCAACGGGTGAATTAGAAAAGGCACTCGGTGTCACTTCAGTCAGGCTAGATAGGAACGGAAACCACAATATAAAAATTGGATTTTCTGAACCAAGGCCTGATGGTGAGAGTAACGCAAAAATAGCAAACATCCTTGAGTATGGCAAACACGGTCAACCTGCAAAACCTTTTTTGAAACCAGCAAAAAGTGCATCAAAGTCTGAGTGTATCTCAGTAATGAAAAGCACTTTTGAAGAGGAGGTCAAAAAGATATGAGCATTCTAGCAGACTTACAAGTCGCTTTAGAATCACTGGATGTTCCAATAGAAACAGGCGTGTTCTCGGATGCTGCGCCGTCAAAGTACATGGTGATTGTTCCGATGAGCGATAGCTTTGACCTTCATTCGGATAATCTACCATGCATCGATGTTCAAGAGGCACGGATTTCAATTTATAGCAAAGGCAGTTATACAGCGTTAAAAAATCAAGTGGTGCAGTTATTGTTGGATTCCAGTTTCACCATAACCGCACGGAGCTACATCGGCTTTGAAGATGATACGGGCTATTACCACTACAACGTGGATGTAGCCAAACATTATGAAATAGGAGGTAATTAAAAATGGCAACAATTGGTCTGGATAAACTTTATTATGCGACCATCACAGATGATGAAAATGGCGAAGAAATCTATGGCACACCCACTCAGCTGGCAAAAGCAATCTCAGCAGAGTTATCTGTTGAACTGGCAGAGGCAACTCTCTATGCAGATGATGGTGCGGCAGAAATCGTTAAAGAATTTAAAAATGGCACTATCTCTCTTGGAGTGGATGATATTGGCTCGACTACTGCAGCCGCCTTAACCGGAGTCACGGTTGATAAGAACAACGTTGTGGTTTCTAACAGTGAAGATGGCGGGGATCCCGTGGCTGTTGGTTTTAGAGCAAAGAAATCCAATGGCAAGTATAAATACTACTGGCTCTACCGAGTGAAATTCGGTATTCCTGCGACAAACCTTGCTACAAAGGGTGACAGTATTACATTTTCAACACCAACAATTGAAGGTACGGTTCTCCGAAGAAACAAGCCGGATACAAGCGGTAAACATCCGTGGAAAGCGGAAGTGA
The DNA here is from genome assembly GCA_937858235.1 of uncultured Clostridia bacterium. GTDB lineage: Bacteria > Bacillota > Clostridia > Oscillospirales > Oscillospiraceae > Onthomonas. The sequence goes on from CALLZZ010000505.1 coordinate 14,343, forward strand.
CCGAAGGCGATAAGGATGTACCGGCATCGGTTATCAGCAGTTGGTATGCAGAAGTCTATGAACCGGATTACACAGTATAAGGAGGGATAATTCATGGATAACGAACGAACAGCAAGCATTAGTATTGGTGGCGATGAATATGTGCTACTACTTACTACAAAGGCAACAAAGGAAATTGCAGGACGATATGGTGGTCTTGAAAACTTAGGCGATAAGCTAATGAAGTCTGAGAATGTCGAGATGGCACTTTCGGAGATTGTGTGGCTGATTACCTTACTGGCCAATCAAAGTACCCTAGTCTATAACATCAAGCACAAGGATGCACCGAAGGAATTACTGACAGAAGATGAGGTAGAAATTCTCACAAGCCCGATTGATTTGGCAGAGTACAAAGAGGCAATTATGAATGCCCTTTACAAGGGTGCAAAAAGAAATGTACTCAGTGAGGAAAGCCAAAAAAACGCAGTAGCCCCGTAAGTGACGAAGAGTTATTTACGAGGCTTTTATATTACGGCATCAGCGCATTACATCTGACCATGGATGAATTTTGGCTGATGCCGTTTGGTTTGCTACTAGACTTGTGGGAGTGTCACAAACAGTATCAGGGGCTGGCAAAACCAAAAAGAGAGATATTTATTGATGACATCATCCCTGATGGAATCTGACAAAGGAGGTGGAAAGCATGGCAGATAATTTTGGTTTGAAGATTGGTCTTGAAGGCGAGAAAGAATTTAAGAAGGCATTAACAGATATCAATCGCTCCTTTAAAGTACTTGGCTCTGAAATGAAACTGGTAGCTTCAGAATTTGATAAAAACGATAAGTCTGTCCAGGCTCTTTCCGCCAGAAATTCAGTCCTCAATAAAGAGATTGAAACCCAAAAAAGCAAAATTGATACCTTGAGGTCGGCTCTTGAAAATGCAGCTACTTCCTTTGGAGAAACCGATAGAAGAACGCAAAATTGGCAGATTCAGCTAAATAACGCAGAGGCTGCACTCAACAATATGGAGCGAGAGTTAAGTAGCAATAATGCTGCTCTTGAAGAAGCTAACTCCAATTATGATGATGCTGAAGATGCTCTCGATGACATGAACCGTGAAATGAACGATGTCACCGACAGTGCAGATGATATGGGAAAAGAGATTGATGAGGCGGCTGACTCTGCTGAAAAGTCTGAATCTAAGTTCAAAGGCTTAGGTACAACTCTAAAATCTATCGGCATTGCGATGGGAGCAGTTGCTGTTGCAGCAGGTGCGGCGGCTGTCAAACTTGGTAAAGAAGTCATTTCCGCTTATGCAGATTACGAACAATTAGTCGGTGGTGTGGATACGCTTTTTAAAGAAAACTCTCAGCAGTTACAAGACTATGCATCGAATGCCTATAAGACGGCAGGTCTTTCTGCCAATGACTACATGGAAACGGTCACTTCGTTTTCTGCAAGCCTTATTTCTTCTCTTGGAGGAGATACTGAAAAAGCCGTTAAATATGCGGATATGGCGATTACTGATATGTCTGATAATGCCAACAAAATGGGTACAGACATGGAGTCCATTCAAAATGCCTATCAGGGTTTTGCCAAGCAAAATTACACCATGCTAGACAACCTAAAACTTGGATATGGTGGTACAAAAAGTGAAATGGAGCGACTCCTTGCTGATGCCGAGGCCATCTCTGGTATTGAGTATGATGTTTCTTCTTATGCCGATGTAGTTTCTGCCATCCATGTCATTCAAGAAAGCATGGGCATTGCTGGTACGACTGCTCTTGAGGCAGAGGAGACTATTTCAGGGTCCTTGAATGCTTTTGAATCTGCTTTACAGAATCTTTTAGTTGGTTTTGGAAATGCCGATGCAGATATGGAACAACTCAGTAAAAACATGGTGGATGCCTTTCAGTCGGTGGTAAAAAACATTACTCCAGTGATTGAAAATATCGTAAAGGCCCTGCCCATAGCAATTGAAGCATTATTGGATGCGGTTTCCGATTTGTTACCGACACTTCTTGCTACGGTGACAGATTTATTTACTCAGGTACTGAACGCACTGATGAACCTATTACCTACCTTAATACCGGTAGCAGTTGATTCCATTCTCACGATTGTGAATGCGTTGATTGAAAACTTACCACTGCTAGTGGATGCGGCCGTTCAGTTAATTGCAGCTTTAGTGGATGGTCTTGGGCAGGCACTGCCAGAACTTATTCCTGCGGCAGTTAATGCAATTACTACGATTGTGCAAGGTTTGGTGGATAATCTACCCATGCTGCTCGACGCAGCACTGCAGTTAATACTTGGTTTGGCTCAGGGGCTACTCGAAGCGATCCCGCAACTAATTGAGGCTCTCCCTACGATTATCTTGGCAATCGTTGATTTTATTATTAGCGCAATTCCTCAGATTATAGATGCAGGTATTCAGTTACTAACATCGCTGGTTGCCGCCTTGCCTGAAATTATTACGGCTATTGTTGAGGCGATTCCACAGATTATTGATGGAATACTAAATGGGATTTTAAGTTCGGTTCCACAACTCATTCAAGCAGGTGTCGACTTACTTGTTGCACTGGTTCAAAATCTACCGACCATTATTACCACCATTGTGGCAGCGATACCTCAAATCATTTCAAGTATCGTAAATGCCTTAATGGGAAACATCGACAAGATCATTATGGCAGGGGTTCAGCTATTTGTAGCACTCATTC
>CALLZZ010000506.1 GCA_937858235.1 uncultured Clostridia bacterium
AAATATATCCGAAAATCACTTGCTATGTGTCCGAAACAGAGTGATGTATGGACACTGACAAGGAGGAAAACCAATGCGGAAAGTAACGAAAATAGAACAGACAAGCATTAAAAAAAACAAGTCAAAAAAGCTAAAAGTTGCCGCCTACTGCCGCGTATCTACAGACTCGGATGAGCAGCTTGAGAGCCTTGAAACCCAGAAAACGCATTATGAAAACTACATCACTTCGCGCAATGACTGGCAGTTTGCCGGAGTCTATTACGACGAGGGCATCAGCGGCACTGACAAAGCCCATCGTCCGGAGCTCAAACGGCTCATACAGGACTGCAGAGCTGGGAAGATCGACATGATCATCACCAAGAGCATTAGCCGCTTCTCCCGGAACACCACGGACTGTCTTGCGCTCGTCAGAAAGCTCCTTGAGCTGAACATTCCCGTCTGGTTTGAGAAGGAGAACATCAACACCGGTTCGATGGAGAGCGAGCTCTTCCTATCCATTCTCTCGAGCATGGCAGCAGACGAATCCCTTTCCATAAGCTTGAACAGCAAATGGAGCATCAAGAAGCGATTTGAAAACGGGACCTTCAAGATCAGCTACCCGCCATACGGGTACAACTGGGACGGCGAAACAATGACCATCAACCCTAAGCAGGCGGAGATTGTCCGCCGAATCTTCTCTGAAGCACTCTCCGGGAAGGGAATCGCTACCATTGCCGCGGAGCTTAACCGGGAGCAAATCCCGACGAAGCGCGGAGGGCACTGGAGCCCGTCAGGGATACGCGGAATGCTAGCAAACGAGAAATACTGCGGAGACTGCCTCTACCAGAAAACATGGTCCGATTCAGCCTACAAGCGTCACCTAAACCACGGCGAGCAGACACAGTACCTGCAGCAGAACCATCACGAACCAATCATCAGCCGCAAGGACTGGGAAGCAGCGCAGAAGCTTATCTCCCAGCGAGCTAATGAGAAGAACATCAGCAAAGGCAATGAAAAGTATCAGAACCGCTACGCTTTCTCTGGCAGAATCATCTGCGGCGAGTGCGGTGCTGCCTTCAAACGGCGAATCAACTACACCACGGACGGAAGCTACGCGGCATGGAGCTGCAAAACGCACCTTGCCGACAAGGACCGGTGCTCCATGCTCTTCATCAGGGACAATGATCTCAAGCTTGCATTCACAACCATGATGAACAAGCTCATCTTCGCGCACCGGCTGATCCTTAAGCCCTATGCGGAGAGCCTGAAGCAGAATTCGACAAGTCAGACGCTCATCCGCATACAGCAGCTCGAAACAAAACTCGCCGAGAACGCCGACAAGCGCAAAACGCTGACGAAGCTCATGGCACAGGGATTCATCGACCAGGTAATCTACAGCCAGCAGACCTCTGAGCTCCTCTCACAGGCTGACGGCGTCCGGAAACAGATAGACGCCTTGAAAAACACGACAAGCAGTGAAACCGCAGCTTTGATGCAAACGAAGGACCTTCTGCATTTCGTCGAAAAAAGCAAAATGCTGGAGGCTTTCGACGACCGGATTTTCACACGGTTCGTTGAACGTATCGTCATCCACTCACGACACGAGGCGGCGTTCAAGCTCAAGTGCGGGCTCACGCTCACGGAAAGGATGTGAAAAACCATAGGACATACTCCATACGGATACAGAATCGAAAACGGCAAGGCAGTCATAGACGAGGATAAAGCCAAACAGATACGGAAGCTCTATAAGAACTATCTTGACGGCATGGCCCTTGCCAAGGCAGCGCACGAAGCAGGAATCGAGACCTGGCATGGCTCAGCAAAGCGCCTGCTCGAAAACAGGCATTTCCTCGGAGACGACTACTACCCCGCCATCATCGACCAGCAAACCTATAACAAGGCACAGGCGGAGCGCCAGCGTCGAGCAGAGAAGCTCGGACGGACGAACAGAAAGAAGCAGCCGCCGGATACGCGAAAGCCGCCGACTCGCTTCAAACTCTCCGCTCCCGAATCGATCTATGACGATCCGAAGCAACAGGCAGAATACCTGTACAGTCTGATAGAAAGCGAGGTGCAGTGATGGCAAACGTGACAATCATCCCTGCCAGAAGGCAGGTTGGAAACAATGTCAAACAGGCAGAGCAGCCGAAGCTCAGAGTTGCGGCATACTGCCGCGTCAGCACCAGCTCAGATGAACAGGAAACCAGCTATGAGACGCAGGTCTCCCACTACACGGAATATATCAAAAGCCACCCGGAATGGAAACTTGCCGGAATCTTCGCAGACGACGGCATTAGTGGCACCAACACGAAGAAACGCGACGAGTTCAACCACATGATCGACGAGTGCATGGCCGGAAACATCGACATGGTCATCACCAAAAGCATCAGCCGTTTCGCCCGAAACACCCTCGACTGCCTCAAATATATCCGGCTCCTCAAGGACAAGAACATCGCGGTCTGGTTTGAAAAAGAGTCCATCAACACGATGGACGCTAAGGGCGAAGTCCTGATCACCATCATGGCAAGCCTCGCACAGCAGGAATCACAGTCTCTCTCCCAAAACGTCAAGCTCGGACTTCAGTACCGCTACCAGCAAGGCAAGGTGCAGGTCAACCACAACCGTTTCTTAGGATACACCAAAGACGAAAACGGAAATCTCATCATTGATCCCGCGCAGGCCGAAGTGGTGCGGCGTATCTACCGGGAGTACCTCGAAGGACTCTCCATGAAGAAGATTGCCGAGGGACTGGAGAAGGACGGCATCCTCACCGGCGCAGGCAAAACAAAATGGTACGACTCCACCATCAACAAAATTTTGCGAAACGAGAAATACATGGGTGACGCCCTGCTACAGAAAACCGTGACCACCGACTTTCTCACCAAGAAGCGTGTACGAAACAATGGTGCTCTGCCGCAATACTACGTGGAAGACGATCATGAGGCGATCATCCCAAAAGACATCTTCATGCAGGTGCAAGCCGAGCTTGTGTGGCGCAGAAAGGTTCACACCGGGCCGAATGGGCAGAAGCGCATCTACTCTGGCAACAATTGCTTCTCCCAGATGGTCTTCTGTGGCGAGTGCAGCGAGCTCTACCGGCGTGTCCACTGGAACAACCATGGCTGCAAAAGCATCGTATGGCGATGCATCAGCCGCCTTGAACCCAGCCATGCCGCCTTGAACTGCACCAGCCGCACCGTCAAAGAAGACCTCCTGCAGGAGGTCACGGTCAAGGCATTCAACAGGATACTCACTGACAAGGATGGATTCATCCGTCAAATGCAGGAGAACATTGCAAAAGCAATAACGGCCGCCGATACGATGAGCCCGGATGGCATACAGGCACGACTCGACGAGCTGCAGAAAGAGCTCATCCGGAAGGCCAACAGCAAGCAAGACTACGATGCCATCGCCGATGAAATCTTCCGGCTGCGCGAGCAGAAATCACAGGCCGAAGCCGACACCTTCAGCCGCGAGGAAACCCGGAAGCGCATCATTGAGTTACAGGACTTCATTGGGAAGCAGCAGACCGGCATCACCGAATTCGACGAGAGCCTTGTCCGAAAGCTCATCCAGCAAATCATCGTCTACGACGATCACTTCACAATTCGATTCAAATCTGGGCTTGATGTCGACATCGACGAATAAGAGCAGGCTTGCTCATGGGATTGCTCCCGGAGCAGCCTGCTCTCTTT
>CALLZZ010000507.1 GCA_937858235.1 uncultured Clostridia bacterium
GCTGGAATTGGGAAAGCATGTACCGGATTTCCCGTTCGCCTAATTTTGGCTGTTTGACCTGGCATTCCTCAATGTCATATTCAAGCTTTTCCTGAGCGGCCTCCAATTCAGAGAGCCGCTCTTTTGTTGTCTTGGTGATGATTCCCTGCTCAATAGCAGCCATAAGATTTTTAATGTGGGTTTTTGTTTCAGAAAGCTGTTTATTCAAGTATCGGAGTTCGTCGCTTTGCGACGTATCGTGCGCCTGAATCTCCGCGCACCTCTTGGCGATAGCGTCCAGCTTTTCAGGACGCAAAATATATTTCTCTGTAGCATCGACGACAAGATTTTCAATCCAGTCCTTCTGAACAGCCTTTTGACCGCACGATTTGAAGCGCTTTTTATTGGTGCAGACATAATAATAGTGCTTATCTCCATGCTTGCCGGTGCCGTATTCCCCTGCCATGCCTGCGCCGCAGGAGCCACAATAGAGTTTTCCGGACAGATAATAATTCACCTTGGCCTTTTTCCTCGCGCCGCATTTGTGATTTTCAATGATACGCTTCTGCACGCGCGAAAACAGCCCTTTGTCAATAATGGCCGGGACGCCGCCTTCTACTCGCACGCCCTGAGCATTGTAGACTCCAATATATTTTTCATTTTTTAAAATCGTACGGAGACTGTTTTTATTGAAAGACCCGTTACGCGCCGTCTTTAAACCGATCGAATTTAGTTTGCGGCATATATCTGTGACTGACTGTCCCTTATCATACATCTCAAATATTTTTTTGACGATGGGTGCCTGCCGTTCGTCAATTTGGAAGGACTTATCCGTCCCTATCTTGTATCCCAAAGCGAGGTAACCGCCCGTAACATGGCATTTGTGGGCGCTTTCCCGCATTCCGCGCTTAATTTTCTGAGACAGCTCGGCACTGTAATATTCGGCCATACCTTCCAACATACTTTCAAGAATGATCCCCTCCGGACCGTCCGGAATATTTTCCTTCGCATAGAGTACTTTTACGCCGTTTTTCTTTAGTGCATTTTTGTATATTGCACTATCGTACCGGTTACGGGCGAAACGGTCCGTTTTCCAGACAAGGACGGCGTCAAAAAGATGCTTACTGCTGTCCTTTATCATTCGCTGAAAGTTTGGCCTATGGTCTGTTTTACCAGTGATATGCCGGTCAATGTATTTGTCAACAATAGTCAGGCCTTGAGCTTTCGCGTACTCCTTGCATTCCCGAACTTGTCCTTCAATAGATTGTTCGGTCTGCTTTCCACCTTCACTGTAGCGGGCATATATAACAGTTCGCATTACGATCCCCCTAACTCTGTATAGGTTCAGATATTCAAAAGTGATGAAAAATGGTTATTTTCTATATTTCTTTTGCTATTAGACGATATCTCTATATAGACCACGGTCAATTTACGTATGCGCGCGTACCAAAAGCAGGAGAAAAAATGCAACAGAAAGTAGAAAACGCCGATAATGAAAGAAAGTATCTGCAAGAAAAAACAATCAGGCTTATTAGGCGGATAAAAAATATTCACACCCTAATAAATCTGTACAACGCAATCGAAGAACTGGTTGACGAAAACTAAATCAATTATTTTTAGATCCGAGACTTTCAGCAAAGTCTCGGATTATTTTTTTCCCATCATCATCAAGGCGCATATAGGTTAAAATGATTTTCTTAATGAACGCATTTTTATGATCTGGTTTGAGAAGTTGCCCGAGATACCGGCTAAGTTCATCATCAGGGGGAGTTTCATTAAACATGGTTCCTTCTCCGGTGCGCAGCCAATGTTCATTTACATTAAATTCTCGGCAAATTGCTGATATATGAATGCTTTTTAATTCACGCTGACCAGTTTCAAACATTGCTAATGTTGAAGCGCCAACATTAATACGCTTACTAAAATCGCGCTGGCTCATATTCAATTTTTTTCGCAGTAATTTTAGCCGCTCATTCATATCAGAGCCTCCCTTAATTTATCATAGCACTGAAGTGCTCACTATGCAAGAAAGTAAAAAAAAACGTATTGACTAATTGCTCACATAGTGGTAGTATATATTCACATAGCAAGCAAAGGAGAAAGTGATATGTTTGGGAAGATAAAAAAAACAGATATCGCCTATATTATTTCTTCGCTTCAAAAGCTTGATTGCTGGAGCTTGCTGCAAGTATATGCTGTCGCCGCAGCGCTTGAAGCATACCAAAACAAAGTTCCCCAACAAACTCCAAAATGTCAGGATAGGAAGGAAACCTCTTGTGAAAGAAAAAGAGATTGAACGGTGTATTGTCAGTGACCATGTTGCTAAACAGGTCCTTGAAATGGCCAAAAAATTTTATTCTAATCCTGAAAATATGAAGAAATATGCGGCTTGGTATCAAAAAACATATGGTTGTCCGCTGAAAAGTAAAATACATAATTACTGAACGCAAAATTCCATTGCCGGGGCTCTCAAATTTTCAAGTGCTCAGGCTCCCGCCCTTTCTTGATAAAAGACAGGAGCGTGGGCATTTAGCCCACGGTTCCGCAATGGTAATCATTGAGTACTTCATATCCGACAGCCTCAAGTAGGGTTCGGAATATGGCGTTGGCGTACTTTGAAAATAGAATAGTGTATGCAGGGACATTCCTGCCCGGGCGCGGACACGGAGAAACCGCCAGCTGTAACACAGGCGCATTGCGATCAACTGCATGTTATTTCTGCCGTGACTGGCAGGTGGGGGCGATGAGCCGGGCAGGGGATTATGATACTTCTGCCTTGAACGCTTCACCGCATTGGGCAGGCCCCGATGAATGGAGGGCTGGAAAGCAGTTTCCAATGGAATGCTGTCAGCATCCCTTGCAGGCACAGATACATTTTCTGTGATAGCTTCCAACAAAAATGGGAGTTATCACAGA
>CALLZZ010000508.1 GCA_937858235.1 uncultured Clostridia bacterium
AAGCCGCTTTCCCCTCATCGGAGCTGAACAGCTAACGTATTTAAGCTGCTGGATATGACCGAATGGTTTCGGTGTTTTTCAAGGAACACGAGAGAGATAGAAACCCCCCCTCACTTCTATAAAGGAAAAAGTGAGGGGGTTGAGCGGATTAATTTTCGATCATTCTCCGAAGTTTAAGCAGAATTCGTTTTTTCCTGTCGTTAATGGTCTTTTGCGGTACAGAAATCATTGTGGAAAGCTCCCGCTCACTTTTCTCATTGAAAAACAGCTCATCGATAAGGGAGCGTTCATCCTCCGGCAAGGATTGGAGAGCGATCCACAGTGCCTCCAGTTGCTCCTGCTGAATGAGCTTGTCCACGATGTCCGGCTGAACACGGACAATGAGGTAATCGATGTTGACACCATCCTCTTGGAAGCGTTCCAGCGACAGCTCATTCTGGCGGATTAGCTTATTCTGATAGCGTTCTGCTTCCCGCTCTTTATGGTAGGCACGGTAAACGGCCTCACTAACCGCTACACGCTGCTGTTTCACTACGATGGTATATTTTTTGTTCTCTGACATATGCTTGTCCTCCAAATTTTCAAAATGTGATTGAAAACGAAGGACAAGAGGCGGTGACCGGCATCGGGGAATAATTTTGTTCAGTAAAAAAAGAGCGCACCTGTGGACATGACCGTCCATAAGTACGCTTTTATATACTTTTTCATGTTTTACCTGCTCTGGTGGTTCGTGCTGGTGCGCATAGTTATCCGCTGAGGAACATAGGCTTTTTTTAACAAATTACCTATGTACGTACCGGTTATGCAGATGGCCTAATGTCGCTGCAGCAAATGCGCAGCGGTGTAGTCTGTATAGACCAACACATATAAAATCCCTCCAAACTTCACGGGTTTGGAGGGTTTCAAATGGTATTTAAGCATGTAAAGTGTCCCGCCAAACTACCGTTTTTTTATATGGCGGGTAATTCACCGAAAAATTTGACATTTAGACAAAGGAGCAATTCATCTTATTGTAGGAAATTCAAAAACAATGCCAGAATAATTATTCCAATCACGATCAGTATCAACACGACACTTATTATTGTAGAGATAATATTCAAAACACTACGGCTTTCGCTATTTTTCACGCAGACAATGGAAAGACAAAGCCCTGCCAGAATAAAAAGAATATTGGCCCCAGCCCAAATGCTGCGTACTCCATCCGGCAAAGTGATTTTTAGCAAAATCGGAATAAAGGTTGCCAGCGGCAATACACTGACAATCAGTGCCGCAATGCTTGTTTTTTGAAATTTCTTATTTTCCATCTTTTTACCTCATTTCTTTCTTTCCAAACTGTGTTACCGCCACGGTAAGCACCAATGCAAAGATCAGGACGGCACAGGGCAGGAATGGAAACAGCTCAAAGGCTATTCCTGCGATATTCGTTGTAAATTCGTGCAGCGAGCAGGACACCAGATAGCCACTGTAGCAATATGGATAGACAATCCATAGCGGCGTGTTGGCGACCAAGACGCCGGGAATGACAAGGAGCAGATTCAGTCCGACGGACAGCAGCGGTTTTTCAAACAACACCGTAACAGCCCACATGGTTGCCACGCTGGGCAGCATAGTAAGAAACAGCCCCGCACACCACTTGAGCAGGTAAAGGACAGGCAGTGTTTCGGTGATTCCCATGGTGCTTGTCGCAATCAATCCGGCAGCAACAAATACCGCAAGGAACACAATCATTTCCATGAACAAGTAGAACATCAGCACACAAAACTTTGCCAGAGAAAGCGCATAACGGCTGACCGGCAGAGCCAGCATTTTCAGGATGCCGTTATTCTGCGTTTCCCGTCCGGCAATCATAACACAAACGACGATCATGCTGAGCGGAAGCAGATAATAGGCATAGACCAGTGCACTTTGAATGAACATGGCTGGCCACGCATTGGTATACTCCGGCGTGAAATAGCTGCTCAAATTCGCAATCCCGGATGCTACCACCAATAACGGGGCAACAAAAATCAAGGGAATGATTTTTGAGCGCTTCACTTTCATAAACTCAATTTTAAGCAGTTCTAAAAAACTCATTTCAATCCTCCCTCCTTATTCATAGCGCAGATGCTTTGCCATCCACAGCCCTGCCCCAAAGAAAAGGATTGTTTCCACCAAAGAAACAAGGATAACCGTGTTATCCGGCTGTGCGCTCATGGCAACTGCTGGCTTTAGCATCACGACAAAGGGGTGGATCATCAGCAAAGCAACTTTCGAGTTTGCCAAGGCCATTCCGCTTAAAAATCCCGCAACTCCAATACCGAGAGGAACCCACATATTTTCAAACCGGGAAGAGATTAAAATCATAAAAGACAGCACAGGCATGGAGGTGATAAACGAATAAGCGGCAAATCGCACCAGCGTACCCATCTCAAAGGTGTCTTGCGGAAGCTCGGTCATGCCAATATTCATCAGAGCCAGATTTTGCAGTGCAACAGCCGCCAGAAGCATCACGGTCAGGATCAAAAATTTGCAAAGGTACATCCCCGGAACGCTCATGGGCAGCATATACATCTTCTTGACCGCATTCCCCTTGAACTCCATGTTGTAGACCATGCAGGCGGCGACTACGATACCAAACATATTTAAGATCATGATCATGCCGTAGAGTTGGGTCAAAAGAACATCCATCGGAGCCAGCGGCAGGTTCAGCAGGGTATCTTTCCGCACAAGGAAATTGACAAAGGCGTATGCCGCTCCCAAAACGCCGACGGCCAGCAGCACAGGAATCACGCCTGTCCGCTTTTCTTTCCGCAGTTCGATTGCAAGTGCATTCATAGCTGTGCCCTCTGTTTTCTGGCTGCATTGTCCTTTTCTATCATGGAAAGGAACATTTCTTCCAAATTGTCCGAGGCAAAACCGGCCTGCAGCGCACTCTGCCGCAACTCATCCAGACTGCCCTCGAACAGCAGGCGACCGTGGTTCAGAATGCCAATATCATCCGCCATCAGCTCGATTTCCGACAGCATATGGGAAGAAATCAGCACGGTGCAATCATAAAGCTCCGGCAGAGATTTGATCAGATTACGAATTTCGTGGATGCCGGAGGGATCAAGGCCGTTGGTCGGTTCGTCCAATATGAGGATGGGCGGTCTGCCCAGCAGTGCTCCGGCAAGTCCCAGCCGCTGTTTCATGCCCAGCGAATATTTCTTTGCCAGTCGACCGCCAAACTCTGTGAGGCCAACCAGTTCCAATGCATCCTCTACCGCGCTTTCCGGCAGTTTCAAAATTCGGCGGATAATATCGAGGTTTTCACGCCCGGTCAGGTTGGCATAGAACGAGGGCGATTCGATAAAAGAACCGATCTCTTTCAGAACGGCCATCCGGTCATTTGGAAAGCGCTTCCCATCGATGATAAAGCTGCCCTTTGTGGGGGCCGTCAACCCCAGCAGCATTTTCATGGTGGTAGATTTCCCGGCACCGTTCGGCCCAAGAAAGCCATAAATGCTGCCTTTTCGGATATGAAGCGAAACACTGTTGACAGATGTGAAATTCTTATATCTTTTTGTCAACTGTTCTGTTGTAATCATGGTATCCATAAGAACATCTCCTTTCGATACTCTTATGGTACAGCGTCAACCTGACATCTACATTCTCCTGTCCTTACTTTTACCTTACTTTTTGCTGAACATCACACAAAACGGACATGCTTTGGTATAATAGATACAGTTGGAGGTGAAGGAATGGATCAAACATTTTTACACACAAAAAAGCTCCTGCTTGTGGATGACGAGCCTGAGCTGCTTAAAATGGTAACCGCCATTTTAAAGGATGACGGTTTTGAAAATATTGTATCGGCCGCTTCTGTGAAAGAAGGCACCGCAGTTGCCGAAAGTGAAAAACCAGATTTAGCAATTTTGGATGTCATGCTGCCGGATGGAGACGGCTTTTCCCTGATGGAGCAAATGCGCTCTTTTACCGATGTACCGATCATTTTTTTGACAGCGAAGGACGAGGCTGCGGATAAATTGGCCGGTCTTGGACTGGGAGCCGATGATTACATCGTAAAGCCTTTTATGGCACAGGAATTGTTACTGCGTGTTTATGCTGTTTTGCGTCGCTGCTACAAAGTGGATGGGAAGCTCCTGAAGCTGGACGGATGCACGGTTGATTTCAGCCGTGCCGAAGTTCATAAAGCCGGTGAGGTTATCCCCCTGACTGCGAAGGAACATACTCTTTTGGAAACCCTTGCACACAATGAGGGCAAAATTGTTTCCATAGATTCGCTTTGCGAAGCCCTTTGGGGTGACAATCCTTTCGGGTATGAGAACAGCCTGAATGCCCATGTGCGGCGTATTCGTGAAAAAATTGAAGCAGATCCGTCAAATCCGGTTTCCCTGATTACAATCAAAGGGCTGGGCTATAAGCTGAACATAAGGAAGTGACGCCATGAAAGCATTTGGAAAATATATCTCGAAGCATCTGGCATCCTTTGCCGCTTTTATCCTTGTGTTGGCGCTGCTCAATGTACTGGCCTTTGGTATTACGTTTCAGAGCGTTATTAGAAACGACTACGGAGATACCTCACCACAAAATATGTTGGAGGAAATCGCCGCCGCTTCGACGGTAGAGGGTGTATCGGACGATGCCCGTCAAAAACTGGAGAGCGCTCATGTTTGGGCTATGTTCCTGAACCAGAACGGAAATCAGATTTGGGCTGTCAATACGCCCGAAGACATTCCCAGAGATTACACGATTCAAGATGTCGCCCTCTTTTCCAAAGGGTATTTAAAGGACTATCCCATTTTTGTTTGGAACACGGAAGATGGTCTGCTGGTATTGGGCTATCCGAAAGACAGCTATACAAAGCTCACCAGCAACTATTTCTCTATCCATGCGATTCAAACGCTTCCGCTCTATATTACCGGAATGCTGGCAGCCGACTTTTTATTGTTGTTTTTGGCCTATTTCTTTTCCAAGAGGAAAATTATCCGAAACACAGACCCGATCATTGATGCGATTGAGACGCTTTCCGATGGCAAGCCGGTATCGTTATCTATCGGAGGTGATTTATCGGAGGTTGCGGGAAGTATTAACAAAGCATCCCGTATTTTAAGCAGGCAAAATGAAGCAAGAGCCAACTGGATCAGCGGTGTTTCCCATGACATTCGCACACCACTGTCCATGATTTTGGGATACGCCGGACGTATTGCAGATAATAAGACCATAAACAGCTCTGTAAAAGAGCAGGCTGAAATCGTGCGGCAGCAAAGCATCAAAATCAAAGATTTGGTGCAGGATTTGAATTTGGTATCGCAACTGGAATACGAAATGCAGCCACTCCATAAGGAACCGGTGCGCTTCTCCAAACTTCTGCGGTCATACGCCGTGGAGCTGCTGAACGACGGGCTTTCCGAATTCTTTCCGGTGGAGGTTGAGATTAAGCCTGCCGCCGAAAACGCTATGCTGGAATGTGATTCCCGTTTGATTTTGCGGGCAATCAGTAATTTGGTACAAAACAGTATCAAGCACAATTTGCAGGGCTGTAAGATTACGCTCACACTGGACAACTCCGCAACAGGCATCACGCTTACGGTTGCGGACAACGGCGTGGGCCTTTCGCCTGAAAAGCTGCGGGAACTGGGAGAAAAGCCGCACTACATGGAAAGCACGGACGAACGACTGAACCTGCGCCACGGCTTAGGGCTTCTATTGGTTCGGCAGATTGTGGAAGCACACGGCGGCACCATGATCATTGAGAGTGAGCCTGAACAGGGATATCAAACGGCATTGTGCTTTCGGTTGCAAGCCGGTCAAAGCTAATGCTAATAGTACTTTGAATTGATAAACCTGACAGAAACATTATTTGTTTTTTTAAAAGGAGAAATATTTTATGATAAATCAATTAAGAGCGGTAGAAGATAGTTATATGGAATTATTCTGCAAGAAAAAAGCAGTGCAAGATATCAGTTATTTTAGCAATCAGACTGTGTCAGAATTGTATGACCATAATTTTATTCTGTTAGAAAACATAAGCAATGAGACGGAAACAATTGAATTTATTCGCGAACAATTAAAAGCGCTGGCGCAGTCAGACAAAGATCATTTAAAAATTGTAATCCACCCTGGAATTGAGGCTTCGAAAGGATTTTACGATGCCATGAATGATTTAGGGTTTGATGTGGACGATCTTTACTATATGACAGCGGATAAACATTCTGCAGGGGATTGGCATGGAAATGATAGCTGCAGGGTTAAAAAAGCAGTTACATCAGAAGAAATAAAAGCAGGAATAGATTGTGCCATAACTTATGCGGCGCAAAGAATGTCCCTTGAGTTATCCAGCAAGAAAGCGAACCAGAAAAAGGAACTTTATGAAAAGGGCTTGATGGATTTTTATATCTGTTATCACGAAGAGACTCCGATCGGTTTTTGTGATTGGTATGAGAAGAATCAGATTGTTAAATTAGAAGAAGTTACAATATTAAACGAATATCAGGGCAAAGGGTTCGGAACAAATATGTTAAAAAAACTGCTTTATAAAGCCATAAAAGAGGAAAAGAAGCGGGTTTACATTGTTACGGATACAGGAGAAGCACATAATATATATCTGCAACTGGGATTTGAGGGAGTAGGTACGGAAACAGAATTGTTTTTAATGAAGAAAGATATGAAATAAAAGTATTTTGTTGACGAAAGGAGCGATTTACAGTGCGTATAAATTCTTTTAATCGTTTTCCCCAGAGCCAGCAATTTTCAAGAAAGAGAATAAGCAGCGTTCCGCTTCCCGATTATTTTACCAAAAAGGCACCGAAAATGAATGATGATAAATTTAAAGAAGCAATTATACAGCTGGCTCAGAAAGACGCTCCTACTGGTAGGTTCGGCGTAGAATGCCCCGGCTTCAGAAATCTGATGGATAGCTATGTTTCTGTGGTATCACCAGACCGAAAAGGAATTATTGATAACGCTTTGGCAACCCTCAGCAGTATCTATCAATCGCCTATACCACAACCGAAAGCCATATCCCTTTTAGATATTCTTTTTGGAAAACGAATCATGTCCGACGACAATACTATTTCCTATGCCGAATTTAAGGACAGCAGCGGAGAAATCGTTGCGACCTTTTCAAACGGTACATGGCATGCTATGGGAACACCGGCAGAGGATGCCCGCACCTCTGAATTTTATGGTATATACAGAGAAGCATGGAATGCAGCAAGAGGCGAAGCAACTACCCCGCTGGTTTCCGATACATCTGCCGGAACGATTGACGTAACCGCCTGATAAGCTATGGAGCATGTGTAATGATGAATATAAAATATAAGCCTGCTGACAAAACAGATATTGAGCTTATTTTTGAGCTGAACAAGGCGCTCATTGACGAGTACGAAAACATAGAAGCTATTGATTATCAAAAAGTTTTGTCATGGGTACGAAATAAAATTGAAGCCCATATACAAGAGTACATATGTGTGGTGCTTGACGAAAAAAAGGTTGGATATTACTATTTTCATGATGCAGATGGGAAAATGGAAATTGATGATTTTTATGTTTTCCCTCAATATCGAAATATGGGCATAGGAACGGAAATACTGAAAAACTGTATTTCTGAAACAGATCTCCCCATTTTCCTCTATGTTTTCGCAAACAACAAGGGGGCTATTGCTTTCTATCAAAAGTTAGGATTTCAGGTAACAGAAATTATTAAAGGCTCTCGGTATATCATGCAACGGATTTAACAAGTCTCCATTATAAGCAGAGCAACAAAGGACTGTATGTTTCCCTTCGCGGTAGCATACAGTCCTTTGTTATAGAGAATTTCCAAGTGGCTTTGCCTTGTCATCTTAAGATTTTGCAAAAACCGGGATTAACCAATATAAACTTGTTCTTTTACTATTCTGCCTGTTCCAAAGGAAATGTTACCCTCCAATTTCCTTCCGTGTGCATGCCCGAAGTAACAAAATTCCCATATAAAGCATACTTTCCAAGCTGTTCCTGCGGAATGTCGAACACACATTCATAATAGTCGATTCGGCCCGGCTGTTGAAATTGATTCAGGAAATGAAAATCATAGTCAAGGTCAACTCTGTTGCCATCTGCGTCTTTTAAATAAAAGTAACCGTGGTTATCCTTATCCAGATTATCGTAAGCAGCCGTCTGGATATGAAGTTTACCGTCGATATACCCAATGCCGGTCAATTCAATTCCATCAACGGGGAATCCATCCATTGCCTGTGATGGGGTAAGCGCAGTCGTCTTGCCGTCCACTATATATTTTTCATAATTCTTTCCACTGCCACCCGTCGAATCTACACTTTTTGTGCTTTTATCAGTGTCTACCAATGAAAGGTCGATTGGGATTTTTATATCCGCATAACTCTTTTTATCGCTGATAAATTGTTTCACTGAGAAAGTGATTTTATCACCCGTGATCTTTTGGTTTCCCCATTCCGTGATTGAAATCAAAAATGTTGCGGTGTTTGTCTTTTTATCATAGCCGACACGCTGACAGGAGGCAGAGCCGCCAAATGAGCGATTGATGGAGTAGCTGTCATTCAAATCGGTTGTGCTGTCGATGCGATTCCCCGTTAAATCCTGCATGGTAACATATATTTCAGCGGTATCATCATGAATGTAAGCGGAAACAACCTCCATTTTTATACCATTGCTTTCGCTGGATTTTTGTACCGGCATAAAAAATTGAGCCACACTCGGCGATACCTGATACATCAGTTGATAGATGGGTTCTACATTTGCAGCAAGTACAGGCATCGCCATTGTCAGACAAATACACAGGGCTATCAGAGCCGCAGCAGGCCTTTTAAATCGCAAAGGTTTAATTCTCTTAGTGCAATCGCTGTCTCGAGCCGAATTTAAAATATTTTGCAGCAACTGGTCACTTGGGTGAATCTGAGCATTCATGCGACAATATCTTTCTTTAAACATCGTAATCCTCCTTCAAAATGTTTTTGAGTAATGCCCTTGCACGGGTAAGCTGAGTCCTTACCGTGGAGTTTTTTCGCTCCAATACTTCAGCAATTTCCTCAGTAGACATATCTTCATAGTAAAACAAGTGAATGACTTCTCGGTATTTTGCGGGCAATTGCTGTAATTCATTATAAAGGTCTATGTCTTCTTTTGTTTCAAATAGCACGGTTTCTTCCAAAGGAACAATCTTCCTTTTCCAGGCAGAACCCCACAGCTTTTTGGAACAGTTGACAGTTACCTTGATAAACCATGCCTTTCTGTGTCCTTCATTTTCAAAAACCGGCTGTTTTCTTATATATCGCAAAAAAACTTCCTGAAAAATCTCGTCAGCATCGTATTTTGTGCCTGTTCGTGCAAAGGCAAGACGGTATACCATATTGCTATAGAACTTTATAACTCCAGCGCAATCATCCGTACGCAATGATTGTGGCTTCATATTCAAAATCCTCCTTTCACCATAAACACCCCTGAGCTATCCAAAATGCTACAATGGCAGGTAAAAATTAGCGTATAATAAACACGCCACCCTTGACAACCGTCGTTCTGAATAATTTGAGTGTTCGCTGTGCCTGTAAAACACTGAGATTGAACACATATAATTTTTATTTCTTCTCTATCTGCTTAACAGAGGGCGGTTCAAAATCAAAGCCATTGCTTACCTCCGATTACACATTGCAGTATATAAGAAATAAGCCGCTAAAACAACGGTTCACATACACGTTGTTTTAGCGGCTCGTTTCTTATGCTCCCAATCAGCCATTGGTGTAAGTTGAATTTTGCTTCCTGTAGCCATCGTTATCCTTGGCGCTTAATTCAGCTTCTACCTGAGAAAGCCGTCTTTCCAAATCCTTGTGCTTTTCTTCATCATCACTTGCATTTTTCAGTTCTTGTTGAATCTGCTTCTTTTCTTCCTTGAGCTTTTTAATCTCACGATCAACCTTGCCTGTATCAACCGTACATTCCATGTCCGCTTTTTTGTCATCCGCTTTTTCCGGAGCCTGTGATTTATCCTCAGATTCACTTTGTTTTGGCTCTACCTCCGGTGAAGCAATATCAGATTCTTTTTTTCTGATGCTTGCTCGCTTTTTTCAGGCGAATCGGGACGGTCAAACACAATTTTGGGCTGACCATTTTCATCTTTTTCCATGCGGTAAATGCCGGGGGTTTCATTGGGCTTATCACCGCTTGGAATATATTCATCGCGGGGTTCATTTAATGCTCCCGATGATCTTTGCGCTCCTACTTTGGAAGCATCCTTTGATTTGTCAGTGGCAGCCACTGACTGGCGGTTTTCAGCCTTATTCAAATAAGAATTTTGTTGAGAAATGGTATTATCTACTGTTCCTATTAACATGGTGGTTCCTCCTTTATCATGTAATGTTTACACTTTTCATTTTACAAATATAACAGGAGTTTTCAATGGGATTGTTGCGGAATGTCCTTTGGGTGTTGCGGAATGATAAATAGCATATTCAGCTTAAATATGTTCTCCGCAACTTCCACATCCATATTTCCATTATATTTTTTTAAGACAGCCCGAATGTTTGAAAAGCCAATTCCCTCTAAGGGCAGTGCTGTATCTTTCCGGCAGCGGTTTTCAATACTGAGCAGATAGATATTTCCTTTTTGTATGCCGGATAAATGAATCCATCGGTCTTGCCTGTCAATCGCCGCACTGGCATTGATTGCATTATCAAGGGCATTCGACAAAACAATGCACCAATCCATGTCAGCGATCAGGCTCTGCTTAGGGATAGAAATAGCACAATGAACGTGAATTTCCTGCTGGGACGCAACGCCCAGCTTACTGCTTAATAGGGCATCTGCCGCAGCGTTTCCTGTATGCACCTGAAAGGACAAGGCATCAGACACTGTTTCCATATTTCCTAAATATTCGCTTGCTTCGTTTGATTTTCCATCCTTAATTAATTGATGTAAAATAAGCAAATGGTTTTTAATGTCATGGCGAAATGAACGGGTCTGCTCATATCTTGATTTTGCTTCCCTTACATAAACCTCCTGATTCTGAGTTTGCTGCCGCAAAAGCCGGATGGTTTGTTCGTGCTCAATCAAATCAGATAATTTTCGATAAGCAATTAACGCACAAAACAAGCCGCCACAGGCAAGCAAACGTAAAACCAACAGTTCAAAGTTATTTAAGCTGGGAAATGTCAGTCCCTTTTCAGTATCCCAAATAATCGTGTTGCCATAAACAAAATCTGATATAAATGCCTCAAAAAAAGTGATGAACAAAACCGGAAAAAGCAGCATGAGCAGCGATTGATGGCGAATTGGGCGCATGCTGCCTGAGAAAGATTTGTGTATGATACGGCAAGTTAGGATTAACATAGCAACGACCGCAGCATTTTGGAGCAAATCCGCAAATTTTAATACGATTTCGGAACGAATACTTGCGACAATCCAAAAGAAAGCTGACTGCATCATTCCTGCTACAATACTGTACAAAGAAATAATCAAGGAAGATAGACCTATAGACTCGGTAAATCTAATCTTTTGGAACAGCATACCGCAGCCAGTCAGCAACATGATTCCTAAACACATATCCAGAAACTCTGTAGTCCATCCCAAATGCCTGAAAATGGCTAAACTGCATGATAATACCGCATACATAACACTGTAATACCATTGAAATTTTATTCCTGCAAGGCGGCAGAAATAATAATAGAGCAATACGGAAATCATGCCGGTATACAATAGTCCCATTATAATTGGCCACATTTTACGTTCCTTTCCTTTTCATGTACCGCATCATAGCATCCATAAAATCCTGATGACGAAGTCTTGAAATTGGAACATGTTCTCCGTTTTCTAATGAAATCTGTCCGTTTGCGTATTCCAGCAAATAATCCAAATTCACAAGATAACTGCGGTGGCATCGTGTCGTGCGTCAAATTACAGTCACCATAAACAGCAAGTTAATCGCGTCGGTAGTGGCATGAAAAGCGGCACAAACGCAGCGTAATGTCACGCTTGTGCCGGAATAACAGCGCTTTATCACCTCCTCATTTAACCCAGTGCCTGGCCGTTGATGGCAGCCATCATCACATCGGCATCAATGCTTTTCTTCTGGTTCTGCGCCCCGATCGTCAGTGCATCCGTCATGACGTTATCAACCAGTCGCGGATTCCCCCGGCTGTAGCTGTAAGTTGCACTCAGCGCCGCATCTTCAAGGATCCCGCGACTTCCGCCGACGCTCTCCAGCTTCTGAAAAATATAAGCAGAGGTTTCCTCTGAACTTAACCCTTCAAAGTTATAGTGTACCGTGATCCTTTGTTTCAAGGCTTCATGGATTGGCTTTTCGAGGATGCTGTTCAGGTATGGCTCCCCGATCAGGATCAGGGAAAAACAGTTGACGGAATCGCAATCCTGGTTCAGGATCATTTTCAAGTCCCGGAGTATCCCTGGGTTCAGGTACTGGGCCTCATCAAGCGCAAGGAGCAACGGCTGCTTTTTCTCTTTATAGAGGTAGTAGATCCGTTCCTGTATGCTCTCTTACATTGCCGGTTTACTGAATGCGCCCTCAAGTCCAAGGGCCCCGCATAACTGGCGGTAGAATTCTGTGATGCTGACCGTGGAGAGGCACAGGTACGCTGCACGGTAGAGATTCCGGTTCAGTCCCTTCAAAAAGCACCGGAAGGAGCAGGTCTTTCCCATGCCGGGCTGCGCGGTGAACACGCCGACCCCCCGGATATCCTTGAGATAATTAAGCCGTGTAGTCATCTCCCTGTGGTCATGTGACTGGAAAAATCCAAGCCGGTCTGTCATCTGCTTGTCAAATGGGTTACCGCTCAGGCCATAGTAATCACTGAACACCGGAAACACCTGCCTTCCCATAATCGATGCTGAATGCCGGGAGTCTTTTTGTCCTTGCGTTCTCAACCTTGTTTGTCCTGGTAAGCGGATATTTTTCCCCTTCATACCGGATATAGGCATCCTCCATGTAGTCCGGAAGATATCGGATTTCCACTTTCTGGCCCATAAACTGAAGCGGGACGTCATAAGAAACGCCATCGATCCGGATCGTGGCATCTTTCCCGACTTGTCGGCTGACCCGGTTGCAGAAGCATTCATTCAGCCATTCCTCCCGTTTTGGCATCCTCCCTGTAGTCC
>CALLZZ010000509.1 GCA_937858235.1 uncultured Clostridia bacterium
ATAGATAAATCAGGGAGTAAATAAAATAAATAGAAAACGATTGTAGTCTGATCCTCCACTCTTTTGCACCTACATTTTAGTTAACAACGCCTGAGCTTATCAATTTTACTGAGGTTCAGGTTTTTTTATTTTGAAATTTTATCATATTTTAGTGGCGAACGTATTCGGAATATGGTATAATAAAGTGTTGGAGGTGTGAACATGTACCTAAAAAAGACCAAGACCCGCAATGGGAAAATTCATCTGGCTATCGTGGATACTTATTATGATAAATCAAAAAAATGTTCCCGCACAAGAACTATTGAATCACTAGGATATCTTGAGGAATTGGAAAAGCTCTATGATAATCCAATTGCATATTTTTCAAAACGTGTTGATGAATTAAAGAGTCAAAAAGTTGAGTTGCTAGCTCCTATTAAAATGGAATTTAAGCACTCAGACACGATTGACCCTGCTCTCACTTACTCCAAAAATTTCGGCTATACTGCTTTAAGCAGTATTTACCATGATCTTGGAATTCATACTTTCCTGACGAACAGACAGCGCTATTCTAAAGAAGAATACAATGCTGATACCATTATGAAACTTCTTGTTTACAGCAGGCTGTTATATCCTTCTTCTAAGAAAAAAACTTATGAAAATCGAAGCTGTTTCTTTGAAAAAGAGAACTACTCCCTTGATGATGTTTACCGCAGCCTTTCTTTTTTTAACAAACATAAGGAAAGTCTTATGCTTTGGATCAATGGCAGAATCAAGCAGCTTTATGGCAGGGATACCAGCCTCGTTTATTATGATGTTACCAACTACTACTTCGAAACAGATGACTTAGCTAATGATTTTAAAAAGAAGGGCGTTTCTAAGGAACACCGACCAAACCCAATCGTACAGATGGGATTGTTTATGGATAACAACGGGATTCCTATTACATATCAGTTATTCCCAGGCAACACCAACGACTGTCTGACGTTCAGGCCAAACCTTAAAAAAATCAAGATGGATTACGGACTGGGCAAGGTAGTCGTAGTTGCAGATAAAGGTATGATTACAGGGGATAACATCTGGTATACGCTTTCTGCCAAAGATGGCTACGTTTTTAGCATGTCTGTACGGGGAGCAGATAAGGAACTGAGGGACTATGTCCTAAAGGAAGACGGTTATGAATGGTTGGGGAATGAGTACAAACATAAATCCCGGCGTTATCCCCGCACGATTCAAGTGACTGCCACCAATGGCAGAAAGATGAAAAAGACGGTTGATGAAAAACAAGTTGTTTTCTACAGCGAAAAATATGATAAGCGTGCAAAAGCTGAACGAGCCGCTGCCTTAGCAAAGGCACATGATCTTACAAACAACCCGGGGAAATATACCCGTGCAACCTCATATGGTGCATCCAAATATATCAAAAAGATAGACTTTGATGCAGAAACGGGTGAGATATTAAAAGCTACTTCCACTCTTGAAATTGATCAGGCAAGACTTAGTGAAGAAGAAGCACTTGACGGTTACTATGTAATTGTAACAAGCGAAATGGATGAAACGGATGACCGGATCATTGAAATGTATCGTGGATTATGGAAAATTGAAGAATCTTTCAAGGTTACGAAGAGCGATCTGGAAGCGAGGCCTGTCTACGTATCTACAAAAGATCACATCGAAGCACATTTCCTAACCTGCTTTATATCTCTTGTTATTGCAAGAATTCTGGAGATAAAATTAGAACATAAATACTGCATTACAAAACTGCTTGAAACCCTTAGAAAGACTGAATGCAGCTACGCACAGCAGAATTATTACCTTTTCAATTATTATGACGACGTATTAGCCGACATCGGCAAGGTATTTGGTATTGATTATTCTAAAAGAATTAGGACACTTGGAGAAATTAAAAAAGTTTTAGCCAGCACCAAAAAATGAGTTGTTGCGCTATGATTTTCTGACAAAATCACACACCCCCAATTCCTGTATTTAAAAGGGATTGGGGGCTATTTTTTACTTATTTTACTGCAGAATTCAGGAATTTCTAACGGCTTAAGTTATCAGTATGCAGAACATAGATGCTTTATTAAATT
>CALLZZ010000510.1 GCA_937858235.1 uncultured Clostridia bacterium
CGTCCGCAGCTACTGTTAGGAAGCGGAGCGTCATGCCACCAGTCACCGCACCGATAGAAGTAGAATCCACCATTTCATCAAACGGGAAGTCGTACTTCCCATAGCGGTATTTCTTCTGTGTATAGATGTCGCCGAAGATCATATTGCCGATGCGCTCCACGATCTTGGCGGTATCTACAGATGTATTCGCGATGTCACGTGCAATATCCTGCTCCTCATCGGTGAGGAAGATATAGGCGTCGCCGCGGCGGTCGATATAATTCTGGCTCTTCAGACGGTCGAGTGACTTCTGCACTGTCTGCCTGAGCTCAATCTTATCCGTCCGGATATCATCCGCCATCAGAATAACGATATTATCAAGGTTTGCCTTTACATCATCGATATAGCGAATCAGATAGAGGAGCTTTAATACCTTGACATCATAGTCCTCAATACCGTCATGATTGTCCGCGGCCTTCTGGCAGCGCTCGATCACGCGGCGGATAGAGCCGTCAAGGAAGGAGTGCACGCTGTCATAGAAAGGATAGAGCGGAGCAATCGCATGCTCGTCCTTATCCTCGATGGATTTTGCTACGATCTGGAAGCCGTCCAGCATCGACCGCTCTGCACCGGAGTAGTGCTTTCCGGCAGCGCCATGCTTGCGGATTTCCGAGAAAATCTTCTGAATCAGGATGAACTGATACGGCACAAACGGATAGTTCACAACGAACTCCTCCGGGCCGCTGTATCCCTTAATATCGAGCACAGAATCGGTGAAGCTGAACAGGTTCTTCAGCACGTAGTCGTTGCGCTCATACAGGTCAGTAAGAACGGTCTTGGCTTCCGACTTCTTGGTGAGGAGTCTCTTCTGGATGACCTCATCCACGGCAGAGGAGGACAGGGAAAGTCTCGTCTTAAACCGCGCCTGAATGCGGGAGAACTCATCCATGCGAACCTTGATGATCTCGTCGATGGCTTCCTGTCCGGTGCAGACGATCCACACCTTGCCGCCGCATTCGCTTCCAACCTTCTCAACAAGGGACTGAAGGTTCAGGAGCAGGTTTGTATCCGTGCCAACATACTGGCCAACCTCGTCCACCATAAAGAGAAGCCTGAAGTTCTTCGGCTTGCTGTTCACATAGTCCTTAATCTCAGATACGAGCTGTGCAATGCTGATCTCCGCGGTCTCCGTTCCATTGAACCAGTTACGGGCAGCGGTCTCGCTCATGCCGAGCACTTCCTCGAGTGTCTCGACCACATCATCCTCGAAGAAGCCGAAGGATTCTCTTGTCTCCACCCACGGAGCGCCGTTCTTTTCTTCAAACACACGGCGGAATTCTTCTGTCTTTCCCTGTTTTGCGACGAACTGCTCCAGCTTTGCCACCTTCAGGTCCTCCCCGAGAAAGCCGAGATGGTTATAGAACATCTTCGCAAAAACCTTCAGCACAGCGGTATTGTCCTTATTGCTGAAGCCTTCAATATCGATATTGAAAAGGATTGTCTCCGTCGGTGCCTTCGTCGCCTTGTCGATCAGCATGAAGGTGGCTGGATCATCCGCAAATTTCTTGCGGAACCGCTCGACCGTAGACATGCCGTTGATGGTCCTGTTTTCCAGAATATAGGAGAGCATCTTCAAGAAGTGAGATTTACCACTTCCAAAGAAGCCGGAAATCCAGACGCCGATATCCGCTGTCGGCGTATCAAAAGCGTCGTCGTAATAATTGAAGAAGGTAATGAAATGCCGCTTCAATTCGCGCGTAATGACATACTCGTTTAATTCCTGCTCGGTTGTCGTGTCTTCCTGGTCTACTTTGATGACACCATTTATTTTTCGGTTGATGTCATCGACAAACATGTCCTGAATTCTCATTTGGCGGCTCCTCCTATATCACATTGAACGCCCTGTAATAAGGGTTCGGTTTTAATCGGTCAAACAGCTTCACATGCCTTCCGTCGAATGTTCCCGGATACATTACGAGAATCGGAACACCGCCGACTCTCGGCTGCAGGGCTTCCAGAAGCATATGGATACGCATGAATGGGAACACATCACCCACACCTGTCAGAAGCAGAACATCTCCCTTTTCCGGCGGCGTGCTGCAGATCTTATCTACATAGGCCTGCACATTGATGGATTTTTCGATCATCTTCTGCAGCTGATCCTTCCCGCGCTTTTTCTCCTGATCTGCCATGCGGGAAAGAATCCTCTTGTCCTCACAGCACTGCAGGAAGATCTCATATAAATTATTTTCTTTCAGACGGCACGGCAGTGTCTGGTCTGTTAGAATCTGCCGCACGAAGTGACGGACACGCATTTCATCCCTCGCTTCATAGCAGAACATCCTGATATTTACTTCGTTGGACAAGCCGTTTCCTTCCAGAAAATCCGGGTCCTTCAGGAGATCACGCACCCTGTCCAGACGTTCATCTATATTTCCTTCCATGTTTCCTCCTACGACAGGCAGTTGAAGGCTGGCAGAGCCTCCGTCGTCCCGTCGTTCCTGATCGCGTTTTCAAGTACCGGGCTAATCAGCACCGGATTCAGATGATCCGCCTTCGTGCTGTCCAGATATTCATTCTCTACGAGTGTTTTCGTCAGCACCTGCCGAACCTTCGTAATAGTGGAATCACTCCACGTGGCCACCCAGTCGTCCTGCTCCTGCAGCCGCATGAAGAATGTGTTCAGATCCACCCTGCCGAACGAGCTGTCGAGTTTCTGATATTTCTCTCCGATGACCGTCAGCATAAAGTCCCATACCAGACGGTACTGCCGCATCATGGCATACAGACAGATCTGCTTTGCCACATCACTCGGCTGCGTCGCAATGGCCGTAACAAGCGAATCGTCCTCCATTGCTTCAAGCCTCCGGATGCAGGCAAGCGCCATCTTACGGACGGACTTTTCCGTCGGATACTGAAACAGATTCTCCGACACGATGTGTTCAACCACAGCATCCTTATCAAGCCCGTCGTTTACGAGCTTTGCCGTAGTACGCATTTCATAAAACAAAAACTGTTCCCGCGTAATCGCGGCATTATAAGGACTGGCTTCTTTGAGTGCCTTGTTTGTACTTTGCGGCATTCTTCTTTTCCTCCGGTTTATTGGCGGCTCCCTTTTCATCATCATCCGGAACCGTTTCTACAATTTCATTAATATTGCAGTTCAATGCTTCGCAGATCTTCAAAAGCACATCGGTCGTCAGGTTTTCGCCTTTGCCGAGCTTCGCAAGGGAAGCTGTGCTGATCCCACTTAATTCCCGCAAATCCTTCTTTGACATTTCCCGTTTTGCAAGTATTACCCATAAGGGTCTGTAACTGATACGCATACGCACCTCCATCAGTTTATTTCTCGTCATCCTCTGACGGCACTTCGCCCGACTCGTTTTCTGTCTTCTTAGCCCATGACCATCCGAACAGCTCTCCGCCATCGCTATGAAGTTCGATCACGCGGGTATCGTAGACTGTCTTTGCTGTATATTCCGTAAACGCCTTATGCTTATCGAACGATATGAAGACCTGCTTCCCGCTGTTCACGTAGAGCTGCATGATCTTATCAATCGGCAGGTCAGCTATGTTCTTGAAGATCAGGGAGTCATGAACGATAAACGGAAGCTCCGTAGTCTTGAATACACTCAGGTCAAAAATGATGAGATTCTTATAATTTTCTCCTGTGCCAGAATTCCAGTTACAGCCGAATGTATATTTCGGATTTCCATTCTTTGCATCTGAGAATTTAATCTCAGGAGCATACTGTTTTCCATCGTATATAAAGTCGTTCATCCGGACCATTTCCTGATTGATTATGGTCTGAACGGTATCCAGCTGGCTCTTTCTGGCATCCTCCATGCGGGTCTTGGCGTCTTTAGTCTCATTGGCAAGTTTCTGGGATTCATCATATCCTTCATTCTGCGTTTTCAGGAAATTGATCCTGCTGCGCAGCCGGACCGTTTCATCCAGAAACTTCTTCGAGACATGTGTCGGAACACCAAGCTTACGCTGTTCTTCCTCCAGCCGCTGCATTTCCTTCGTAGATTCAGCGATGAGAGCTTCCAGCCTCTGTACTTCTTCCGACATCTCATCCGTCAGGATGGTCTGCATCTTCTTATGGAAATGTTCGATGGTTTCGAGCTTTTCAATATCGGCGTCAGGGAAGAACTCCCGAAGGTCCTGAATATCGTCGGATGTTGGCGTCAGGCCTTCCTCAAGGTTTGCCTTGACGGCATTCAGCTGCGATACGAGCCTTGTTCTGCGCCGCTTAAGGACAGTGATCTGTCCCTTGATTTCCGCTGCCTTATCAAGCTGAGCGGTATCCGCCTCCGCGAGAGAACTGTCTTCTTTATCAAGAAGCTCCTCCAGCTGCTTTTCGAGTTCTTCGATTTCCTTGGTATTGGCCTTGACCTGTTTCTTCGTCCTCGCAACGGTTACAATTTCTCCCAGATTGGTGGCGGTTATTCTGACGGTTTTGCGTTTGTTCTTTGCTTTGTAGAAATCCTCATACTCCTTCACAAGGTCATAAACGCCGTAGATCTGCTCCAGCGCCTTAATCGCATCCGCATCCGGCTCTTTGCCATATTGCAGCGGAAACTCCTCGCTGTAATTATGCCTGCCGTAGATTCTCGCGAAGCGTCCTACCAGGCTGCGCCAGCTGCACTGCGCTGTCTGAATTTGATAGGAGGCAAAGAGATGATCCTGAAAATCAGTCAGCGGCATCGGATCGCCGATCTCGTTATAATTCTCATCGCATATACTGACATGAGTAGGGTCCAGCGTGCTTCTGGAATAATACTCGATACGCTCTCCAAACTTGAAAGCGAACTTGATGACGTGGTTTCCGACAAATTTGACTACGTTATTTTTTGTTTTCTCACTGTCCAGATAATCGCCGCCGCCAAAGCAGAAATCCACTGCCAGAAGAAAAGTGGATTTTCCGATGGAGTTTTCACCCTGCTTATCGCCAAGGACAGTGTTCAGACCCGGTCGGAACCTAATCCGTCCTCTCGGGACACGCTGCCCGTTTATGGTTTCAGCGAACTGGTCGCATTCTATTTCATACAACATAGCGCAGTACTTCCTCATTTTCGTCGTATTCAATCTTTCTAAGTGCATATAAGCAGTCGAGCACATCTATGAATTCATTTACGCCGTCCATCTTCTTTATCACGCGCCGGTACAGCTCATGCACGCTTAAAGGCTCTTTCCGCAGTTCCTTCAGCACGACAGGGAACTTGGAAAGTGTGCTCTCGTTATATGAGTAAAGCTTATTCGGCAATAACATCGAATGCCTCACATTTCTGCGTGAAATATGCGATGACGATCTCGCAGTCACGCCATTTTTCATTTGTTGCGTCATACAGCCACTTCGTCATCTCATAAAAGATCTGGTCCTGACTGTATCCCTTATCTCGGAAACTCACATACATATACCGAACCTGCTGGCAGAACGGATTAAACCGCAGCTTGCCCTCACGCCCCATCTCCTGAAAGACCTCATGGACGTCATTGAAATAAACATTCACATCTGTCTTGATACGAAGATACAGTGCAAAATCGCTTATTTTCTGTTTCACAGGAACCGGATCGTAATTCAGGTCAATATCTGTGGGAGGCGTGATGAAAGGGATCTTTTCTATTACGCGCCGGACGCCTTCCTGCACATGTTGATCGGCTCGAATTTCCTGATCTTCATGAGCATTGATTAGAGACTCCTTTATTTCCATCATCCGGGAAATATCATCAGGAGTCTTAAGAGCAGCGTACTTTGCCGCGCATTCCGGGCAAAGCGCGATTAGATTGGATGGCTCATTGGAAGAATTGCTCGGATCAATAACTGCGACGTCATAGATCAGCTCGGTATGTCCGTCACGGTATGTAAAAAGTGATTTCTGGCATCCGTCATTTGGGCATACACTTCCGGTTTCTGCAACGAGGCCTATACCGTATTTTTCTTTCAATGTTGCCATCTGAATGGCAGGGACACCGCCGCTTGTTGCTGCAAGGGTGGTGTCTTTTGTTTTTGGTGCAGCCGCATGGTCGATGATGTCCTTGAACCGAGCTGCTATGCATGAGCAGTAATTACTGCTGTCAATGTCAGGAAACCACGGCTTAAACGAATCAAAGAGATACTCAATCGTGTCATCGGAATCCGTCTGAATGTATTTAGCAAAATTCCCGGTATCGAGAGAGCCGGAAATCTTGGAGGCGAGTTCCGATATGTCATTCTGTCCGTAGTAGTAGGCCTTATAAGTCCGTGGCAGGGTTTCATCAACGGGATCGTCTTCAGATTCTGGCAAATAGATCTTTTCAAATAATTCTTTGGCAAAAACCTCAACTTTTCTGTTCCGCCGATACTTCGTCGAAAGCAGCTTCGCGAAGATTTCGAATTCAGTATCTGCCAATAGAGATCCCTCCTTCCATGCGTACATGTACGGTCATGTACAGTCGTGTACTCTCGGGAGCGGTGAAAAATGCCGTTTCCCGTATACTCAAGATACAGGAAGGAGATGAACCGTCCGACATGAAACCGATGATATTTAATTTTACCACAGTTTCGCACGATGGTCAATCTTAAATTCGTCATCGCAAATTATTTTACAGCGATGCAACAATTTATTCATTTCCTGTAACGCGTCCCGAGCACGACGTTAAAAGGCTCTCCTGAACCTGACTCACCTTCTTCGTGGCCACGAGGTGTGTTCGTAGTCAGGCGATGGAAAGACAAATGAATAGAGTGCCAGCTTACGAATGGCTGGTCACCGAAATGAGGCGGAGCAATCCGCATGAGGTGACCGACGATGTCTAACACAACTGGCAGCCATATGGGTGGTCTCCGCCTCGGTTTGAAAACCGAAAGGAGATCGCTTATATGGCAATCAAAGACAACAACTGGAAATCTTACAATGACGCGCCGCTGAAGGATGGCGAGGTTCTCGTACCTCAGCTGGTAAGCAAGGAGTACGCAATGGGCCTCAAGGCCAATATGTCGAACCTGAGAACGTGGGAAAAAAGCGGCATCAGTTATCTGGTGATGTTCATCCCGGTGCCAAAAGATCAGGAGAAGCAGGCATGGTCTATCTTCAATGTTGAGGTGAACGAACTTCTCGATGAGAAGCTCGGGCCGAACAGATTCAGCCGTTGCATGGTCCCGCAGCCGGATGGCAGCAAGAAGCCCTGCCCGAAGAAAAATGGCAATAATCATGAATGCTGTGCCAACTGCCCGTTCCGTAATATTTACGAGAAGGAAGATCGCAGCATGGTGTACTGGAGTCAGCTTGAGGAAACCGAATATGCTGGAGGCGTTGAATCTCACGCCGATGATGATTATAAGGTCGAGGCCCTTCTGGAAGACCTGATCAACGAACTTGAACAAAAGAATCCGAAGCTCGCACGTATCGTCACTCTCGGTTACGCCGGGTACAGCAAGGCAGAAATCTTCGAAATGATCGGCGTTCAGAAGACGCAGGGATATGACCTGTTCAAAGAAGCCGAACGTCTGACGAAGGAGTTCCTGTTCGACTAATCGCTGAATTGAGATAATCTGTGCTGATTGGGCCGGATGCCTGACGCTGCGAAAGCGGCTGACGGTGTCCGGCCTTTTCTGTACCCGTACCCATAAACGATAGGCATACAATCACACGGTAAAAGGCTATCGTGTGATTATGGTTTCATTTCGCTTTCCTGACGCTCCGGACGTAAAAAGAGCAGCGGCTCAGACACATTCAATCTGAATACCGCTGCCGCTAAAAACCGCAGAAACGCTTGATTTGTCGGTGTTTTTCACATATATGCTATCGCTTGATTGTATCAAAATCGCGAGTCTTAGGTTCCAAATCATTGCTCAATCTCAGCTTCATCGGCCTCATTCAGATCTTTTTGCG
>CALLZZ010000511.1 GCA_937858235.1 uncultured Clostridia bacterium
AATCCACGCTTCGGAGCCGCCCAAAGGATACCATTTGCACCGCAGATAGCGGGGGGGATCAGTGGAAAGCGTGTTGCCAAGGTCAATCCAGCTTATTGTCTGATGAATGCCTGTACCAGTGACAACTTTCCTCTGGATGCGGATTATGGTCCGCAACTCGCTGATATGCATTTTGTATCTCATGGCAGGCACTCCTAAAACGCGTCTTTGCGGATGCCAAAAAGGAGAGCGCGGAGCATGGAAGTCAATTCTCCAAAATCCGCGTTCTCCCGGTTTTCGTACAGATAGGCCACCGCGTAAAGTTCCGCAATCCGCGAAGTCTCTTTTGAAGCGAGAAGCTCCGTTTCGTCTACACGCGCAATGTCCATACACAACTTCTCTGCTGTTTCAATAAATCCCGTTATCACAGAATCTTCATCCGCAGAGTCAATGTGCAGATAAAGTTTTGCTTCATCCAGTGTAATCAGCATTGGCTTACGCCCCCGCGCCTTTGATGGCAAGTGTCTTGACCGCTTCAGGAAGAACCAGCTTTCCATCTACACGCTGGCTGGCAAGGTAACCTACCTGGCCATTT
The DNA here is from genome assembly GCA_937858235.1 of uncultured Clostridia bacterium. GTDB lineage: Bacteria > Bacillota > Clostridia > Oscillospirales > Oscillospiraceae > Onthomonas. The sequence continues at coordinate 575 of CALLZZ010000511.1, forward strand.
GCGGCATAGAGTTCGTTCAGACGCTGAAAAGAGCGGCCCTGTCTGTCCGCAATCCAGTAGTAGCTGTAATCACCGAAAGCCATAACTTTATTTCCGGCCCCGATCTCCGGAACAAAAGTGCTGGTGTAGTAAGGACGGCTGAGAATCATATCCGGCTGCCCCATTTGGATTGACGGCTGCCAGATATAGTTGCCGTTGCTGTCTTTTAGTTTGCGCAATGCTTTCACAGTGGAATCATTCAGAATCCAGGCCGCGTTTCTACGGTAAGGAGTGCGCAGGGAATGATAAAGATCCATTACATCATCGAATGTAATAGAAGCACTGGCAGCGGTAACACCAATTACCGCGCTGGTTAACAGCCCGGTGGGTTTGCTGCTTCCGTCACCGATGAGAAAGGCTTCCTCCTCCTTTGTACCGATTCGGCGGGCAAACTCGTTTGCAATGTAGCTTTCCAGATTGAAAACACCGTCATTCAGAAGCTCATCGGAAATTTTGATGATGGTTCCCAGCTTAAACGCGCCGATTGTTGCCTGCCCGAAAGCGTCGTCGCTTTCCGGATAAAGGCCATTCTCATCCATCCAGCTCGCTTCTCCGTGCCCGGTAACAATCGGGATCTTGCGGTCGCCGCTGGCCGTCTGAATGATGGTTGCGAGGGTGCGCATGAAATTCTGCTCCTGCAGCTTGTCAATCAGTTGCTGCTCGAACTCATCCGGCACCAGATAGCCGCCTTTTGCGTCCGTTCCCACAGAAAGGTCGTTGCTCACGTCATAGAAGTTGCTTTTGCGGATGCTGTTCCAGAATGCTTTTTTATAGGCATCGGACGCGCGTCCTGTTTTTGCTTCAACACCGTTTTTACCGGGCTGGTTGGTTATGGGTTGCGAGGTCGGATTTGCAAGCTCCGCGTCAATCTCGGCCTGACGCTCCAAGCGGTCAATTTCTTTGCCGAGATTAATGACTTCAGCTTCCATCTTGTCATAGGTCGCGGAGTCCTCGGCGGAGATCAGACCGTCCGCGCCGCGCTTGGCGTCGAGAAACGCTTTCGCCGCTTCCCACGCCTTCGCTCTTTTTTCTCTGAGTTTCAAAATCTGATTCATAGTAAAATCCTCCTCAAATTAATGAGCCAGCAGGCTCAGCCTTTTATCGAACTGCGAAATGGGTACTTTGTTTTCACTCCGCTTTTCCGGCTTTTTCGGGATCAGCTTGGAAAGCAGAGAATTAGTGACCGCCGCGCGGGAGAACAACATGGCCTCCGTTTCGTTCGGCAGATCTTCCTGCTCCTCCGGTGAGAACAGAATCTCGTCGGCAAAGTGAAGCTCCACAGCTTTCTTGGCGTTGAACCATGACTCCGTATCCATAAGATGCGAAATCACCGTGCGGGAAAGACCCGTTTTGATCTCGTAGGCGTTCATAATGCTTTCCTTGACTTCCGCGAGCATGTCGATGGCCTTCTGCATTTCGCCTTCGTCGCCGATTGCCACGGTCGCGGGGTTGTGAATCATCAGCATAGCTACCGGCGACATACATACTTTTGTGCCCGCCATTGCGATGACGGAAGCGGCCGAGGCCGCAAGCCCGTCGATCTTGACCGTGACATTGCCCCTGTAATCCATGAGCAGGTTGTAGATCTGCGCCGCCGCGAAGCAGTCACCGCCCGGCGAGTTGATCCAGAGGGTAATGTCGCCGCTCCCGGCGTTCAGTTCGTCTTTGAACATCTGGGGAGTAACTTCATCGCCGTACCATGTTTCATCGCTGATCTCGCCGTTCAGATAAAGTGTGCGTTCGCTGCCAAATTCGTCGGCACCATCGTTCTTTACCCAATTCCAGAACTTCCTTTTCACGTATTGTTACCTCCCTGACCCGGTTTGTCGCCGCCCGCTTTCGTGGACGCTGCGAAGATTCCGGCGTCTTTCAATTTGGTCATGTTGCCGTTGATGAGATACAGATTGCCGCCTTCCTCAGCCGGGATAGGATTCAAATCTTCCAGCTCGCGGATGTCGTTGGCGGAGAACCAGCCGTTCTGCCTGCCTGTGGCGTAGCCGTTCATGCGGCTTTGGTAATCGCCGCGCTGCAGCCCGTCCACGTTCAGCTTGATGAAGTACTGCTGTTTTTCTGCAGGAGTGAACAGCGAACGCATCAGGCTCTGCTCCCAACGGATTACCCACGGGTCGAGCGTGTATTTCACAAATTCCAGCGACTGCTGCTCAATATTGGAAAAGCTGGACTTCTCGAGGTCGCCCGCCATGTGCGGCGGAATGCGGTAGAGTCGCGCAATCTCGTCAATCTGAAATTTTCGCGTTTCCAGAAACTGCGCTTCCTCCGGTGAAATGGAGATCGGCGTGTATTTCATGCCTTCCTCCAAAACGGCAATCTTGTGAGCGTTGCCGGAACCACGATAGACCTCATTCCATGAATCGCGCACCTTGGCCGGGTCCTTCAGAATACCCGGATGCTCCAGTACGCCGCTGGGGTTGGCTCCGTTGGCAAAGAAGCTGGCACCGTATTCTTCGCAGGCCAGCGAGATGCCGACCGCGTTCTTGGCCATCGCAATCGGCGAGTAGCCGACGAGGCCGTCGAAGCCCAGTCCTGGAATATGCAGTACGTCGTACTGGGAGAGCCGTACCTGACCATATTGCTTCACGTTCGGGTTTTCATCGCTGCTTTTTGTGTACAGGTAGTAGAGTTCGCCTTGCTCATCCCGGTCGACCTGCATCTTGTCGGGCAGTAGCGGATAAAGCGCTACGACGCGTCCGGCTCCGTCCCGGATGATCTGCGCGTAAGCGTTACCCCAGATGAGCAGATGGCTCATCAGCGTTTCGCGGAATACGAACGATGTCATTTCCGGGTTCGGTTCGTCGTGCAGAATGTGGTAGAGCGGGTGGTCATACACGCGCTCCTTACCGCCGTCGCTCTTGTAGCGGTATAGATTGAGCGGCAGAGAAGCAATGGCTTCCGACAGGATGCGGACACAGGAGTAAACCGCTGTTGTCTGCATCGCCGTGAACTCATTGACGTTCTTGCCGCTCGTCGTCGGGCCGAAAAGGTATCGAAAATCTGTGCCGGTGTAGTAGTCGTGAGGCTTGTCTCTTGCCTTGCGGGAATGCTTTTTGAAGTGGAACATGGCTGTGCCTCCTTAAAAATGAGTGTGAAAAAGCACCT
>CALLZZ010000512.1 GCA_937858235.1 uncultured Clostridia bacterium
ACATAGTGGTCATGACCTTGCCGTACCCAGTCAGTGGCATGGAGTGCTTTCATAAATTTAGTGAATGATGATTCGCTGCTGCTAACGATAGCCTTGTCCATAAGGTCTTTTCCGGGTAACTTTCCATATGTGGTGGAACTGCCTGCTCTGGAGAAAAGCTTATATACTCTTGCAGAGGTATCAAATGCGATATCGTACATCTTCTTTAGAGCGGTTAAATCGTGCTCCGCTGGGGTGGGAACGGCTAAAATGGCATCAGCAAACAGATTTATTCGTTTTTTGCCCTTCATGGCCTCATCAAAAGTTTCTCTTACAGTCTTTGTTTTGCTCCAGCAAGCATTCTGCAAAGAACTTAATGATGTGGCCATATCATCCCGCTTGCCGCCTGCCGCAGTAGTCAGTGTGCGGTACTGCTCATCAAACGAGGCTCTGTCAGCGGTTTTCTGCTCAACTTGCTTTTGAATCTCTATATTCGTATCACATACGGTAAATACACCTGCGAGATTCCCGTAATTTTGCAGATTGCTATTAATAAAGTCTTGGTCATAAACCAAGATATCGTAGTCTGCGGCGGATTTTCCATCCTGCCAATCCAAGCTGGTATCAGAGCCGATAGCCTGCGCTATTGTTGATTTTCCGGCACCGTTTCTCCCATAGAAAAAATTGATAAAGGTTGGCTCAACCACGTCTCCGTTGAAGGTGGGGGGATTGAGCGTTATTTTTTTTATTGCGGATGGCATTTTAGACGTCATAATTTTTCTCCTTCCACCGAGATTGGTCGGTATTTACGAAATGTGATTGTTGTCTATCAGTCTTTAATTTTTCCTTTTCGTACCCATTCATCAACTTCGGAAATTTTGAACTTATATCTCTTTCCAGCTTTGTTGATGGGGAGTTTGCCTTCACGCATCCATGTGCGGACGGTGTCCTTGCTCACACTGAGATATTCTGCAATATCCTCAAGGTTTACCCACTTTTCAGTAACAATATTTTCTTTCTCGCTGCTCATTTTGAACCTCCATGTATATCTCGTTTCGGTATGGCTTTTTTCCTTAAAGCAGTGTATCCAAACCTGCGTTACGCAGTTTTTCTATTATGTTTATCTGCTTAATTGTCCAATGCGTACTGTCGAATTCATTGAACGCCGAAGCACTGTCAATAGAAATTTCACAAGCAAGTTCATTCAATCGGCTCTGGGGTATTGGATACAGCAGATGAAAAGACACCCTAATACCATTGTCCTGAATGCTTATATCATTTACAAATCCGAGGTATGCTTGTTGATTCCCACCCGCACAACAATATTGATAATTTTTGCCTGCAAATATAGCTGGGAAGGTCTTTATTGCTGCAATGGCATCTATATCGAGCGTTGCATATAAGGCTTTCAATTCAGGTGTTATACTTTCGGTTAAGGCACACTTCTTCGGTACTATAAAATATCCTCCAGTAAATGTTTCATCGCCGATAACGAAAAGATTATAATAATCCTCATTTATAGTCCGTCTTGTCGGTAGTGTTACACCGTTTGCTTGGACAACAGGGATATAAACGCTTTTCATGTTTACCACATTTGCTTGAGCAATCAGCGTGTTCCCGTCACCGGGTAGAGTTATATTTGCCGATGCGCCTCTCGACGGAAGGACGGACGATGAGATCTGCTGAAGTTTTTCACTCATCTTTTTGCCCTCCGTTCTTAATATTTACTGTATCTACCTGATTATAGAAGCTGTTGTTATTGCCAGAAATATTGAAATTGAAGAATGTCGGATTGTTGTTTATAACCTGCTGCGTCAAATTGGATGCGGCAGGTTCTTTTTCTGCCGATTGTTCCTCACTACGAGGTTCATCACCTGTCAGAGGCTCGTCCACCAAAGGCTCATCAACAATTTCGGCATCTACACTTTCCCCAAAGGACTCACAATAGGTTAGCGTGATATTCCTTGTTATGAGGTTTGCAAGGTTACCTTTATACTCGCGCTTTCCGCCCCCGGTTGAGGGACACCACAAATTGATTGTTTCTTTACCGAAAGTGTTCCTTTCCGAACGGGTTACTGCGAAATACCAAACGCCTAATAAAAATGATTGCAAGCAAATATCTTTTGCTTTTAGAAGATCAGCTTTCGTTATGGTATCGCCATTCTCCAATGAATAGAAAGGTTGACTATCCCCGATGGAGTCATCAACCTCAATTAATGCAATAAGTTCCTTAACAAGGCGAATATCTTTTTTCATGCTGCCTGTGTCAACAAGCAAACCTATAACTTTGCACATATCTGCTAATGCGGTAGGATAACTTTCTTTGATACGTTCACCGAATGCGATCAATGCTGCATCATCACCGAAGGGGTATATTGAGCCACCTTCATTCTTACAAGTCTTATATTCCGAAGTATTGCCGCTAACAGTGCTGTCGGCGTATACAAATATACTCTTCCAATCAGGAACTATCACCTTGGATAAGGCAAACAGAGCTATGGGTTCGGAATATGGCTCCGGATTTCCTGTATAGTATTCATTTGCTCCGTGCAGGGGCTTTCTTGCGCGTAAAAACAATGTGAAGAAAGTACCGCCGCAAAGGCGTTGTTTAACTGTTTTCGTCATAGATTTTCACCACTTTTTCAAAAACCAACTCGGCGAACTCCAACCAACTTAGCGAAGTATGGCTGGCGAACTCGGCAAACTATTTCATGTCCTTGTGAGAAATCGCAGGGGCATTTTTTGTTGCTCTTGTATGGCGGCTAAGAGAGAAGAACCAATTTTGCAATTCACTCTAAACACC
>CALLZZ010000513.1 GCA_937858235.1 uncultured Clostridia bacterium
CATCGTTTCAGCTGTTGCAAGATATTGCATGATATCCTGAACCGATGTTTTGAAATCCTCTATGATATGAGCAATTGCCAGCGCATCGATGCCCCGAGTGAGGTTATCAAGCTGCTCATCGGAATAATCGAAGTTCTTCAGTTTCGCAGGCGTACTCCAGCGGCTCTGCACATCATTATAAAGAGTGCGGAGTGCGTCCATCTCGCGGCAATATTTCTCAGCAAGGTTTGTTGGCACGATTTGGTCGCCCCACAGATATAAAGAGCCTTTAAAAAGCTTATCGTACCGGAAGGTCTCTTCACTGAGTGACTTGCTACGTTTATAGAGTTCCTGCCAACCGTCATCCCAAGAATTAGGATTTACAATCAAACCATCATTGATGGAAATATTATTGAACAGACGACGCAAAAGCTGAACGGCAGGCGCCTTGGGTTTCTCAAGACGTTTAAAGTCATAAGTTATGCTGGGATTCTTGATAAATTCCTCAACATTCGTTGCATCATAACGTTTGTTATCGGGACCAACGAGGACACAGTTTCCGCTATAGACCAGCGCTGTCCAAATGACTGATGTCCAAATGACGCTCAATCGGAATTTTTCGTCAACCATGTCTTGCCCATTAAGGGAGGTCATGATATCGGAAGAATTTAGAACACTACCTTCAGGAAGTTGCTTCAATCTTTGAAGATAATGTGCAGCATATTTTGAGTTCTCCACACGAACCTTACCGTCGAGAAGAAGTCCAAGGGATTCGAGAAGTGACTGCCCGAGCTGAGTTGCTTTCCCTGCGATAGCATTAATAGCTTCAGCTCGCATCGTAGCCTGATTATCTTTCGTTACAGGCTTTTTAAACACAGGATAATATGGGTAACGCTCGTTAAAATAGCTGCTGAGAGCTTTAGATGCCACAATACTGATAACATCGCGCACAGTAATCTCGTTCATGCGAGCTCCGCGCAGGTATTCCAATACTGGCTTTTCAGCACCCATGTATGATATTTGAAAACAAACTGTTTTGTTTTCCTCCAAATAACGGCGAATATCTCTTAGCGTGGAGGTGGCACGTTTTGCATAGGTTGAGCGAGTCTCGCCCTGAGCAGACATGACTTCCATTTCCTTAGCGCCAGCATATTCTTTCAAAAGCGTAGTGAACTTTTCGCTGTTCTGGAAAGTGAAATAAACCTCATCTTCCTTTGGTTCATCTATTATTTTTGGGCCGAACAGTGGGAGCATATATACATAGAAATCCTGCGGAGGCTGTGCTGTTGGCCTCCCGCTTGGCAATCCCATAAATAGATACCCTTCACGGAAGATGTTTTTTTCCGTCCAGTTGATTCGATATTCGTATATTTTACGGCCAGTAACGTGTTCAGTGAGCTGCAAATCGGCAGCATCGTACATGACCGTATAGAAATACTGATTCAAACGGTCTTCACCAAGGAAGTCCGCTTTCTCTTGAATCTTCTTGTCGTAATCAACATCCTTTTTAAGGTCAAGAAAATACTGACCATTATCTTTGTTATATTCAATAAACTGCCCGCTGACAGTGTTCATGATGTCGTGAAGAACGGTTTCAACTGTGGTGAGCAGGAAATCCTCCTCCATGACAGGCAGATGAATGAACAAAGTGAGTTCATCTTTCAGGTTTTGCGCAGTTAAACCGAGCTTTGCATCGAGTACGACCGTCGTTAAGCGATGGACGCTTAATGCGGCAATAATCTGCTGTGCTATAGGCTTATATGCTGGCTTAGGGAAAGAACGTTGAATGATGTCTTCTAACACGCCACTTTTTTGTAGCACCTCATGGACAGCGGGTTCAACGCGCTTTGCTGGATCACCCTTGATACGGCCCCAATATGTGTCATAAGAAACAATTCCCGGCTGACCCGCTGGAATTTCCTTATTTATAATTTCACTAATTGTTTCCGAGATTGTTTTTAGCACCTCACGCTTTTCAACGATTACCATCCGTTGAAATGTACTGATATAAGCAGGGTGTATCGGGAATAAATCCACATATTCGTCGAGCTGCTCCGCCATGCTCTGATAAAGCGGACAGAAAGGAGTCAAATGCTCGCGTATCATGGCTCTCTGCTCCGGTGTTTTTTGAAGAATACGCTGTTTTACAACATAAGCAATATCTTCAGTACGGATAAGAGCCTGCTCATAGCGATCTTTCATTTTTAGCAGCGAATTTGATACATTATGGAAAGTTGGATTTTCAAACAGGACTTCCTGAATACCACTGACAAAACGCAGGCGAGTAGATTTTATAATTTCACCAAGCTCTCGCATAAAGCCGATGTCCTGCATCAGCTCATTATCTTTGCGGCCTTTTAGATAATCCAGCAACTCATCCACGATGATGAGGTATCCCTTCTCGCCGTATTTTTCAGCGAAAGCAGCCATCATTGCCATGAGTGCATCTTTGTTATTCGTAATGTTGCCGGCATCGGGGAATTTATAGGTAATGCCACGTCGAGCCAAATCCTGCTCGATGTTACCCGTGATGATGGCACGTAAAGACGCTTCCGTGCTGCCTATCTCAATACGTAGTACTTCAAACTTACCAGCAATAGATTTTGCGGAGGCACGGAATTTCTCGTTTTGTGCTTCTTCAAGATACGCGGAATTTGCAGCAATGGCAGAAATAACACTCATTAAGTGAGATTTACCTGTGCCATAGTTTCCAACAACTAAAACACCCTTATTATCAACGACATCTTCCAATTTTAACTGAGAGATGATTTTAGTAGAAACAAGGTCAGCCATATTGTCACTCATTACATAGCTACGCACGAGTTCTTTTGCTTTTTTATTATCATCTGCGCTTTTAAGCTCAATTACCGTAACAATCGGGTCAAATTGAATTAAATCACTATACTTCATTTTATCGCTCCTATCTCAAGACGACATATGTATCCACATAGTCCTTGACGTTGTATTCTTTAAAATCAAATCTGCTCGGTTCGGAATATGTCAATCTTTCTCCAGTAATTTCACCCGGCCATGGTAGATAGAGCCGCTGGTTTCTGCCAAGCTGCAGAAGTAGCTTTATCACATCCAGTCCGTATTCTGGAGCAAAGAGGATGTCTGTGTTTGTAAGGAGGATGTCGCCGTGGTCTTCGTCTAAAATGTTATCCAGCTCACTTGTGATACTGGTGGATAAACCTTCGGTTTTTACTCTAAGCATCCTTTCACTAAGTAGAAGCCCAACATTCACGACAGAAGCATTTACCGGCACGGTCACGTTGGGAGCTAACACGAACACACCTTGCCGCGTCTGCTTAATGACCGCTGGGAAATCTCGACGTCTTATAGTCGTACCCATTCTTGATCGCCTCCCATTCTCATATTACTCGATTTTCGCACTCTCTCCGCTATCGACCCATGCGTCAACTTCCGATATTTTAAACTTATACTGTTTACCGATGCGGCGATACGGAATCACTTCTTTTTTTATCCAAGCTCTAATTGTATCTTTACTTACACCGAGATGTTCGGCAATTTCTTCGAGACTTGACCATTTTTCAGGTTCATTAGTCATGTCTGTTCCTCCTCTTTCTTGTACGTACAGTCCATGCCATATTATAATAGCATATCTTAATTCGAACTACAATGTTTTAGTATGATTTGATATGAAATAGTTTGATTAACTTTTAGTATGCCCCATCATAACAAATCCAACAACGATGCATCTGAAGATTTCCGTTTCGCTTTAAGATCCTCAAGACATTTACGTGCAAGATTGTATTGAATTTTGTATATAAACTTGTCGTCATCGAGATCGGAAGAGCACACGACTGAACTCCAGTCACGTTTC
>CALLZZ010000514.1 GCA_937858235.1 uncultured Clostridia bacterium
TAATGCTCAGTTTTTTAGAATATGATGTGTCAAATAGGATTTGAAGGGCTTTGATAACCGTGGTCTTTCCTGAGTTATTATGGCCAATGAAAATATTTAATTTTTCATTGAGTTCAATTACTTTTTTACCGCTAAACCCTCTGAAATTTTCAATTGATATATTTGCAATATACATAACATCCTCTCTCCCTCATACACAATGTTTTTGTTAAATCGCTTTGCCATCTGAGCATCTTGATTTAGAATGTCCTCATAATCGGTCTCGTTAAGATTGAATGTTTTCCCAAAATTCGGACACTTGATTTCGTGCATACTTATCTTGATCCTCATCAACTTTAGTCTTTTTTATTTCACATTCATCATCATATTGTAATGTTGCGTCTGATCGGTAGCTGTAAATATCTTTTCAAACACAGTTCTTATCTGCTGTGGCTCAATAGCGGAAGCATCGAAGAACAGACCATCATTGAAACCGCGCGCTCCGATATTTAGAACCGCAAGCATAGCTGCTGCCACATTGTAATCGGTTTTATCGATAGAACCATCTGAAAGCGTAGTTTCAAAGCGATGTCGGTTCTTTTCCAACAAATCAGATCGCAGGTCGCCGCTGGAATAACCACATATCTGAAGGTAGTAGTATTCCAAAATGCGCCGCGTCACGTTGATGAGCGCAATCGAATCAGTAGCTGTTCTGTACTCTTCCCAAAGAGAGTCATAAGTATTTTTCACTGGTGAATAATTAACCTTGCCGCCTCCAACACGGCCATCAAGGCGCGTACATTCAATGATGTACGACTGATTGTTCTCGCGCTTCTTCAGCTCGTATATACCTACACATTCGTTTTCTGCAATCCTGTTATAAGAAACTTCTTTGAAGAAGAACGGGTTGTGCGTCAGGCAGAAGAATTGTTTAATGTGGTCGTTTTGACTGCCATGATCTGTCATCCGATAGTTGTTATAGCAAATGGCAATCAAGTCCCGAACGAGAGACGCCACAGTAAACATACTGCTGCTGTCCATGCTGGAAACGGGGTCATCGATGACTACGATCTTATTGACCGTTTTTCCGTCATCGGACTGGCTGCCAACGACCATGTGATAGAAATAAAGGAAAGCAATGAAATGACGTTCGCCCTCGCTAAGTCCTTTTGCGACCTTCTCATCGGTTTCACGTATCAGCTCATAGACATACTGTGCGCCTGGTTTTTCCCGTAGATAAAAGCCTTGAAAACCAGCGGCTTTCAGAAGCGCATTTATGCTGTCCTTGGCGACGGTCGTGTTCACGGTCTGCTGGTTCAAACGCCCGATATCAGCTTGTAGAGCGTCGGAGGCTTCCTTCGCCGTACCCATTTCGCCGCTAAGCCGCTCGATATCGGCGGTGTGCCGTTCTTTTCCGCTCTTATGTACAGCAATCTCAGACCGGCATATAAACGCCATGAGCTGCCACACCTGCGCGACGCAATCCTGCTGCTTTTTCCCTTTTGCGTCGATAACGGCATTATACTCTTTGATTTTCGCATTAATCTGCTCGATTACACCATTGATGTCAAGAAGGATGTCCGATAAATCCGCAAGGATGACTGTCTTCGCGGGGTCGTCAGTTTTCTGTTTCAAGAGAGCAACATTGTTTTGTGCCCGCTCCATGAACAGGTCGAATTTGGTCTTGTACTCCGAAAGTAGTTCACAGGTGAATGGATTCTTGCTGTTCTCGGTGAGAAGTGCGTGTATGGCGTTTAATGCAGCTCGGTATGCCGACACAAACTGTTCCAGCTCGGTAACGCTCTTTTTATACTGCTCGTCAAAGCAGGAGGCAAGGTCAGCCTCAAACGTGTCCGGCAAGTCCTGCTGACAGTATGGACATTTCCTTCCTGCCTCATGCTGGTATGCCTTATGCCCTTGACTGAGCCATCCGGAAGCGTTCAATGCGCGGACGAAGCTGGCAAAGGCAGAATCGCTGCTACCAACGATAGCCTCTCCAAGGAGAGTCGATGCGGGAATGGTGGCAACATCAATAAGTTTGTACTCAATGAACCGCGTATCTGATGCTCCATAAGCGACTGCGTGTAGTTGGGAGAGAGCCGCTTCATCTATATCTACTGGGGAGTAGGTTTCCAGATGGGCGACGAATTTCTTCTTGTCGCGCGTATATCCGGTCTGTGTCTCTTTATACTGTGTTCTGACAGACTCGGTCATGTCCCATATGGTTTTCTCATATGCAGCATCAATTTTTTTCTGTTTTTCTCGCTCGTCAGCGATCTTACTGTCGATGGACTTGATTTTTGCATCAAGCGCTCGCTTTTCCGCAGTCTTTTTATCGACTTCGGCTTTGATTTCCGCATTCTGTTGGGTGATGGTGAAAACGCCGGGAATATTGCCGTAGCTCTGGATATTGTCAGCGATGAATTCCTCATTATAGACCATCAGTGTATAATCGCCGGGTGTTAAACCGGAAATCCACTCTGTTGCGGCAGGGACGCCTATGTTCTTGGCGAGGGCAGATTTGCCGGTTCCATT
>CALLZZ010000515.1 GCA_937858235.1 uncultured Clostridia bacterium
AAATGACTATCTCGCCGAATACGCCGGGCATATCGGCTACGGTGTCCGTCCATCTGAGCGGCATAAAGGTTACGCCAAAGCTATGCTTGCCCTTTGTCTTGAAAAATGTCGGGAACGGAGCCTTGACCGAGTGCTGATAACCTGTGATGACGACAATGAAGCCAGTCGGCGCACAATTATTGCCTGTGGCGGCGTGTTTGACCGCACCACCGTTGATGACAACAAGACGTTGGATCGATATTGGATAACCCTCGACCCTATAGCCGCTTATTACAACAGATATGATGAAAACGGGCGGCTTGCGCTTAACCACGGTCAAGTTGAGTTCTTGACAACAATGCGCTACATAAGCCAATATCTTAAACCTGGTATGAAAGTCGCCGAAATCGGGGCGGGAACAGGACGTTACAGTCGCGCCATTGCGGACATGGGATATTCCGTTGAAGCAGTAGAATTAAACGCCCATAACATTGAGATTTTCAGGGAAAACCTGAAGCCAAAGCAAAAAATCAATATCATACAAGGAAATGCTCTGGACTTGTCGATGTTTGAGGGCAACTCATTCGATATCACGCTGGTGTTAGGTCCGCTCTATCATCTGTATAACGAGGATGATAAGCGTCAGGCGATTTCAGAAGCATTACGGGTGACGAAGCCCGGAGGTGTGATATTTGTCTCCTATTGTATTAGCGACGGAAGCCTCATCTTGAGCGGCTTTCAGAGAAAAGTGTTTGACATTATGGATTACATCAAGCGCGGGAAAATAGACCCGGTAACTTTCACCACCGTTTCCTTGCCGGAAGATGTGTTCGAACTTGTTCGTAAGGAAGATGTAGATAAGCTGATGGACGGTTTCCCGGTAGAGCGATTGCACTATGTCGCTACTGACCTATATACAAATTATATGCGTGATACGGTTGACGCAATGGACGATAAGACTTTTGCATTGTACTTGAGTTACCATTTCTCCATCTGCGAGCGTTCGGATATGGTCGGGATTACACACCACAGCTTGGACATATTCCATAAGAAGGGAGAATAATGATGGACGTTTATTTTATTACTGAGGATGTCCTGCGGCTGCGGGCATTTTATGAAGCTGTGTTCAGCGGCAACTGAAATTGTTAAGGCTTAAAAATGTCAGCTTACACTGTTCGGTGTCCCTCTCTCAGCTTTCGTGCATCAAGGTAGCTGTGATGGCGAAAACGCCAAGCTATACGATATTCGCGTAACCCCGGATGATTTGGGAAAAACCCCACAGAAATTGGTACAATATTCGCTTCTACATTGGCAAAAGAATTCCATGGGGTTGGTCGGATTACCCGGAGGAATGAGCAATCAGCAAGAACTGGTGGAAAAGCTGCGTGATTTCTATGCCGCACTCGCCGGTTGGGAGCAACGAGTGTTATTCTTTATGAAAAGAACAAAGATTGAATTTCCATAGTAAACTGGCCATCCGGGCGCTTGCTTTGTTCAATTAGGACAAATCGAAAATGATGTAAACGAAAGGGCCGTTACTGGTAAGCCAAAGCTGCTTTTTCGTTTACACCATCATCGATTCTATCCTAAAGAATTTGTCATTAACATTATTTATATAATATGTGAGGGATAACAATGAAAATTGTAATGATAAATGGGACGCCGATTCACGGTGTTACATATCACATGAAAACGTTATTTTTAGATCAGTTAAAAGGTGATAACCAGGTTATAGAGTTTTATCCAAAGGATATTCCAGCGTTTTGCGTAGGCTGTAAAAACTGCTTTATAAATGGCGAAGAAAAATGTCCACATTACGTAAGTGTAAATGCTATTTGGATTGCGATGCTTGAAGCAGATTTGTTGGTTTTCGCTTATCCTGTCTATGCGATTCGTGCCCCGGCCTCTATCAAATCATTGCTTGACCACCTTTGCGTACATTGGATGGTACACCGCCCCGAACCCAAAATCTTTGAAAAGACAGCAGTTATCATTACGAACAGCATTGGCGCACCGAATGGATCTGCACAAAAGGATGTTAGAACAAGCCTTTCTTGGATGGGTGTTTCAAAAATATATACCTGCGGTGCTGGCATGATGGGCGATGTTTTTATAGATAAAATGACCGAAAAACATAAAGAAATGCTTTTAAGGAAGATGAGTAAGCTTGCTGACAAAGTGTCCGATATAAAACCGCGTAGACGAAAAAGCTTAAAAGTAAATCTACTTTTTTCTATGTGCAAGCTTCAACATAAAATGGTACTAAAATCAGAGGCACAGCCCAGCCTTGATAATCAGCATTATATTGATAATGGCTGGATAAAGCGATAACTTAACCAAACAAATTCTAATTGAACAAAATCGCTGCGCGATGGTTTGCCAAGACTGTTGCAAAGCAATTTTTTGTTATCTATAAGGACAAAATATTCATGTAGAACGGGTTGCCGATATTGGAAGCGCAGTAAAGTATCTTAGCGAAAATTTCAGTAAATAAGCATAATCAACTGTAACTTCAGAGTATCCTTGCAAAAGGGTGGTGGGAAGGCTATCTTATTGTGTTATAATAATGAAAAGCCAATAAGAATTTGACGGAGGTTATAGATGCGAAAAGTCTACCTAAATAAAACAGGAACAAATGATTGTATTAGTGTCTTTGTTCAAGATGCCGAGGTCCTCTCGGCAGGCACTACAATTCACTCCATGAGTCTGAGAGATAAAAACGAAGAATATCAAAGATACGCAGATGATTACGATATCCATTTTATTTTTGATGATGATATTCCTGCTCCGGCGTTTTACACAGTTCCTCAAGTGGACATTATGGCGAAGGATAGTAAAGGAGGCTTTATTGGAACAGTTGGACAGCAATCTGATTTGGAAAGTGACGCACCTATATGTTATATCAATAACCAACAGGAGTGCTTTTTGATTGCTAAAACAGGAAAAGAATTTATAAAAATAGCAGAGTCATGGAAGCACCACCTTGAACCATATAGCGATATTATTTTTTATGGCTCCAAATCAGAGGCTGAAAAAGAACTTGATTTTATTAGATAAGCTGATGGACAGTTTCTCGGTAGAGCGATTGCACTATGCCGCTACTGACCTATATACAAATTATATGCGTGATACGGTTGACGCAATGGACGATAAGACTTTTGCATTGTACTTGAGTTACCATTTCTCCATCTGCGAGCGTTCGGATTTGGTCGGGATTACACACCACAGCTTGCCTTGATATGGCGGGCTGCCCAAATAGATGCCGCCACTGCTGGCTTGGCTGTACACCAAACGGTCATTTGACAGGTGATGACCTGCGCTTTGTTGCAGAAGCATTCCGTCCGTTTTCCGCCGATATTGAGGTTACAAGCTGGTATCGTGAGCCTGACTATCTCCCTGAATACAAAGAACTGTGGGCGTTGGAAAATGAGTTATCGACAAAGCAACAAGTCCCGCATTGGGAGTTGATGAGTGTTTGGCGGGCGGTGCGAGATGATAGCTATATCCCGTGGCTGAAGTTGTTAGGGCTTAAAAAATGTCAGCTTACATTGTTCGGCGGCGAGGAAAAAACTGATTACTACACAGGACGCAAGGGAGCTTATGATGAGATTGTTCGGTCTATTGAACTCCTAATGAATGCAGAAATTGCCCCACGCCTTCAGGTGTTCGTAAATAAAGATAATGTAGACGACCTGCAAGCCGTTGTGGATTTGATACACGAGCATCGATT
This sequence comes from uncultured Clostridia bacterium, assembly GCA_937858235.1. Classification (GTDB taxonomy): domain Bacteria; phylum Bacillota; class Clostridia; order Oscillospirales; family Oscillospiraceae; genus Onthomonas. The sequence goes on from CALLZZ010000515.1 coordinate 3,710, forward strand.
AGAAGAACGCTGTGCTGCGTTTGGTGCCCCTTTCTCAGCTTTCGTGCATCAAGGTAGCTGTGGCAAGCTTAGGTACATTTGCATTAAAGCTTGTTGAAGCAGCTCTTTATTATAAATATGAATCTACATACGAGATTTATTACACAGCGACAAATAGGAATTTGCCAAGCAGTCTTTGAGCAAAGATTACTTATATAACGGTAGGAGGACAACAAAATGAGTAAAAATCCATATGATAATTTTCCGCATATTATTACAGATGAGATTACATTAAGAAAAATTATCCCTTCAGACATTGACAGCCTTTTTGAAATATACAGTAACGAAAAACTTTTTGAACAATCCCCTTTCATGCTCAAAAAGAATAAAGATACAGTTGCCAATATGATTAGGCACTTTGAAAGGGATTTTAACAAGAGAAAAGAGATTTTCCTAGGAATTACATTAAATGAAAATCCAGACTATATTGTCGGTGTAGCAGAAATATTTGACTATGTTAGTGATGTGAATATGATAACTATAGGCTATAGACTGAACGATCGCTTTTGGGGTAACGGAATTGCTACGAAAACAGTGAGAGCAATGACAGATTACCTTTTTAACGATATTGGAATAAACCGCATCCAAGCGTTTGTTATGCCTCAAAATATCAAGTCATTAAATGTTCTAAGAAGAGCTAAATTTGTTGAAGAAGGCGTAATTAGGCAAGGACATATTTGGAAGGGTAAAGGTGTTGTAGACCTGGTGCTGTTTTCAATGTTAAAGTCTGAGTACACAGTATGAGGATAACACGAAGCTGACAAACTCCAATTTGTTTGTTGGTTATTTTTAATATAATGAGGAGATGGAGCAATGATTCAATCTATTGTGCATATTGCTTTAGTAGTAAAAGATTATGATGAAGCAATCGAATTTTATACAAAAAAACTTCATTTTAAATTAGTAGAAGATACATATCAACCAGATCAGGATAAGAGATGGGTAGTAGTATCTCCACCAGGTTCAAATGGAACAACAATATTACTTGCAAGGGCATCTAAGCAAGAACAAGAGCCTTTTATAGGGAATCAGGCAGGAGGAAGAGTTTTTCTTTTTTTAGGAACTGATGATTTTTGGCGTGATTACA
>CALLZZ010000516.1 GCA_937858235.1 uncultured Clostridia bacterium
AAGCAGGAAGGCGATATCTACTTCTACAACGCCAGGTGGTACGACCCGCAGCTTGGTCGGTTCATGCAGGCAGATACGATTGTGCCAATAGCCCAGGGCACGCAAGCGTTTGACAGATACGCATATGTCAACAATAACCCGATGAGATATACTGATCCAAGTGGTAATTATTTCAAAGAATGCGGCGATGATGATTATGGGCGATGTGGAACAATTCCCCCAGCACCAACTTATAATATCTTCGTATGTGGAATAGGCGATGGAATTAATTGTGGTGGAACGGATATCCAATCGCCATTAAATCCCTATAACACTTGGTCGGGCCAAAACGTTTATTATGACGTTGATAGCTATGGTAATAAAGCGAACACAGCTGCAGAAGTTTGGAATTACATAAGTAGTCTATCACGAAGATCACGAATCCGTTTAATTGGACATAGTGCAGGAGCAGATACGATATTACTTGTGCTAGAGATCCTTTTTAACTCAAGTAATAACTTGGATGTAACAGGGGTAGTACTTTTAGATACAAGTTTATCTGGGGGTCAATATAAGAATGTAGGGGACATGATGCAAATCGTAGATGACCTGTTAGGCTCAGGGATGCCTTCATATTTCGTCACAACGACTGACTATCCAAATGATTCTGATACCAAGTATACATGGCAATTTTTGCCGGTGACCGATGAAAAAAAATTTCCGAATTACTATTATTACGACTTGAGAAATGATATTAATTACGACGATCTTTTACATAAAGACTTAGCTCTCGATGTAGACATTGCAGATAAAATATGGTCCTGGATAAAAGGAAAATAAAAGATGCAAAAGATAAAAACACTTCTCCTTTGTTTGTTATTAATGTCATCAGTCAGCTGTACTATGCGTGCGGATGAGGTTGTTGTTGGAACAGGTTTAAATGAGCAATGCCTGGGCCCCTTATACAATTCTTCTTTCCCAGTTGGTGATGAGGCGTTTACATTCATTGCCACAACGACACCAAAGCCGTCAATTCTTGCTCCCGCAGCCTGGCAGAAGGTGAGCGAATTCTCTTCTTCTAATGGAGAAATATTGGATCTGCACTTTATTTCAATACAAGACGGTAATCAAATATTCTGGTTTACCGCTAAAGAAAAAGACGAAACCAGAATCTGGACTTACAATGTCAACGATAAAGTATGGAAATTTGGGCCATCTGTTTCAAAAGAAGCAGAACTATTTTTTGACAATTTTGGTAATGTGTGGATACATGAACCTCTACATGAAAAGCCTAGTTCACTTTACAGGCTGAATCCAGAGACGCTGGCTATTGAATCTGAATCTGAGAAAAATATATTATTTGCTGAGAGGAACATAAAACACCTTGCAACAACCCCCGATGGCAAGCTTTGGCTTATTGTGACTTATGAACCTCCCCAACTTCACTTGTATCAATATGATCCCTTTACTTTGGAACTGACTGAACATCTAACACCTGACAACTACATTGGATTAGCCACAGATGACAAAGGAGTTGTTTTTATGGCCACCCAAGATGGAATCGTTCAAAGCTATGATTCTGAAACCGGAGAGCTAGATGAGCGTCATATAAATACCTATAATGGTCCTATTCCCACCAATTTTATTAGTATGCTGACAACAGATGGGAATGAACTTTGGTTAAGTGATGTGGAAAAGTTTCAGATTTCTGATGAAGGGCTGATCAATCCTCAAGTGATATTGCGGTCTCCAGTTTTTGTTACAACACAGTTTAACGGCTATCAGCCCCTAACCTGGGAGAGACCTGATCCACAGGTCGAAACGGAAGATGGACGGATCTGGTTCAAGTCTAGCAGGGGTTTAGTCTGGCACCAGCCGGAGACCGGGGAATGGTGTATGTTTACATCTGCGGATAGTAATATTGTTAATGATACTCAAGGCAATCTATGGATCGTTTACGACAATGCGCTTTACATGCTTCCAGCAGAAGAGACGAAGGCGAAGGAATAAAAAAGCTCCCATCAGAGATTGTGCCGTCCACGAGATGGTTGAAATTACCGATGATAAAAAGTGGATGAGTAGGTTTGTATATTATGGCGATGGGAAGCGAGTCTGGGCAAAGGATTATGAAGGGTATCCAACAGGTGAGTTGAAAGAGACCATTTATATCGGTAGCTACTATGAATTTGTGACCGAAGTCTTAACACCCGAACCAGGTGCAGGTGGTGTATGCACAGGCATCTATTGTACTTACTTTCCGATGGTGTTTAGAAGCCCACTCGGCATATTGTACTTTTACGCAGATGGTCAGCGCATTGCGATGAAAGATAATGATGGTGTGGTGAGTTATCCGTATGGCGATCAGTTGGGCAGCGTCAGCACGGTGGCGGATGCAAGCGGAAACCTGGTCAGCACAACCCTCTACGAACCCTGGGGCACCACCAGATATGAGAATGGGGATGACATAACCGCTTATGGCTACACCGGGCAAATGCAGGAAGGCGACATCTACTTTTACCAGAGCAGATGGTATGACCCTGATATTGGACGCTTCATGCAGGCCGACACGATCGTGCCCTTACAGGTTCAAGGCACCCAGGCGTTTGACCGTTATGCCTATGTCAACAACAATCCGTTACGATACACCGACCCAAGCGGGAATCGGGCATGCGATGATTATTATGGAAACGGGTGTAACGTAATCTCACCCCCCTCACCGAACCCAATCTTCAATATTTCTGTTTGCGGACTT
>CALLZZ010000517.1 GCA_937858235.1 uncultured Clostridia bacterium
CGCTGCATAAAAAAGTTTAACTTTTTGTGTCCAATGTATTGACATCAGTCCACATAGATCAGGTTTGTATCCGAACTCAGACAAGCAAACATATAACGCAGCACACGAAGCGTGGCAGGCACCCCACCATTGTTTTCTCTCCATGTACCTGTACATGTTTACCAGAACATCCCCGACATCTTCTTTATAGCCGTTCTCTTTAACTGCATATCTTATTTGCTCCGGAACACTCATTGTGTCCTTTCTTAAACAGCAATTCTTATATTTCTTTCCGCTTCCACATGGACACGGATCATTTCTTCCTATTTTCATCATGCGCCCCTTCTTTATTGTTTTATAAACGGCACAATCACATCGTAGAACTTCTTCGTCCAATCAGCGTGGAAGTTAGCCATCTGGAGCCAATCGGTCTCATTCTCGATGCTGACGTTATTCAGCTGAATGAATACCTTGGACGATTTAATGTCGTCGCCACGGTTCCACTGGAGCGTCGTGCCCAGCGCAGATTCTATTTCTGCTTTATGTGTGTACAGGCTATCGAATGCAGCCTTGTTTTCTTGCTTATTTCCTCTGCCAAATACGACCTCTGCCCGCGCTGCATCAAAGTTTGCTACGCAGCAAAGATAGAAGCCACCTATACCAAAGAAGCCATTGATCCAGTTATCTCTTGACGGATTAACATTGGAGAAGGAGCCATCCTCGCCGTGCGCCTTCTGGATAATCGGAAGCGCGTATGTCCAGTATTTTCTCCGGAGCTCGTAACGGCTGCCCGGCTCATCCTCATTGGCCTCGTTCTCATCACGCAGATAAAATACCAAGTCTGCCGGATCTTCATCGTACAGTTTGAAGAGACGACTCAGGACAGACAGCTTACTCTGCGTGCTGGTGTTTGTCCATACATAAATGCCATCGCCGATCTCAAGCGACTTCGTGAACGCATCCTGATTTGTATTGAAGTGGAGAGCTATGTTCTCCTCCTCCGACATGGCCAGCTTAGTGATAATGGCCTTATCCTCGGCATACAGAATCTGAATAACCTTCTGGAACATCTCAACCCAGCTCGTTACCGGCTGTTCAGTGTTCTTAAAGGTAAACTTCGCAATCAGTCGTCCGGTCAGCTCGCCTTCATCCTCAAGCGTATAAGTGTCAAGCTGCTTTTCTTCCGGTTTGTATTCTGTGACAGGTGCTGCCCAGATTGACAAAGCCCGACCCATGAGATATTCACTGCGCTCCTCCAGCTCCGCCAGCGTCCACTTGTCCTTCTTGGCAATCCAAGTATTCATGCGAATACCACTGTCATCGAAACCGTTCTGCATGGTTTTCTTCTCAGTGAAAGAGCTATTGCTGTATTTCGAGTTGTAGGCCGTCAGCGTAAGATTTGCCATGCGATGCAACCACAGCTCATGTATCTGCTCATAGTCATCGCCCAGCTCCTTCTGCCATACTGGCGTTAGATGCTGAGGCATAATGTGCTCAATCGAATAGGTGCCGTCGTCACAGTGACGGTATACATCCTTATCCTCAGAAGTACCGAAGTTCTCGAAGCGCTCAAGAATGTAAATCTTATTCTTGCTGTTCATCAGATAAACTGGACGTTCCTCAAATGCCGCCTTAAACTCCACATCGTCCGGGAAGCGGGCACGCTCTTTCTTGGAAAGAAGTGCATACTTGAGCTTCTCGACATAGTTATCCTCGGTACCGTCGTATCGTATGATCTCTCGGTGCAGCATGAGGAAGATTTTATTCAGAGCATTTGTCGGCAGATCACACATCGTCCTGCGGAACAGGTAATTCTCTGTCGTCAGGAAAATCTCAGTGACCTGTGCTAACGTCAGTTTGTTTTCGTTATATAGGCGCAGCACTTCGAGGAAATACGGCCTTGTTACCGTAGTCTCCAGACGGTTCAGTCGATCAATACAAGCGTCAAGGGAGGCACTGCCGGAATTACCATCAAGGAGAATCTGGTACCGCTTTGCATAGGCCAGCATCTCGGCAAGGAGTGGTTCCGTTTCGATTTTTCCAAGCTCCACAAAGTCCTTAAAATTGATGTAGATCTTCTTCTGCTGCGGGATGGCCTGCTGCTTCACACTCAGGTAATCCCGGATAAAGGCGCTTACATCATACTTCGTGCAGACCTCGATCTTATTCCAGTATTTCTCGTAATAATCCTCCTGCTCCTTAGAAGGCAAGCCCATCAATATGAAGTTTCTGATCTTATCACCTTCACTGAGGTCAAGACCGGTCGAGTTCAGGCTCTCAAAAATGAGCTGCGGATTGTCGTCCATATCCAGCCTGATGTTTATAATCTCCAGACAGCAGATCGCATCGTAAAGCTGATCGATGGTGATTTCCTGTTTCTGAATGCGGTCATAAAAATAATCGTAGTTCACAGTCAGATTAGATTCGCGGATATGCTCCGTCGGATCAGAGAACAGCTTCCCGAAAGCCGTCTGGTCATTCTTTACCGGTTTGAGCTTGATACGGGTATCCTCCGGCTTCCACTTGTCCACGAGGTATTCCTCAAAAATCCGCTGCTTCAGATTAGCAGTTTCCGGCACAATGACACCCTTATCAATCAGGTTATACATGGCAAGAAACAACAGCGAAACTGTCGTAAGACGCTGCTGGCCATCAATGATCAGGAACTCCTCATTATGTCCATCCGGATTATAAACAGAAACAAGACTCCCGAAAAAGTGACTCTTCCGGTTCCCCTTGATGATCTTTACGAGATCATCATACAGCTGCTTGCAGTTTTCGGTTTTCCAGTCATAGTTTCTCTGATAAACCGGAATGACAAACCGCTTGTCCGAACCCTCCATGTATTTAACGAATTTGCATTCTGAACCTTTCATCTGTCTTTATTCCTCCTCGCCTACAAAGATTCCCGGAACATTCTGCCGGATATATTCGACTTCGTTCTCCACGCTGGTTCGACCACACTTTGATAACGAGGCCTTCAGTTTTAATTTCCCAGTGCTGCCGTCCTTCACGACATACTCCGGATTCTCCTTAATGAATCGCGCTGATTCACGTGAGAAGCCGTTTCTCTGCAAAAGGATCGTCAGCGGATTTGTGGTGCCATATTCCACGTATTCATACCAGTTATTGGCGTCCAGTTCATCATCGCCTTTAATGCGCCTGAACTCATTTGAAAATCGCAGGAAGTAATTCGATATGCTAAACAAGATGACATTTTCGATTACCTCCAGCGTATCTGCAAAAACAATGTTGCGATGGATTAATGAGGTATCATCGTACACACCCTTGGTATATCTGTTGATCCAGAAATCATCCGGTTTCTCACGATGGTGCTTCAAGGCTGCCCGCATGATGTAGTTCAGGCCATTTCCTTCCATCCATTCACAGAGGATAACCGCGTACCAACCCAGCAAACTATCCTTGCCAAGCGTGCTTGATTCATATATTTTCCACTGGAAAACATTACTCAGCTTCTTCAAAAACTCCAAAACTACGTCATGCCTGAAATATCCATCCTTCACTTCCGGATAACGTAGATCATTATTTTTTATAGCCATAATGAGACGTTTTGTCTGGTCAACAGATGTGTTTATATCGTCGTCCGGAATTGTCTCTGTATTCTTGAATCTATCGCGAATATTCTTTTCATCCTCGTCTGTTAGGAATGGCTTAAACTCGCGGCGCACGAGCGTATCCTTATCCTCAACAATATCCCTGAGCAAAATAAGGCCAAACTTACGCATCATGATATAGGACTCTTCTGACTGAAGAGGATCACCATTCTCATTAACGCGCTGTGGAATTACAGAGCTACCACTTTTAAGAATGTCAGCCACATACTTTTTCTCAACCTTCTTGAGAACCTTCGGATTCGTAGCGATGGAAAGCACCTGCTCAGGCACTTTCTCTTGCAGCATCCTGACGTAGTCATCTGCTTTTACTGTTTCTTCCTCGTCAGTAACAAAATATACATTACCAAAGAGATTGAAGCTGATTCTGCCGACACGGCCTATCAGGTTTCTGAAATCGACCGGCTCCATCTCGCTACGGAATATCTTGTTGTCTGTAATGAAAAGATTGTCTGCAGGCAAATTAACGCCCTCCAGCAAAGTGCTGGTGCAGAACATAATCGTTATATGCCCTTCCTGAAACAGTGTCTCTATCCTTGCTCGAATCGAAGCAGGCAGATACCCTATATGGTAAGCAATGCCCTTGCGAATCATGTCGGCAAGGAAATAGTCGCCATGAACTTCCTGACGGATGTCCTTAGACAGCGTTTCCAGCAAAGGATCATTCTTAATGCCGTCATACCCAAGTGCGTCAGAAAATCTCCGAGCAGCATCGATTGCCTTATTCCTACCGTTGAAGTAGACGATGGTCTGCTTTCGCGTATCTTCCGGAAGGTCTTTATTCATTTTTTCAAATTTCAGCAGAATATCCGTAAGGTTCGCATTTCTGCCACCTCGGTCGCGTATATTCGCAACATGAATACGCTTTCCGTTATGCTCGTTATAAACCTGAATTTCGTGATTCTTCAGGTCTACAAGGAACTTCACCTGAACGACCGGTGAGTATGTAATTGCCAGTTTGCTGTCATCACCGGCCTCTATATCTGTCATCATCCGGAGATAAACCTGCGGATTCGGAATATTCGGAGAGGCAAAGATAAAGTGTGGCTTAGGCTCTCGTTTCAAAAGCATATCCACAACCTTGTAGTAAAACGGAGCCCGGCTGTTTTTGCCAGACAACTTATGTGCCTCATCGATAAACAGGTAGTCTATCTGCACCTTCGGCTGACTGATCAACAGATACAGCAAACGCTCCGGTGTAAGAACGAAGATATAATTGTGCTCCTCCTCCAATGCAATATCACTGGCCGCAGTTACCACACGATAATTGCAGCGGTCGAGGTAATTGATTTTCTCAAGGTTTCCGTTTTCACCGAGGTCGTCAATAACTTTGCCACGGACTTCGTTTATGAGTGCCTTTGTCGGCACAATCAGAGCATAGTTTTTCTGTGCGCCGTGGATGACCTCATTCTTGATAAACATCCGCATGATGAAGGACTTTCCCATAGAAGTCGGAGCAGAATAGCTGAAACAATCATCGGTCAAATGATCATAGGCTGTTTTCTGAGCAGCAAAAAACTTCTCATCCGGTTCGGCAGGAATCGTAAGATAGTCATCCCTAAATTCAGAGAAGAACCTCTCCAGCGCAGTAATGTCCTGATACTCGGAATTAATGTGTTCTATACCCTTGTGGTTTCCTATGCTTGAAAAGACATCTCCGGCATAAAGCTTGATCAGCGTGTCCTCTGGGTAAAGCTCATTCAAGAGGATTACAATTTCCTGCGCCCAGATTTTATGAGCATTTGCCTTCACAGGATCATTGGACTTCGACAGCAAGTCAGCGAAACGTAACGCATCACGCTTCTCCTTCTGGTCAAAAGGCAGTGGTTCCTTCTTGGTAAGTTGAAGCAATCGCAGGGCATAGTTATACAGCACCTTCTCATGGATCTTATTCAAGTATTCGTTATCTTCGATGTCGGCAAATATGGCGGCACCGAGTGTTCTTTTTTCACCGCTCATAGGTCAACATCTCCATCCAATACGTGCTGCATTATCGTTTTCTTTTCGGCCTCCGCATCATTCAGCGGAAGCAGGTAAAAATAGAATGCGTGGTTTTCCAGCCCGCAGTCCTTAATTTTCTGCGAGATGTATGCAGCGTGTTGCTGTGCGTCCTGTTCCAGCTTCTCCTGCATAATATTCAGCAATTCATCATCGCTGCGGCCTGAAGGAAGAATGCCGAAATTGTATCCCAAGAATACGCCATAAGATATTGCGTACTTGGCTTTCTTTCCTTCCTCTGGTACAACGTACTCTTTCAAGACTGCCAGATCATCTTCATCGTAAAAACGGTCGAGGACGGTCTTTTCAATCATATAAACCTCATCATCCTCATGGGCACTGATCTTCTTGATGATCTCAAAAGCCTGATCTATGGCGTCCTTAATCTCTCCGACAATATTTGAAGCGCCGAATACCATCTGGTTATACGATCCGCTGGTACTGTCAGAACACAGGAAATGGATGCCGTCAGCCTCACTCAAATACTGCGCGGCATCAGTGCTCAGCTCGATTTTGCTGAGTAGCTTATATGCCTTTAGCTTCTCCTCAAGGAAAGCATAAATCATAATCTCGCCGAGCTCATTTCCAGTGCCCTTGGCATCAGCTGCACCTCGTTTACGCATAATGCGGAGAGCCTGCTGCATAACCGCATCCAGATTCCCGGCCTTTTCATACTGTTCCTGCTTCACCCGTGAAAATACATAGCGGCCAATGTTCAGCATCGTGAATTTCTCAAGATCAGCTATCTTGATTTTGCCACTTCTGACATTGAGGTAAAAAAGGCGCATTGAACCCGGTCGATCTTCACTAATGCTTTCGCTGTGATCGACCTCTGTAAAGTAATCATCAAAAGTTTTATCCTTTACAGTTTTTGTAAGTTCCAACGCCCATGCACCTCCATGTAATTAGTCGTCATTTTTCTTTTCACCATAAGGTGCCGGATCTTCGGCCACCATCATCAAATCCTGCTGCGGATTAAAATTGTAAGTCACAGACTTCTGCTCCGCACCCGGCATCACGCACTCCTTGCCCTCCGGATTGTAAGTCAGGTTGAACACCAGATCAGACAACCATTTTTTGAAGGAAGGATTGTCTTGGAACTGCTTAAACAGCTCCATATTGTCCGCCATGATAGAGAAGATAACTGTCTGCAGAGCACGCTCGCTTTCGGTACGTGCCTCCTGAGCATCGGAGTTCTTCATGGCATTCTGATATTTCTTGTCCTTTGACACCATCTCCGGGATAGCCAGAATCTGACGCTGAACGTTATCTGCATCGTTCCAGTTTATATTTCCGAACATATCGTTGAAGTCCATGATGATCTTAGAAAGTAGATCCATTTCCGGCTCAACGATATGGCCAACCTTGCCCGCAGGTACTGGCGCAATTTCTGCATCTGCATCCTCCAGCTTAATAGCAATAGCCTCCTGCGCTTCATTCCTGTAACTGCTTAGGTCAATGGTCTGAAGGATTCCCTCCGAAAGATCATCGTCACGAGGTGATGGAAGTTTCGGTATCAGCAAGTTCAGGAAGATCGACAGCTTTTCCCAGTCTACATTTCCGTAAGGAAGGATTGCACCAAGAAAGCCGTATGTGCGCACGAAAGACTTAGCAGCGCTCTTGAACTTAATCTGATCGTCTAATTCGAGCTGTTTGTATACAGCTGTGCAAGCATCCAGAATCGGATCAAGACGATCACGCTCCGCGCCACTCAGGAAAAGGTCTACCAGCTTTTCAACATCGCTGTCGTCATAGACCTGATATTCCTCCATAATGGTAATCAAATCGTACAGCTTATTAGGATCGGTCTCCCCGGAAAGAATTGTTGTTCTGTAGAACTTCGAGAACGCCTCCTCGATCACAGAGGTTTTGTTTGCAAAATCCAAAACATATACTTCATCCTTGCCGGGATGCGCTCTGTTCAAGCGGGAAAGCGTCTGTACTGCAGCAATATCGTAGAGCGGCTTGTCTACATACATCGTCTGCAACAGCGGCTCATCGAAGCCGGTCTGGAACATATCAGCAACGATAAGAATCCTATATGGATCTTTCTTGAACTCCTTCGGAATCTTAGCATCCGGGAATCCATTCATAGCTGCTGATGTCAATGCCGGTTCCTGACCGTTATACTTGTGCTCACCGGAAAATGCCACAATGGTCTTATATGGACTATGTCTGTCTGCGAGGCACTTGTTAATAGCGTAGTAGTATTCGATGCATCTCGGAATGCTGGCGGTGACCACCATTGCACGCGCTTTGCCGCCGATCTTCTTCTTAGCGACTACCTGCTCATGGAAATGCTCCACCATCATAGCTGCCTTTTTAGCGATAACGTCCGGATTGCCCTCGACAAAGGCACGCAGCTTCTTCTGCGCACGCTTCTTGTCAAACATCGGATCGTCCTCGACCGTTTTCATGATCTTATACCAGCTGTCGATGGTCGTATAGTTCCGAAGCACATCAAGAATGAAGCCCTCCTGAATGGCCTGCTTCATCGTATAGACATGGAACGGACGATGCTTGATTTCTCCGTCCTCTTCATAGGCAACACCGAACATCTCCTCGGTCTTGTTCTTCGGAGTCGCTGTGAAAGCAAAGTAGCTGGCAGAGGAAACGAGCTTGCGTCCCTCCATCATGGCATTGATCTTGTCCTCGTTGTCCGCATCGTCATCTGTGGCAAGGCCGGAAAGTGCCAGATTCATGTTTGCGGAGTTACGTCCACTCTGGCCAGAATGTGCCTCGTCGATGATGATGGCAAACTTGTTATTCTTATGTTCCTGCCCAATCTCAGAGATGATGTACGGGAACTTTTCAATCGTAGATATAATGATGCGCTTGCCGTCCTGTATGGCCTTACGCAAATCGCCGGAATGCTCAGCCCAAGTGACAGTATTCTTGACCTGCATGAACTGCTTGATCGTATTGCGGATCTGCTTATCCAGAATACGACGGTCGGTAACCACAAGAACGGAATCGATCATCGGATGACCGTCCTTTTCAAGCCCTATTAACTGATGCGCCAGCCATGCGATAGAGTTTGACTTGCCGCTTCCGGCACTGTGCTGGATAAGGTAACGTTTACCGACACCATTTTCCTGCACATCAGCCAGCAGCTTCTCTACGCAATCGAGCTGATGATAACGCGGCCAGATCTGCTTGATGGACTTTTTCTTGGTATCTTCGTCCACCTCTTCAATGACCTGCGCGTAGTTTTCTATAATACGGGACAGCTTCCTCTTGGTAAGGATGTCCTTCCAGAGATAATCTGTCATAAGGCCGTCCGGATTTGGCGGATTTCCAGCACCGTCGTTGTAGCCTTTATTGAACGGCAGGAACCAGCTATCCTTTCCGGCAAGTTTCGTGCAGAACTGAATCGTAGCATCATCTACAGCAAAATGAACCATGCAACGCTTGAAGGAGAACAGCAGATCATGAAAATCTCTGTCTTCCTTATACTGGCGCACAGCGTTTTCTGTATTTTGCTTTGTAAGCTGGTTCTTCAGCTCCATTGTGATAACCGGGAGGCCGTTGATGAACAGGCAAACATCCAGCGCCAGCTTTCCAGCATCCTGCGAGTAGCGCAGCTGCCGTGTCACGCTGAAAATATTCTTTTCATACATGATTCTGGCCTGCTCGTTATTCTCAGTCGGTGTCAGATAGAACATGATGAGGTCAGCCGGATAAACCTTCACGCCATTGCGCAGTACATCAATGATGCCTCGCTTAGCGATCTCTCCAGACAGGCGGTTCAGGAACTGTCGCTTTTTCGTATCCGAAGTGAACACGCCAAGCTTGTCCATTTCCTTTGGCTGCGTATCCTGCAGGAACCGGAACAGGCGTGTCTCGTCGACAGTGTATTCTTTGTTATAGTCGGCGTTTGTTCCTTCCTCGTACCCGTTCTGCTCAACCAGCCACTTCACGATTAAGGATTCAAGGCCACTTTCCTTGGTATTGGTAAAAGCCATTGTCAATCCTCCTGTTCTTCGGTTTCTATATTCTCTTCATCAGCCTCCTCGTCAGACTGATCCTCAATATATTCATACTCAGGAATAATTTCTGAGCGAACATCTATTTCCCCAGTAACAGCGTCTGAAATGATCCTCGCCTTTAATTCCTGAAGATTTTTTATGTTCCCACGTTCTATCTCGATAGCCTTATCAATCTGGACAAGCTTCTGCTCAATCTCAGCAAGAATACTTTTCTGTTCTTCAACAGTCGGTATTCCAAGCGTAAAGTTCTTTATGTAATTAACGGATACTCGCTTCTGTCCAGCCGAACCCGTCATAACTTCTTCGCCAAGTTTCCTGAACGGCCTTGTCATCGTAATCATGTATAGATATTCAGAAATCACTTTATCTGAAGGTCGTAGATTTATAAATTCGGTAGTACCAAAACCTATATCCGAATCGAGATCGTCTAAGCAAGCTCCTTTTCCATTTTCAAAGCAAGGAGTAATCTTTGCTACCACAACATCTCCCTTTGCGAAAGATGAGAATCCAGTTCTTACCTCTGCAATTTTCTTCTTAATGGAGCAATCAATTTCTCCGGTTTCTGTAACATTTTCCATCGGAAGAAAAGTGACCAGTTCTGAGTCATCTTTTGTCTTAACAATATCTGCTATCGAGGCATTTGCTCTACAGATACGTTTTAGCGGCAAAACCTCCCACGAGTCCGGAATCTCGCCAAGCCAATAAACACCACTATCTTTTTTCTCAGATTCCCTAAAGCCATGCAAAATGCCCTGATCTATAACAGCCTTGCGTAATTCCTTATACGCAGAAACTTGCTTTTTCTTGACAGCAATAAGACGATTGACCTCTGAAACCTTCCAATCAAGGTATTTTACGATCTGATCCTGCTCTTCACGCGGAGGAATCGGCAGCAGTACATTGCCAAGATAGTTCATTGAAATACGCATACGAACAGATGTAAGAACACCTTCATCGCTCTCGTGCATCAGGATACCTTTTCCAAGTCCTATAAGACTCCGCTGAAATGTAATCAACCTAAAGATGTAGTGGTAATACCAAATATTCTCATCTTCACGCGGATAAAAAGCATAGTAAACCGGACTGATTGCCCCATAATATTTGGACACACCAGCTGCACCGGAAACCACGTTCATACAATTGACAAGCAAATCGTTCTCACGGCAAATGTTATATTGCGTCAGATCATCTTTTGGCTTATTACCTCCTGTGCCTTCTTTTTCAGCATAAGGAACAACACCCTGCTTTGCAGTCAGAGATAATATAAAATCAGTTTGAATCGGATTATTCCGCTCTTTTCTCATGGCAAATACGCCCTTGAGACGTTTCATTTCCCAGTGTGATGGAATTTGTGCCACCCATTTCTGATCGACTGTAGTATAGGAAGCATATTCTTTATCCATTTACGTTTCCTCCTACAATTCCTGCCAACATGCCATCAGCTTCTTTTTCGAGTTCATTCAAGGATGTGATAATCTCATCCATGCTTCTCAGATTTACAGGCCTATAAAAATACTTGTTAAAGCTGATTTCATAACCAATTTGAGTTTTCTTTTCATCAATCCATGCATCTGGAGCATAAGAGAGCACCTCGTTCTTCATAAAGCCATCAATCCCACCCTCATAAGTAAATGGAATAAGCTCCGTATCACGCAAATCACTATCAGCCTCTCCTTTGACTGGATTTGCATTGGCATCTTTAACGGTTATGAACGGACGGATTTTCTTCAAAACAGTGGTTTTCAACTTTGTAGCCTTAGCAAATGCAGCCCAATCGTCAAGCGGAGTACCAGACGGAACAGATGTAATAGCTTTTTTAACCGCAGCAAGCTCATCTGCTTTTTTAAACACGCCTGCAGGAATTACACCATTTGGATTTACTCTCAACCTTAGAGGACGCTCAACCGTTACAGACCAATATGCAAAGTCATCATTGTTAAAGATCATACTAACTTCGCTTTCCTCCATTTCAAGGAAAATGCGCATAATCTCATTCCTAATATCAGAAGTAAACTCGCAGTTCTTTTTTCCCATATTGCGAGGTAATGGCGACTTCATTTTTGAAGCATCAATAAGCTGGATTTTACCTTTACGTCGATCTTCCTTCTTGTTAGATAATATCCAGATAAAAGTACCGATTCCGGTGTTGTAAAACATATTGTCAGGGAGTGAAATAATCGCCTCTACCAAATCATTCTCAATAAGATATCTACGAGTATTACTTTCTCCGCTTCCAGCATCTCCAGTGAAAATCGATGACCCGTTATGTACCTCTGCGATACGGCTACCGAGCTCTGTGTCCTTTTTCATCTTCGCCACATTATTCAGCAGGAACAGGAGCTGTCCATCACTGGTACGCGGGATCATCGGCATGACATCCCCACCCTCAAGATAAGTATTGAAACGAGTATCGAGGATTTCCTTCTTGCCGCCCATCTTCTCTGCATCGGTCTTCCAGCTCTTACCGTAAGGCGGATTCGAGAGCATGAAGTCAAACTGACGTGATGCGTGTTGATCGTCAGAAAGTGTGGAGCCATACATGATATGTTCCGCTTCTTCGCCGTCACCTTTCAGCAGCATATCCGCAGTACAGATAGCATAAGTCTCAGGATTGATTTCCTGCCCGAACAGATGGATAGCGACTTCTTTGCCGCGTCTCTTAGCCAGCGTCAAAAGTCTGTCCTGAGCAACGGTGAGCATACCACCCGTACCGCAGGCTCCGTCATAGCAGGAGTAGGAAGCGTCCTTGATCTTGTCTGCAATTGGCATAAACACAAGGTCAGCCATGAGCTCGACAACATCACGAGGTGTCCAGTGTTCTCCGGCTTCCTCGTTGTTCTCCTCATTAAACTTACGGATCAGTTCCTCAAAGATGGTACCCATGCCATGATTATCAAGGCCGGGATGCTTAAGGATCGTCTTTGACTCATCCTTATAAATCGGATTCGGGCTCAAGTTGATGTCAGAAGATGTAAACTTTTCAATGACCGCGCCAAGAATATCCGCATCCACCATCGTGTCGATCTGGTTACGGAACTTGAATTTATCCAATATCACCTGAACATTGGGAGAAAAGCCATCCAGATACGCTTTGAAGTCAGCCTTCAAGGTCTGTGCTTTAGAACGGCTGGTCAAATCCTTCAGAAGGAAGGGAGACGCATTACAAAAAGCCTGACCTGCTGCATTACACAGCGCAGGCCACTGATTATCGATTTTTGCAGCATCCAGCTGCTTCTTCATTGCCAGCACTGCCGGTTTTGTCTCTTCCAGCATGGCATCGAGACGACGAATAACCGTCATCGGCAAAATAACGTCACGATACTTGCCGCGCACATACACATCGCGCAGGCAGTCGTCTGCGATTCCCCATATAAAACTTACTATCTGATTGTGAACCTGATTGTCCATTACAATTTTCCTCCGTTTGTCCGTGGCATAGTTTGCCACTCTATATTTTCATTCTATAAAATCTGCTGTCCCATAAACCGGACTCACTCGGCGTCCTGCTCTTCTTTTTCAGGCACGTTATCATCGGATGCTCCACCGGAGCGAATCCAATCATCGACTTCTGAGAGTTTGAATTTCCACAGTCTGCCGACTTTGTACGCAGGCATATTTCGTTTTGAAATCCACTGCAAAATAGTCTCTCGTCCAACACCGAGATATGCCTGTACATCTTTTAATGTTACCCATTTTTCAACCTGCAGTTGATCGCTCACTTTATTACCTCCATCTTTAAGAGTTCTTCCTTTTGAACTTTACATCTATTTCTATATCGAACATTCGGCTACCGGGATAGCAATCATTATCATCGCTGTCTACCATGATCCAATGACAAGTCGTGTGCCCTTCAAATGGTCTGAGCTCAATGACCGCAGAGATTTCTACGCCTGTTTTCGGCGGCGTCTCCGGTATTTCAATGCAGTTGCTTTCTGCCCGTGGCCTTATCTCATCATGATTGGAAAGATACAGCTTTCGGCCACGCCATGTTTGCGTGCCCAGATTGGAAAATTTCCACGTTACCGTCAGCTTCTCATACATGAAACCGGAATAGCTTCTCTTGTGATCCGGCTTGATGTACACCGTGTCGTCCGGGTACAGAGACGATATGTGGTGAAAAGAGCTGGGCTCCTGTTCCGGCTCCTCCAAAAGCTGCTGATAAGTCATTGCCACAATATCCGCAGCATCTTCCTTATCGCTATCAATAAAAGCTTTGAACTGAACCGCAAGTGCTCTCCGGAGTGCTTGCGGATTTTTTTCTGCTGTGGGTGGAATTGCGAAGGCAAGCATTACGTCGCCGTACTTATTCTTGTCGATGATCTTTTCAAAATATGCGCATAAGCCATCTTCATTGAAAGTCTTAAAAGAGGCCTTCAGGTCTGGAGACATCTTCCTCGACCCGTCAAATAGCTTTCGCTCCAAGGGTACATCGTCTGACTTTAGTCTATCGCCCTGCTTGTGCGAGAAATAATTGCTCCCCGCTTCAATAAAGCAGAAGGAAACAAATATCCCGTTGTTTTTTCGGCTCGGATAATACATCTGTGCTGCCGTGCTCGGAAATATCCGGCTGAAATATTCACTTAATTCCAATCGAATACCTCCTCTCAGATCTTGTCCTATGTTTTGTCCTATGTGTCTCACGTTACCGGTCAAGCCGTCTCATTTTGCCGTGCGAAACTATAAACAAGCAGGGCAAAGAAGGCAAAAGCCGACAATGTGAGACCTTAACTATTTAATTATACACAGAAACACCATCTCTGTCAATAGTCGATAGTTATAAACTCACATAAACCGACAAAGAACCACTTCATTGCACTCCTCATCAAAAACCTTGGATGCATCCCCTGATCAAGGATGAGTTCAGTTTCCAAGGGTGGTGCAAATAACGCAGCTGACTTCTGAACGGAAGGCTGAGCAGGAAGGAGATGAAAAACGTGACTAAAGACGAACGCGAGAATTGGATTATCAATATCGAAAACACCGCATCTACGATCAGCTCCCAATTGGGATCAGCTGTAGTTGACGGAGTATTCCAGCGATACGGCGCTCACAGCGTCGAAAACCTAAATCCGAGTGATCTGCCGGACGTATTCAGCGAGTTATACGCCATCGAAGCGGATCTCAGATAACGGTCAATGCCCTGAGCAAGGCATAAAAAGGCTCACCGCTATGAACGCTCACCCGGCATGCAGAGTGGCTCGAACGATCATAGCAGTCACAAGTAAATAAACACCAACCTACGAGCGTGGTTGGCAACTGAAACGGATTTTTTCCCGTTCCGGTCGGCCTTCCACGCTCTTTTTTCATGAGACCTCCGGTTCGGGAACCACACGAAAATCGGAGGTTTTATCATGCAAAACAATGAAAATCAGAAGACTTACTTTATTTACGTTCGTAGCACCGGTGAGAAGGTGCCGGTCACCAAAGAACAGCACGATTCTTTTTATAAGGAAGCTGACCGCATCCGTCACAAGGAGCAGGATCACGGCAGGTGCATGTGTCCTTACCGTTTCATCTGGAAGTGCGACGGTGACTGCATCGGCTGCGAATACCATGCGGCAGGCGACATTACTTCTCTGGATCAGCCACTCCCTGATGGCAACGGCACCCTCGGCGACTATATTCCCGACCGCAGTAAACCGATGGAGGAAGTCATCGCCGACCGTATGCTCTTAGAGCAGCTCTTTGCCAGACTGCGTGAGCTCGACCCGGAGGCCGATACCATCATCCAGCTTTGGAAGGATCACCCGGAGGGTATTTCCGACCGCGCCATTGCAAGAGAACTTGGTCGTCCGCAGAAGACCTTCGCGGATCAGATGAAGAAGTATCGCACCGACCTGCGCAGGATTACTGGCGATAAGTAACACCAAGACCACGAACCACACCCTTTCCGGCCACTGTCCCTCAATCGGATGGTGGTCGGAAATTTTTTATAAAATCCTCCGCTCAAATCGGCAGTTCATCTCCAGTGGAAGGTGAAGGCAAGAGAACACAGGCCTTCAGAAAGCGAGGTGAACATGATGTACCGCAGTTACGCAGACACCGGCGGCAACGTGAACGAGGAGATCAAACTCCTGAATTCCATCAGTCACGTATCCGCCAGACTGGCAAGGAACCTTTCACTCCTTGCCGCAAGCCAATCCGAGGAAGGAGGAAAAGAGAATGTCAAAGATGGCAGAAATGGCACAGACCATCGAAGAGCTCCGCACCGCTGCTGCTTCTATTAATGCCGCAGCCGACTGGCTCTACCAGCAGTTTTCCGGCAACGAAAACTCTACGCAGGAGCCCGCGAAGGCACCTGTTAAGAAGGAAGCCAAGCCGCAGCTCAAACTGGAGGACGTAAGAGCCGTCCTTGCTGAGAAGTCCCGCGCCGGTCATACCGCAGAGGTACGCGCCCTGCTTAAAAAGTACGGTGCTGCAAAACTCTCGGAGATTGATCCGGCAAACTATGAAGCCCTGCTTCAGGGCGCGGAGGTGATCGGCAATGGCAGCTAAAGCACATGCGATCCTGTCCGCATCCTCATCCGACAGGTGGCTGCACTGTCCGCCGTCAGCGAGGCTCTGCGAAACCTATGAGGACAAAGGAAGCGACTATGCTGCGGAAGGCACCGACGCCCATGCGCTTGGCGAGTACAAACTCAAGACCGCACTCGGTACGCCTACCGATGATCCGACCGACAGCCTCAAGTGGTATTCCGAAGAAATGGAGGACTGCACCTCCGGCTATGCCGAATACGTACTGGAGCAGGTTGAAGCCGCCAAGGAAACCTGCGCTGATCCGGTAGTTCTTATCGAACAGCGTGTGGACTTCTCCCGCTGGGTAGAACAGGGCTTCGGCACCGCCGACTGCATCATCATAGCGGACGGCACGCTCCGGGTGATTGACTATAAACACGGCTTAGGTGTCTTGGTCTCCGCAGAGGAGAATCCGCAGATGCAGTGTTACGCCCTCGGCGCTCTGGAACTTTTCGATGATATTTACGACATCGATCAGGTTTCTATGACCATATACCAGCCGAGACGCCAGAATGTCAGCACCTACGAAATCAGCAAGGACGACCTGTACCGCTGGGCAGATGAAGTCTTAAAGCCTAAAGCAGAACTGGCCTTTGCAGGTGACGGCAACTTCCTCTGCGGTGAATGGTGTGGCTTCTGCAAGGCCAAGAATGAATGCCGCGCCAGAGCCGAGGCGAACCTGAAGCTCGCGCAGCACGATTTCAAGCTCCCGCCACTGCTTACGGATACCGAGATTGAAGTCATCCTCGGCAAAGTAGATGAGCTGGTCAGCTGGGCTTCCGATATCAAGGAATACGCCCTGCAGCAGGCTCTCTCCGGTAAGGAATGGACTGGCTTCAAGCTCGTCGAAGGACGCAGCAACCGCAGATACAGCAACGAGGCCGCTGTCATTGACGCGGTCGAGAAAGCAGGCTTTGACCCGTATGAGAAGAAGCTGCTCGGCATTACCGCCATGCAGAAGCTCCTCGGCAAGTCTCGCTTTGATGAACTCCTGACGGCCTATATCGAAAAGCCGCAGGGTAAACCCACACTTGTGCCGGATAGCGATAAGCGCCCGGCCATGAATACAGCAAAAAATGATTTTATGGAGGAAAACGACAATGAATAAGAATGTAAAAATCAGCAATCCCATGAAGGTTATCACCGGCGTCGACACCCGCTGGAGCTACGCGAACGTCTGGGAGCCGAAGTCCATCAACGGCGGCACTCCCAAGTACAGCGTGAGCCTCATCATCCCGAAGTCCGACACCAAGACCATTGCCAAGATTCAGGCTGCTATCGAGGCTGCCTACAAGGAGGGCGAGGCCAAGCTCAAGGGCAACGGCAAGTCCGTACCGGCACTCTCTGTTTTGAAAACACCTCTGCGCGACGGCGATGCAGAGCGTCCGGACGACGAGGCATACAAGAATGCCTACTTCGTCAACGCAAATGCAACCTCTGCTCCCGGCATCGTGGACGCAGACCTGAATCCGATTCTCACCCGCTCCGAAGTGTACAGCGGCGTGTACGGCAGAGCCAGCATTACGTTTTATGCTTTCAACTCTTCCGGCAATAAGGGAATCGCCTGTGGGCTCAACAATCTGCAGAAGATCCGCGACGGTGAGCCTCTCGGCGGCAAGGCAAGCGCTGAATCCGACTTTGCCACTGATGACGATGAAGATTTTCTCAACTAAGGAAAGGAGCGCAAAACTATGGAAAGCACAGTTATGATTTCATCCCTTCTCTGCAACATCCTGATCGGATGCTTCTGCATCGTAGTTCTGTCTTGGGCAGTGGTCGCCATCCAGACGGTAATCAACGACTTCAAGCGTGAGAAACGCGAGGAGAAAAAGGCCGCGCAGGACGACGAATACCATATCAAACGTATGGAAGCCCTGAAATAATCCAGTAACGGCAGGCGGCTTAGGAGCGTTCTTAAGCCGCTTGTTTGAATTGAGGTGAAAATCTATGCAAACACTCAGTATTGATATTGAAACCTACAGCGACGTGAATCTATCCAAGTGCGGCGTTTATAAATATGCCGAGTCGCCGGATTTTGAAATACTGCTATTCGGCTACAGTGCCGACGGCTCCGATGTGACGGTCATCGACCTTGCACAGGGAGAACGCCTGCCGCAGGAAATCATAGAAGCCCTGACTGATGATGCGGTCATCAAATGGGCTTTCAATGCAAACTTTGAACGTGTGTGCTTATCCCGGTATCTCCGTGATCTTGGAGTGAGCCTTGATCCCTTCCATGATAACCATCCTCTCTCAACCGAATGCACACGGTTTTTAAATCCGGAAAGCTGGCGCTGCTCTATGGTCTGGGCGGCCACAATGGGACTTCCGCTTTCTCTGGAAGGTGTCGGTGCCGTCCTTGGCCTCGAAAAGCAGAAGCTCACGGAAGGCAAAGACCTGATCAAATACTTCTCCGTGCCCTGTGCTCCGACAAAGGCCAATGGCGGTCGCACGAGGAACCACCCTTTCCATGCACCGGACAAGTGGGAGGCCTTCAAAAAATATAACATCCGTGATGTGGAAACCGAGATCGGCATTAAAGATCGTCTTGCCAAATTCCCTGTACCGGAGGAGGTCTGGGATGAATATCACATCGATCAGGAAATCAACGACAGAGGTGTCCGGCTCGACATGGATCTTGTAAAGGAAGCCATCGAAATGGACTCACGCTCCCGGTCAGAACTGACTGCTGCCATGAAAGATATGACAGCACTTGATAATCCAAACTCCGTCCAGCAAATGAAACAGTGGCTCTCTGACAACGGTCTCGAAACTGACAGCCTTGGGAAAAAAGTCGTGGCAGAGCTTATTAAAACCGCTCCTCCAGAGCTTCAGACCGTTCTGGAGCTCAGACAGCAGCTTGCCAAATCCTCCGTCAAGAAATACCAGACGATGGAGCGAGCGGTCTGTGATGACGGCAGGGCTCGCGGCATGTTCGCATTTTACGGAGCCAACCGTACCGGGCGCTGGGCGGGCAGGCTTATACAATTACAAAACCTCCCGCAAAATCATCTCCCGGATCTGGCCGATGCACGTGCTCTTGTGAAATTCGGGGACTTCGATGCCGTAAAGCTCTTATATGAGGATGTGCCGGACACGCTCTCTCAATTGATCCGCACCGCCTTCATACCGAAGGACGGCACACAGTTTTATGTTTCCGACTTCAGCGCCATCGAGGCACGAGTCATCGCATGGTATGCCGGTGAAACGTGGCGACAAAAGATCTTTGAAACCGGAGGCGACATCTACTGTGCCAGTGCCAGTCAGATGTTCCATGTTCCGGTCGAGAAGCACGGCATCAACGGCCACCTGCGCCAAAAAGGTAAGATCGCGGAATTGGCTCTCGGCTACGGCGGCTCGGTCGGTGCCCTCAAAGCTATGGGAGCTATCGAGATGGGCTTAACCGAAGATGAACTTCCTCCGCTGGTGGATGCATGGCGGCAGACAAATCCCAACATCGTAAAATTCTGGTGGGATGTCGACCGTGCTGTCATGGAGGCTGTGAAGTATAAACACACAACCAGTAGCTACGGACTTACCTTCTCCTGCCGCTCCGGGATGTTCTTTATTACGCTGCCCTCTGGACGGAGCCTCGCCTATGTGAAACCGAAAGTCGGAACTAACAAGTTCGGCGGCGAGTGTATCACCTATGAGGGCATCGGCAGCACGAAAAAATGGGAGCGGCTCGATTCATACGGGCCGAAATTCGTGGAAAATATCGTGCAGGCAACCTCCCGCGACATTCTCTGCTATTCCATGAAGACCCTGCGCTACTGCTCCATAGTCATGCATATCCACGATGAGCTGGTTATCGAAGCAGACCCTCGCATGTCTCTTGACGTTCTCTGTGAACAGATGGGCAGGACTCCGCCGTGGGCGAAAGGCCTGAAGCTTCGCGCCGACGGTTACGTCACGCCCTTCTACAAAAAAGATTAAAAATCATCCGCTCAAATCAGGCGTTCATCTCCAGTGG
>CALLZZ010000518.1 GCA_937858235.1 uncultured Clostridia bacterium
CTGTATGCCATTTTTTCACCCCGCTTTACTCTAAAGATTTTATCACATATTACTTGATTTTGAAATCAGGAGGTTTCATATGAATACGATACCCGTCTACAAATATCCGGCGACTTACGCCCGTGAGCATAATGAACTGGAGATTTACCGTGCGTCCCACAAGGCGAACATTGCCTGCCGGGATGCCATCGACGATGCCATCCGGGACAACTACCGCAATAATTGTCTCGGCAGCGACACCGCAAAACAGGTCATTGCCGAGTTTGGGTTTGACCGCACTCTTTATGTGCTTGCGAACACCGTCCGCGAGAAGGATTTATGTGAGAACTAACATAAATCCTTTAATGTGAGATAAAAAGTTATCCGAGGAGATTCCCCGGACCCGCTTGAATAAGCGGAAGAATAGGAAGCTCCTCGGATAATTATTGAATGTTTACTTGAGAAAATACGGCAACCCTCCTTTGTAATTTGTCTTCTCGGAAACTGCTGGTTCTTTTGAGAACCACTGTTCATTCCATTTTCTGTGCGCACGGTCAATAGCTTGCGGAGATAACTGCGTGTACACCTGTGTGGAAAGAAGGCTTTCATGACCAAGAACATCTTTCAAAACGGCAAGCGGTACGCCAGCCTCAAGTCTGTGCGTTGCCGACGTATGCCTCATAGAATGAGGCGAATAGTTATCACGCAGAAACATATCCGGATGAAGTTTGTGCGCCTCATCAATATATTTGATGAAAATTTCTCGGATACACGAATAGGTCATATGCTCATTTGTCTGACTGGAGAACACATGCCGCATAGGGGAATCACAGATTCTACGATGCTCAATATACTTTTTCAGCAGCATAGAAACCTTCCCGACAATGCCAACCACACGACATTTTGAACCTTTTCCGTGTATTGTCAGCATTGCATGACCAGTGTCGGTGAAAGCAATGTCCCTGATTGTGAGATCGCAGACCTCCTGTGCTCTCATGGCACTGGCATACATAACTGACAAAATAACAAGATCCCGGTAGCCACTCTCGCTGTGAATATTGGGTAATGCCAGTAGCTCTTTAACCTCCTCTCGCGTAAATACCGCTCTGGTCGTTTTGGGAATACGGTTTATGGTGCTGTCAGAAATCTTATTCAGAGCATTTTTGAATAAGGCTGCCGCAATAAAATCTCTGTTCTGTGCATAATCGGCAAACGATGAAAATGCCGCAAGGCGCTGCTTTTCTGTAGCTTTGCTGTTTTTTCGTGTAGCGTTTAGCCATGTGAAAAAATCAAGCAGTGTGCTGAAATCCAGCATTTCAAAGGTAATACGATCAGCAGGTACCTCCTTTTTCTCATACATGTACATGAATAAAAGCCTGAACGCATACTTGTAGGATTCAATGGTATTTTGGCTACGCTGGGCAGATACTGGGAGAAAAACTTCAAAATATTTTTCAAGCAATTCCTGAAATGCATTTTTCCTGCGCTTACTCATCACACACCTCCGGGAATATGCCATCCGTAAATTCTTCAAACGCCATTAGCGTTTCGGGAAAATGTGTATTTCTAAAACGGATATACCGATCTGTATTCAGCATAGATTTGTGCCCGAGATATGTTGGAAGATATGTGCTGTGTACATTGATCGAAACCCCTGACTTCTCGGCCTGCATAATGGACTTGAGAATAAAGACATTACGGAAGCAGTGGAGGCACGGACCGCGTTCATGCGGCTTTTTGCCCTTTTTCTCTATCGCAACTCTTTTCAGAATACGCTCAAATCTGCCCTGCGCACAGTCTTTGGTTATAGCGTAATCGTTGGTCATGCTGGGGAAAACATATGCATCCGGATCGCCTATCAGCCCCATCGCCATACAATATCTGTGTAGAATTTCGTTGAGCGTCGGATGCATCGGCACGATCCTTTCCACATTGCCTTTAGTATGAAGCAGTGTGAGAATTCCACCTTCAAAATCAACATCTTTCATTTGAAGTGCCAACGCTTCGCCAAGCCGCAATCCGCAGCCATACAGGACTCTGATCAGCATAGCTTCAGAATAATGAATCCGGGAGCCGGGAGTAATATACGACATTGGCGTGTTGTCCGCTTCCGCAATAATAGTATCGACCTCGTTGTCCGTATAAATATATGGCTCAAAATCCCGTGCAGCCCTTGGCAATTCAGGCAAAAATGCAGTTATCCCGATGGCGTTCAGGTATTTTATGAAGCCCCGTATCCTTGCAATCTTGGAGGATAGGGTGCTCCTTTTGCACGTCAAGCTGTTAATCCATGCGGCGAGGGCTTCTTCGGTAAACACTTTTTCGGACAAGCCGGATTCAGCAAGATATCTATCGAAACCGCCAAGGTCTGTACAATCAGCTGCTAATCCTTTCTGGCTCTGAGATGCCTTACGCAGCGCGTAATAATCGTTTAGTTCTTTGGCAAACACACTTGCAAACATCATTTTTTCGCCTCCCATCCTAAAAAAGAGGCAAATAAGCCTTGAGGTTCAGGCACTGGAATAGCGCATTCCCTTAGCTTTCCAATATTAATGCGCGCGTAATGTCGAATGGCTTCCGGGTCTTTATGACCGAGTATTTCCCTCACGATAACAGGATCGTAGCCGTTATTAATCATCGAGCTGGCAAAGGATGAGCGCATAGCATGAGCGCCGCTCTTTTTTCCTGTAGTGTCAATATCGGCCTTGCGCAAATATCTCCTTACACAAGAACTGACACCTTCAGCCGTCATTCTTCGGCACGGAGCCAGCGTACTCAAAAATACATAATCGGAATCCGACGCTGGTCTGGCATGGCTAATGTAATTTTGAAGAGCATCCCCAGCCTCAGGAAGCAACTCTCTTTCCCAAACAACACCTGTTTTCTGCTGAATCAATTTAATGTGGTAGGTTTCAAAATTGATTTCATTAAACCTTAATTTGGCGATATCACATGCCCGCAAACCATACCTCGTGGCCAATAGAATTATAGAATAATCTCTGATGCCGAGTTCTGTACTTGTCTCAACAGCATCTTCAAGTTCACGAATTTCTTCTTCTGAGTATGCGGTCGGCAATGGCTGCGGTTGGTGGCTGTGCGGTAAAAGGGCATGAATTCCTATGCGCATATTGCCGTTTTTATATAGGTATTTGAGAAAGTGCTTTATTGCATACCGATCACTTCTACCGAACTGAGCATACACTTTGAAAATCAATTCTGTCTTTGTACAGCAAATATCTCTACATGACATTTGTTCCAAATAGTTAAGAAATTTCCCGCACAATTTCCTTTTCTTTCCGACTGTTGAGCCGGAGTTGCCGTCACTAACAGCCTTTGCAAGATACTCCGCAAGAATATGTTCATGCTGTTCTGACAGCAATACCGGCTCTTTCGTCCTTTTGAGCTGCCACTTACCTTGGATATGATCTTCAAATCTGCGTATAACCGTTCCGGGAAAAGCTTTTGAACAGGTAACGATTCGATCATCGCTTGCCACAAAAGCCCTACCAACAGCAGAGGAATAAGTATCAACGCAATGTGTTTCCATGAATCTGCATAGTGATTTCAACATTAAACGGTAGTTGGTGATGGAACCTTTAGAATATGCTTTTGACCGAAGTTGCTCCAGCAGACTATCAATGTATTTCTGCATGGAACCTCTGGGGATGTTGTATACACTCATAACTTAGCGCTCCTATTTTTTATTCGCACACGGCGTGTTTTCATTATATAAGATGTCGCTAAATTATTTAAGAAAGGTGGTAAAAACCAATGGTATCACACTGTAATTCAGGCTTTGCTCAGATAATTATTTATCTCACATTAAAAGATTGGGATGGGCGCATTGACCGCAGAAATAAGGATTGGGCGCGGACGATCCCTGTCTTTGACGATGAGAACGGCTTTGGGGATAATCGGAACCTGGAATTTATCGTAGATAGAGCGCATCCCGGTCTGGTAGACCTTTTCATCAATCAGGCGCGGCGCGAATATCTGTTGACCCAGCCTCTGACCAAAGAGGACATTCAGTCGGAGGCCGCGCGGCTGCTCCG
>CALLZZ010000519.1 GCA_937858235.1 uncultured Clostridia bacterium
ATTCTTTTTCTCAGGCGCTATTCGTTCCTACCCCAACTTTTATTATAGAGCCCTTCATATATTTTTTGTATGGCGGGGGGTGAAGTTGCTTGTCCATATCTACACTCCTTTTTCTATTTTATCCATAGCGCTGTCTTTACGTTCAACTTGTAAAGTGGCGCTAACGCACTGCTTTTGAGGCATAACAGGGCATGTGATCATAAATAGGCGCTCGGAGTTCCCACTATATCCTTTATCTTAATTCAACTATGCGTAAAACTCCTGACTGTTATAAATTCTCCAGAAACACTGCAGGAACATTTGACTTACGCAAACGGAAGCATTGCACCTTAGAAAGGGGAATTGCAAACGAATGCACTTTTCCGGGGAAGAGGGTTTCAGTGTCCGGAAAATGACGCTCTGAAATTTTTTTGTACAGGTCTTCCACAAATTCAAGCCACTGCTTGGGACCGGTCTGCTCTTGCTCTAAAAAACGCTGTAAATAGCTGTAGCCGTCTGCCAGATAAAAAATTTTAAGCGCAAGAGCAAGATCACAGCCGATATCCTCCAGCAACGACTGCGGAAATGCAAAACCGTTGTCCCAGTTGTAGCGGTCAAGCTGACGGTTATATTCCCTGTACTCCTCCTCATCGGACAGCAGATGAGAGCCTTTATCCTGTTGCTCGCTCTCCTCCTGCCTCTGCCGCCGGGTTTTGTGGCCGAACCTCCGACCCAAAGCCTCCTCTGCATCACCGCTGCCCCAATTGGCGGCCCTACAGTAAAGCTTGTAGGATTTTTCAATATTCTGCTCCACACCTATGCCCTTTTCATAGAAGAAGGCCAGCTTATACAATCCATACGGACTGCCTTTATTTGCAGCCTTACGGTACCACATGGAGGCCGTCGCAATATCCTTTGGGACGCCTTGTCCGCGTTCATAGAATTCGCCCAGACGGCACATAGCTTCCACATCCCCAAACTGCGCCGATTTTTCAAACCATGATGCCGCCAAGGCATAATCGCGTTTTACGCCTTGTCCAAGCCAATAAGATTTTGCCATTAATGCAACGGCTGATGAATCCCCTTGCTCAGCTCGCTGCAGACAAATTGGAAATGCGCGGAGGTAAAGTTCTTTTGATTTACTTTTGCTGCTTTTCACTCCATCACCAAAAGCATAGCAGAATGCCAGATTCCGAAGTCCGTCCAGATGATTCTGCTCGGCAGCCTTTTCAAACCATTGCACCGCCATCTGCAAGCTGTTTTCGGCTCTTCCGGTTTCATAATGCAAACGTCCAAGCCGATACTGTGCTTCGGCTTCTCCCTGTTCTGCCGCACGCTGAAACCACATGGCGGCCTGTGCATTTTCTTGCTTCTCCGTCTCTTCGTCGGTGTCCCCATGGTATAATGCGATCCCCATTTGCAGCTGTGCAAATGCAAATCCATTTTCCGCCATACGTTGTAAAGCCTTTTTTGCTCCTAAATATCCCATCTGGCTGCCTGCACAGAAAAGCTCTGCGGCACGCCGGGCATCCTGTTGCACGCCATAGCCGTTTTCATAGCAGGCTCCCAGCCGATGGTACGCCTTGGGTTCCCTCTTTTCAACAGACTTCTCCAGCCACAGGACTGCTTGTTCATAGTCCTGCTGCTCCATGTATGCCTCTCCTAATGCAAACATGGAAAGTCCATAACCCTGCTCCGCAGAACGCTGGTACAGCTCCAGCGCCCTCTGCCGATCCTTTTTCACACACTTTCCGCACCAGTAAAAGCTTGCCAGCTCATATTGCGCTAAACGGTGCTCTTGCTCCGCTGCCTGTTCAAAGCAGCTTACCGCATACCGTACTTCCTCATCCCCACCCATACAAAACAGCATGCCAAGACCGTATTGGCATGCTGAGTCGCCGTGGTTGGCTCCTATGCGATAAGCCTCAATGGCGTTGGCTTTGTTCTGCGGAGTGCCAATTCCATGCTGATGACATACTCCCAACATATATTGTGCACTCAAAAGCCCCTTATCTGCCGCTTTTTGATAGAAAATAAAAGCTTGTTCTGCATCTTGTTTGATGCCGTAACCGAACCGGCAGCATTCCCCAAGAAAATATTCCGCACGGGCATGGCCCTGTTGCGCCGCCGCAGAAAACCAACGAACCGCTTCCTCGTTATTCTCCTCCACGGATATTCCTTGGTAATAAAAGAATCCAAGCCTGTATTGCGCGGCAGGCTGACCGTTTTGGGCAGCGGACCGATAATATTCGCAAGCCTTTTCCGTATCCTGCTCCACACCCTTACCAAGCTCGCAGCAAACACCTAACGCATACTGGGCATCGGGATAAGAATACTGGGCGGCTTCTTCATAAAATCCAACCGCTTTGTCTGTATTTTTCTCTACACCAAAGCCATTTTCATAGCAGACACCCAGCAGAAACATTGCACGAACGTTGCCCTGCTGCGCCGCCGCAGAAAACCAGCGAACCGCTTCTTCGTTATTTTCCTCTACGCCAATCCCCCGATAGTATAGGTAACCCAAATTGCACTGGGCTGGGGCATAGCCTTGTTCAGCAGATAAGCGGTAGAACTGCTCGGACTGTTGTTTATCTTGCTCTACACCCTTGCCCAATTCCAAAAACCAACCGCAAGCACATTGTGCCGGCGGAAATTCCTGTTGTGCCGCTTCACGGTACCACCCCAACGCTTTTGCATCGTCCTGTTCTACTCCTAAACCGTTTTCATAGCAGACTCCGAGATGGTATTGCGCTACTGCATGTCCCATATTGGCAGCGTGGGTAAACCAATAAGCGGCACTTTTATAATTCTGATTTGTACCGTTACCGATATAATAACACAGAGCCAATTCATGCTGCGCCTGCAAGTCATTACCTTCTGCGCGTTCTATCAGTGACTGAAAATTTTCCTGTCGCTGTCTTACTGCGGCGGCAGCGCTGGCTATCAGTTTGGGATTCAGAAAAAACACCGAGGAACTGTTTTCAGGATTTTCACCGCTCGGTGCAACCGCTCGATCATTTATCATATGAAAATTCCTTTCAAAAATGAATTGTACCGATTTCATATATCATATGTTTTATTCGACAGGATCCGAAATACTTTTAACATCAATCACCTGTCAGCAGAGATCTATTTTGAGGGGTCAACCGCGCCAAAATATTGTGTTTGAAGCATGTTAAACACCTTGTCGCGAACCGTTTCATCAAAAAACCCCATGCCGTTATCCCCATCCTGTTCTAAATCTTTATAGTAAAAAACAATGGTATGGAGATGAAAACGGGTGTAAGTGTTTGTTGTTGCCCCATATGTGACCGCTGTTTTTAGTTCCTTTTCGGCACGGATTTTTGAGACATCGGAAAGGCGCACTAAAATGACCGGAGGGTAGCCGCCCCATAGACAGGCATAGCCGTGGGAAAGAAGAAATCTTGCAGGTGTCTTCTTGGAGTTTGGGCCGATGACCTGATAATCCAACACGTAGTCAAGATTTTTTTGAGCCTCCAGCATTTCACGTCCAAGCTGTTCCTGCTCGGTTTCGCTCATCTGTAGCAGCTTAACGGCACGATTGATATTTCGGCGCATTCTTTGCGGACTGAGTCCCGGCAGCAAGAAAAGCAGGAACACGCAACAAAGTACTCCACCCATCAGTGCTCCCGCAAACGCGGAGCCTAAAATATCTTCAACAGAACCATCATTCACCGCTGTTGCACCAGCGGCAATGGCCGCCAGAACAATAATGACTGCGGGCAATATAAAACATATGTATTTTTTTAACACTTGTTTTCGATATCCCTTCATCCAAGCAGCCCCGGAATCAAGCCATCCTTTATAATAAGAATCCATAATATCCCCCTTTTTTATATAAATATTATGTATAGAAAAATTGCAAATTTGGGTATGACAAGCACTTTTAACATTATCAAAAACTAGAGCGTTTCTGAAAACTCTGATAGCTTGCACTATTTAGACAAAATGAAGATAGCGGCAAGGTAAACGAAAGCAAGAAAAGAGAACGTCATCTTTCTCGGACCGCCCGGTGTGGGAAAAACACATC
>CALLZZ010000520.1 GCA_937858235.1 uncultured Clostridia bacterium
AACAGATGCTCCGGATTGGAGGAAACGTGATGAACAAGACACGCAACAGAAGTCCTGCGGACACCGAGGTTATCGCCGTTCTTATCGCGATAAGCCATGTATCCGCAAGACTGGCAAGGAACCTCTCGATCCTTGCCGCAGACAGACAACCATTGGAAGGAGGCAAAGAGAATGTCAAAAATGGCAGAAATGGATCAGACCATCAAGGAACTGCGCGATGCCGCCGCTGCTATTAACAGCGCGGCCGACTGGCTCTACCAGCAGTTCTCCGGCAACGACGAGGAACCCGCTCCGCAGCCTGAAGAGACGCAGGCCGAGCCTGAGCCGAAGAAGGAGCTGAAGCTGGAGGATGTGAGGAAGGTTCTCGCCGAACGGTCGCGCGCAGGCTATACGACGCAGATCCGCGAGCTGCTCCACAAGTACGGTGCGAGCAAGCTGTCGGCTGTCGATCCGAAGGACTACGAGGCCCTGCTCTTCGATGTGGAGGGACTCAATGAATTCTGAAAGACAGCATGCGGTCCTCTCCGCGTCAAGCTCCGACCGGTGGATTCACTGCCCGCCGTCAGTCAGGCTTAGCGAGGGATTCGAGGACAAGGAAAGCGACTACGCACTGGAAGGCACCTGCGCTCATGCGCTCGCCGAGTACAAGCTCCGCAAGGCGCTCGGCTACCCGGCACGCGACCCGACCGAGGACCTCGCCTTCTACAACGAGGAGATGGAGGAAGCAACAGACGGCTATGTCGCCTACGTGCTGGAGAAGGTCGAAGCCGCAAGGCAGGCCTGCTCTGATCCGGTTGTTCTGGTCGAGCAGCGCGTGGACTACTCCCGCTGGGTGAGACAGGGCTTCGGCACATCCGACGCGCTGATTATCGCTGACGGCACGCTCCGGATCATCGATCTGAAGTACGGCACCGGCATCGCCGTGTCGGCGGAGGACAATCCGCAGCTCAAATGCTACTCGCTGGGTGCCTTGGAGCTGTTCGACGACATCTACGACATTGATTCGGTCGCCATGTCTATCTACCAGCCGAGACGGCAGAACGTCAGCGAATGGCAGATCAGCAAGAAGAACCTGCTCGCATGGGCGGACAAGGTTCTGAAGCCTACAGCGGAGCTGGCGTGGGATGGCAAGGGAGAATTCTCCTGCGGCCCGTGGTGCCGGTTCTGCAAGGCGAAGACCATCTGCCGGAAACGGGCCGAGGAGAACCTGAAGCTCGCGCAGCATGAGTTCAGGCTGCCGCCGGAGCTCTCCGACGCGGAAATCGAGGTCATCCTTTCCCAGGTGGACGAGCTGGTCTCGTGGGCGTCCGACATCAAGGAGTACGCGCTCCAGCAGGCGCTTTCCGGCAAGGAGTGGCACGGCTTCAAGCTCGTAGAGGGCAGGTCCGTCCGCAAGTACGCCAATGAAACCGCCGTCGCCAAGACGGTCGAAGACGCCGGATTCGACCCGTATGAGAAGAAGCTGCTCGGCATTACTGCCATGCAGAAGCTCCTCGGAAAGAACCGGTTCAATGAACTCCTGTCAGGCTTCATCGAGAAGCCGCAGGGCAAACCAACACTCGTCCCGGACTCCGACAAGCGTCCGGCGATGAATACAGCAAAAAATGATTTTATGGAGGAAAACAATCATGAGTAAAACAACTATGCACAATCCGATGAAGGTTATCACTGGCCCGAACACCCGCTGGTCCTACGCGAACGTCTGGGAGCCGAAGTCCATCAACGGCGGAACGCCGAAATACAGCGTAAGCCTCATCATCCCGAAGTCCGACACCGTGACGGTCGCCAAGGTCAAGGCCGCCATCGAGGCTGCCTACAAGGAGGGCGAAGCCAAGCTCAAGGGCAACAGCAAGTCCGTTCCCCCACTGTCCGCGATCAAGACGCCGCTTCGTGACGGCGACGCGGAGCGTCCGGACGACGAGGCCTACCGCGGCTCCTACTTCGTGAATGCGAACGCAACGACCGCTCCGGGCATCGTGGACGCGGACCTGAATCCGATTCTTTCCCGCAGCGAGGTGTACTCCGGCGTGTACGGCAGAGCCAGCATCACGTTCTACGCG
>CALLZZ010000521.1 GCA_937858235.1 uncultured Clostridia bacterium
GACCGTGACCACATTCATTCTCACTTTATTATCAACTCGGTTGCCTTTGACTCCGGCAGAAAGTTTCACATCAGCACCCCGGAGATAGAACCCATTCGGCAGTTAAATGACAAGCTGTGTATAGAATATGGCTTCGAGATTTGCAAGCCGAAACAAAAGTATGAGCATACAAAATCAATGAGTGTTTCAGAATACCACGCAGCAGCCAAGGGTGAAAGCTGGAAAATGCGACTGGTCAATACCATTGATGAGTGTATGAAATATGCAGGCAACAAGGACGAATTTATACAGCTGATGGAATTTGAGGGCTACGGTGTCAAGTGGACAGATACCCGAAAAAGCATTACCTACACCACTCCCAAAGGCATGAAATGCCGAGATAACCGCCTGCACGAATCAAAATATTTAAAGGAGAGGATGGAACTTGAGCTACGAATCAGACAGGAAATTGTCGCTGGAAGAACTCAAACAGCGGAACAAATCACAGCCACCCCAAGAGCCGATGCCCACGCCTTCTCCTCTGACACAGGAGAAATTGGACAATCTGTTTTACAATCAGAGCGTCATTTGGGATGGGATAGAGGATTTGCAGAGTCAGCTGAAAGCCTTGCAACAGCAGAACCACAGTCTCGAAACCCAGATGAGCAGCCTACCCAGCAAGTCAGATTTGGAGAAACTGGACAAGAAATTGTGGGAGATGAACAGAACACTATCACAGGTTGGGAGCAAGAAAGAGAAACATTTTTCTCTGCCCAAGCTGAAGCTACCCAGCATAAACGGGACAGTTTGCCTTTGGATATTCATCAGCTTGCTTCCCTTGGCGGTAATATTATCAGCCTTGGTAGGTCTGTGGAGTCTCTTGGTCAGTCCACTCCTGTAAGGGACAGCACCACAAGACTCACAGTCAAGGAGCATAAAAAAGGCGTTGGTCAAAAGCAGGATGACCACAGCGGATATGATTTTGAGATGAAAATGTAGGAGGTATTCAATGAATAAAAATGCTGGATTTTATGGTGAAACCTTGCCGTTAACAAGGCAGCAGGACGGAAAAGTAATGCCTATTTATCGTGATGCCGGAGTATATTTTGACGACACTGGTATGCGTACCGAACGGCAGATGAAGATAAACGGTCAAACCTTCTTTGTCACTTCTGTATTTCCAACGGTGGCAACAGCTACACCCACAGAAAAAATCATTAAGCTGATTAATTTGGATGTAATGAAAAGGGCTGAATAGTTTCAGCTATTCAGTAGACTTTGGCAAATCGTTTGGGTATGATGTGGTTGCGGTTCTACCGCACCCATCGTATTCAGTTTGCCAAAAGAAAGGAGCCGTAAAAATGGCAAATGATAAGTACACAATTTTATATGCAAGGCTAAGTCAAGATGATGGCAGTCAAGGTGAGTCTAACAGCATTCAAAACCATGATGTAATCTGTAAAGGGTGGTTTCACCACCACTAATTACATCATGACTGCGGCTCATTTGTGGCGAATGAAACAGCAGTTGTGCGAAAGGCGGCGATGCCAGTCGTATCCACGGTTTCCACACCTGCTAACGGTAATTCACAAACCACAAAGGAGGCCCAAATGGAACTGACATATACCAAAGCCGGAGATTATTATTTGCCCAATCTGGCCGCGCCGGATGCGCCGGCCCATCCCATCGGCAAGTATGGCCGCATGAGAAAGCGGTATCTGAAAGAGCATCATCGCACCATTTTTGAAAGCATGGTGCTGGATGGCAGCTTGTGGGCACACATTGCAGAGATTGACCAAGCCAGCACCGAGCGCATGAAACTCCTCATTCCAGCAATGGCAAAACAGGAAGGCGTGACCGAAGAGCTAAAAGCGTCCGCTCAAATGGAATGGGTGGGTCGGATGAACAGCATTTACAACCGGGCGGAAGAAATTGTGCTTAATGACTTTATCTTCTCTGATTAGAATAGCCAAACACGCTCATGGATTTTGAAGTCCATGAGCGTGTTTTTTATCGTTCAAAATCTTTGCTCCGTTTTTTTGGTTTCGGTGTGTGCGTTGAGGGTGTTGTCGGCTGCTTTAACCGAGCAAGTACAGACTCTTTTTCAGCTGGTTGTTGCGGTCTGCGTTGTTGCGCGTTGTTTGGACGATGGAGTTGTTCGATCAAACTTTCTTTTTGGATGGGAGTGTCGGCATTTTCAGGTGATTGCTTATTTGCTTTCAGCTGTTCCGCGAGAAATGCGCGGCAACGTACTTCGGCATATTGAAAATCAACCGTATTTTTGATGTAATTCGGTGCCGGTTGGGTAGCATATAATGTGGCAGCTTTCGTTTTCTGATTGTATATGACCTGTGCATATTT
The DNA here is from genome assembly GCA_937858235.1 of uncultured Clostridia bacterium. Classification (GTDB taxonomy): domain Bacteria; phylum Bacillota; class Clostridia; order Oscillospirales; family Oscillospiraceae; genus Onthomonas. Next base: position 2,341 of record CALLZZ010000521.1, read on the forward strand.
CAAAATTGTGGAAATATTGGACTTTATGAAATCATATTCTTTTTCCACAATCATTCGATAGTTCAAGTCTTTTTCATCGTTAATGGAATACGGAGTAAGTTCGCTGTCAGGAACAGGGATCATGTTGCTTAGCTTCAAAGTTCCTTTCAATTCCACTTTCCCTGATGCCGTATCGGTTGTTATCATACGTACAATCGGTACAATGCTCTTGCGAATCTGGTTTGTCCCGTCCGGTTGCAGAATATAGTCGCTGTTTTTGGGCGAAGAAAACGGAATGAAGTAATTATACTCGTCATGACGGAATACAACGCCTAAGTATTTTCTCGTGTGTGAACGGACATTCTCTTTGTTGTCAAAAACGATTTTCAGTCGAGCGTCTTGCCGGAGATATGCTATGTAACGATCCGACACGCTGAATATTTTTACTTTTTCCATATTATCCTTTCGATTCGTCTATAAAAGAAAGGGGGTGGGAAAACCCCACCCCCTGATTTTACAGCTTCCCACTTGTTGGTGGGGAAACACCTGATTTTACAGCTTC
>CALLZZ010000522.1 GCA_937858235.1 uncultured Clostridia bacterium
TGTGGAAAAATTATACCCTATCCCCCAAACCGTTTTAAGATATTGAGGATTTTTGGGGTCAACCTCGAGTTTGTTCTGCAAGTGCCAGATATAGACCGTTATCGTTTTATCATCAATAATAATATCGCCCCAAACGTTCTGATACAATTGTTCTTTAGTAAACACCTGGTTGGGATTTGTCATAAAAAACTTCATGAGCATGGTTTCTTTAGGGGAAAGAAGGATTTCAACGCCGTTATTATATACTTTATAAGTATTGCAATCAAATTTGAATGGGCCCGCTTTAATAATATCGCTTTTACCAGAGCTGACGCATGACTTTAAAAACCCATACGGGAAGGAGAATTAGAGGGTCTAAAGAAAAAATTTTTTCGCAAAAAGGGACTGGACTTCTTTTTGAAGGTATGAGACAATAGCGTGGGATTTTAATGGAAAGGGGCCCACACTATGGAAAAGCAGACTGATGAGCCGGTCCTGATATGCGGAAGATATTTTACTTTGCAGGAGTTACTTGAGATCCAGGAGACAGCGCGTATGTTTCCGAAACTGAGCCGTGCCGAGCTAGCGAATACCCTCTGTGAGAACTTGGATTGGGTAACGCCGACCGGTCAGTACAAGAAAATTTCATGCCTACAGCTTTTGGAGAAACTTGAAGGACAAGACTTTATTACCCTTCCGGCCAAGCGAGAGTACAAGAGCGGTAATAGAAAAGAGATCAGGTTTGGGCCGCGCACAGCGCCTGCTTTACTGGTTGAGGGGTTTGTCGCCGATTATGAGCCTATCTCTTTGGAGCCGGTTAGAATGGGTTCCGACTTTGAGCTCTGGAACGAGTATGTTCATCGCTATCATACCTTAGGCTACAAGCATCCTTTTGGCGCCAACCAGCGTTACTTCATTGTTTCGGGCGCCGGGCAGAAGCTGGGTTGTCTTTTATTTGCGGCGTCGGCTTGGGCGCTGGCAGCGCGTGACGAATGGATCGGGTGGACTGAAGTTGACCGTAGCCGCCGTTTGAATTTGGTACTCAACAACACCCGTTTTCTCATCTTTCCCTGGGTTCACGTAAAGAACTTGGCCAGCAAAGTCTTATCCTTAGCGGTAAAGCGCATTCGCCGTGACTGGCAAGAGCGTTATGGTTACAGCCCAGTACTTTTGGAAACATTTGTGGACACGGAAAAGTACCGTGGGCTCTCCTATCAAGCGGCAAACTGGATTCGGCTGGGTGAAACCGCCGGGCGCGGTCGGATGGACCGACACACAAAAAGGCTCCTTACCCGCAAACATATCTACGTCTATCCTTTAGTGGCCGATTTTCGCGCCTATTTAAAGGGGGAGACGGCTCATGAATAAATCGGTCCCCCCAATGCCGGCTGGTTTGAAACGCTATGAACGCAGGAGAGCACAACGGGAATTGAGGGAAGAACAAAAAAAGCAGGGGAAGCACTATCCGCCCACCGCTACGCTTCCGAACCGTAAGAGTGACTTGAAAACGGTCGACGAAGAGAAAGCGGTCGTCCAGCGGGTAACCGAAGAGCAGTTAAAAATATATGTCCAACTGTTGCCGGGGCTCCTGAAGAAACTAGCGCGCATACCCGACCCGCGAAATCCCAAGAAAACCAAACATCAAATGAGAGTGATGATGCTCTACGGGATCTTGATGTTTGTGTTTCAAAAGACCTCAAGGCGGGAAACGAATCGGACAATGACCACGCCGCAAATACTTGAAAATCTGCAGGCCGTCTTTCCGGAACTGGCGGATATGCCGCACCAGGAAACCCTGTGTCGCCTACTGGAAAAGATAGATGTAGGCCAAATCGAAACGCTCTACCTGGACATGCTGAAACGGTTGATCCGTAAGAAGACGTTTAACAACCTGCTACATAAAAAGCGCTACCTCCTAGCGGTGGATGGGACCCAAAAATATGTGATGAATGAATGCTGGGATGAGCGCTATCTTCGGCGGAGGATACGAGGCAAAGACGGTGAACACCAATATTACGCCTATGTCCTGGAAGCGGTTTTACTCTTTTCCAACGGTATGGTCCTGCCCCTAATGAGCGTATTTTTAGAGAACAGTGTGGAACTGGAGTGCATCGAAAACGACGACGAGTGGAAACAGGACTGTGAATTGAAGGCCTTTTACCGGTTGGCAAAACGACTAAAACAAGAATTTCCGAGACTCCCGTTCACCTTGCTGATGGACGGTCTGTATGCCAAGGGGCCGGTCATGGAGATCTGCTTTAAGAACAAATGGAAGTTTATGATCATGCTTAAAGACAACTTGCTGTCTTCTGTTTGGCGAGAAGCGACCGGATTGATGCGTCTGGATACCAAAGGGGAATACCGCTGTGAGCAAGAATGGCGGGGGCGAACGCAGGTATTCCGCTGGGCCAACGAGATCGAGTATGATTATGGGCTGGCCCGACTGAAGACTCTGACCGTTCATTTCGTGATGTGCGAGGAAAGCTGGGAAGAGATTGATAAAGAAGGCTGTGTGGCGCTAAAAACCGCTCGTTACGCCTGGATTTTTAGTGATCCGATTAGCCGAAAAAATGTGCATGAACATTGTAATTTGGCGGCTCGGAAACGCTGGTTACACGAGAATAATATTTTAAAAGAAAAGCATCAGGGGTACCAATACGAACACATTTTTTCACATGATTGGAACGCGATGCAGGGGTATCATTATCTTATGCATATCGCCCGCATGCTAAATGAAATGGCGCTTCATTCCATCTACCTGATAGAGCAGGTCAAAGCAGTCGGCATTCAGTCGTTCATCAAAGACTTCTACGCAGCGATGGCTTACAGGGAATTGGATCTGGAGCGGCTTCGCCGATTGAGGGAATCCCCCGGTCAACTGCGACTAGTGTACGAAGATAACT
>CALLZZ010000523.1 GCA_937858235.1 uncultured Clostridia bacterium
ACAGCGCCCAAGCCAGATAGGAAAAAAACAGGACGATGGACTGCACCCAGCTCATCTCGAACAGCTCCACGCCCATGTTTCCCATCTGTGCAAAAAAGTCGGCCAGAAAGCCGACTACCTGTCCGTAGAGCCATTCGATGATCTGATCCATGACGGTTCCAAGGACAAAATCCCATATGAACATTTTGGTTGCTCACCTCCCATGTGCGTTCATGGGCGGTACATCAGGATATGCCGCCCATTTCCATACCCCGAGCGTAAGCTTGAGCCTGCTCGGGCGTATATTCGGTTTCCGTGCGGGCGGGAAAGCAGCCGTCCCGAGCGAAGTACTTCTCCAACCCGTGATAATCATCCTTGAAATACATGCACTGCTCGCGGAACAGATTCTGAATAAGCTGCTTTTCATCACCCCATTGAGATACCCCCTACATGCGCTGGTCCAATTCGCCAGCGAGATCATATTTCTTCTGCCGGTACAGGTCGTCAGCAATTTTCTGCGCATAGCACAACTCCGTGTGGATGCTCGGAGGGATGATGCCGTGGGCCTGATACAAATCCCTGACAATACAGTCGACGAGATGAAGCTGATTCCATTCACCGGACAGTCCAGCCTTTTTTCTGTCATTTGTTCCTCATTCAGCAGCTTGCGTCTTCGTTCGTTGGAAATGTCTACGCTGCTCAGACAGTTGATTTCGGTCTTGCAACTCTCGACCATGGCATCAAAATAATCCTGCATATCGAGGCTGGAGCCCTGCCAGTTGACGCCGCAGAGCCGGATATCTTTTGCGGGCTGGTCGAATAAATACCGTCCGGGGTGGTTTTCCATCTCCAGCCACAACTTCTCACGCGCCTCGTAGCGGTTATCGGCCTCTGCCTTGACGATTAGATCGTTGTATTCCCCATACTCCGGGGAGAAATAGGAAAAGGTAACGGCATAGGTGGTTTTCACAAAATCATTCCTCCAGTTATAAATTATGATGTTTATTTCAAGCGGTTGTTTTTCTACCTCTAATTTAGTGTTGACTAAATCAAACGTATTAGATATAATTGATTTAGTAATTACTAAATCAATTATATCTTGGAAGGAGCTAATACAATGGACAAAACGCTTGTACTCAAGGCAATCGCCGATGAGACCAGAATGAAAATACTGTCGCTGCTGCTCCGGCATAATTACTGTGTCCGGGCGCTGGCAAGAAAACTGGAGCTTTCCGAGGGCGCAATTTCCCAGCATTTGAAAGTGCTGCGAGATGCAGGACTTCTGACCGGTGAAAAGAAGGGCTATTTCATGCACTACGATGTGAATCGAGAAGTGCTTCACGCTCTTGCCGCCGATATTGAAGAATTGGCTTCCGTGGAGCGGGAAGCCTGTACGCCCGAAGAAGGCGGATGCCATTCCTCGGAGCAGGAACGCTGCCATGTGCAAAAGCAGAATTGCAGTGAGGAAGTCAAGGAATTCTGTCACGGCAAGGATTTTGCGAAGGGAGAGGGCGGCCATGAGCACCACGGACATTGTAACTGTCACCGGTCTGAGTAAGCGTTACGGGGATTTTACGGCGGTGGATAGCATTTCCTTCTCCATCCGGTGCGGAGAAATTTTTGGCTTTCTCGGACCCAACGGCGCGGGAAAAACCACCACCATCAATATGATGATCGGTCTTGCGAGGCCATCTGGCGGTTCTGTTATGATTGACGGAGTAGACGCGGTGAAAGACGTCAAAAAAGCCCAGGCCGTTATGGGTATCGTCCCGGATGAGAGCAATCTCTATGATGAAATGGACGGCTTTGACAACCTCTGCTTCTGCGGTTCGCTCTATGGAATGCGAAAAGCACAGCGGGAGAAAAGAGCCCGCGAGCTTTTGGAGCAGTTTGATCTCACCAAGGCTGGGAATCGTCCGTTTAAAGCCTATTCCAAAGGGATGCGCCGCAAGCTGACCATTGCGGCCGGCATGATTCACACACCGCGAATTCTCTTTCTGGATGAACCTACCACGGGCATCGACGTGGAAAGCGCCCGGCAAATCCGCCAGCTTCTTTTGAATCTCAAACAGAACGGAACTACCATTTTTCTTACCACCCATTATATTGAGGATGCAGAGCGCATCTGCGACCGAATTTCCTTCATTGTGGGGGGTAGAATTGTGGCGAATGGCACGGTACCGGAGCTTATGCAAGGCGTTTCCCACGGTCATGTCATCCGGCTTACCGCTGACCGGGTCACAGAACATCTTACGGAGGAATTGCAGGCACGTTTTCCAGATTGCACAGTCAAAATCGGCACAGACCACGCGGTAATCCTCTATTCTGAAACGCGAATTCCGCTTTCTCCTGTCCTGCAGTACATGGACGGCAAAGGCATTTCCGTGTTCGAGGCAAAGGAACTGAAGCCCACCTTGGAGGATGTTTTCGTGAAAATCACCGGAATTGAAGCCGCCAAGCTCAAAAAAGAAAAGGAAAAAGGGGGCATGGGGAAATGAAAACGTGGATTGCCTTCTGGAACATTCTGAAAAAGGATATTCACAATTACTACCTCAAACCGCCCAACATCAGCTGGGGAATCATTTTCCCGCTGTCATGGACGCTGATGCAGCTGATCCGTTCCTCCGGTGAGATGAATCTGTCCAACATTCGAGAGTTGCTGCCGGGCCTCATGGCTATGAGTGTACTGTTTGGCACCACCTCCATGCTGGCCGTCACTATCACTTTTGAGCGAAAAGGGCGTTCCTTTGACAGGCTTTTGCTGGCTCCGATCTCTCTAAGTACGATGGTAGCGGCCAAGCTTTCCGGCGCGATCTTGTTCGGACTGTTCAACGCCTTTATCCCAGTGCTGTTTGCGGCCTTCTTTGTCAATTTATCCGGAATCAACTGGGGAGCCGTTTTACTGGCGGTATTTCTGATTGCCGTTACCTCCACGCTCTTGGGACTGATGATCGCCGTTTCGGCAAAGGAGGTATTCGAGGCACAGACCTTCTCCAACTTTTTCCGGTTCCCCATGCTGTTTTTGTGCGGACTGTTTATCCCCATCAGCAGCCTGCCGGTGTTCCTGCGCCCCGTTTCTTATCTGCTGCCGCTGACCTACGGAACCGATCTACTGGGCGGGGCCATTCTTGGCGTAAGCATGCTGTCGCCTATACTGTGTGTTTTGATTCTTGTGGGATTCAGTGTAGGCTTATTTGCTTTCTGTCGTTACAATATCCGTAGGAAATGGATTCTGTAGAAATGTGATGGCTGCCCTTTCGTTTATCAGGTGCACAATTGAAAGCATACTTGAATCTGGCTTAGGCTGCCCCGCTTGATCGGAGTAGCCTAAGCTGTTTTCATCACATCCCCAGCACCTGCCAGTCAAAGCTTGCATAAAGACGGTGAACGGATTTTAATTTTCATAGCACCGAACTCCTCCCTAATGCCTATATTTAATTGATTGAAACTTCTATTTTGCTATGGTAAACTTATTTCATATATTTACTGAGTAAAACTATTTTGAAATGACAGTGAAGAAAAAATTGCCCTGAAAGGGTGTATTTATATTTGCTTGATTTGGATTCGGCGGATAAACATAATGAAAACGTCACTTTGAAAATAAGGGGGAACGATTTGATTACTACAAACGACAAGCAATTCAATATGTTTCCCTCACATGTAGGGCTACGAAAATATATTCTATATTACAATATCGTGTTTCCAGAAAATGATACGTTCATGGCACAATATACGCTTATGCCTAACGCTTGCGGAACATTGACGCTTGCCTTTGATGGAACCGCTGTCATTGCTGAACTATGGGGAGCATCCCTGACACCTGTTTTGTTAGGGATGGAACCAAACAGTTATCATGTCCTGCTGCTGATCCAGCTTTCGCCCTATGGTTTGTATCAAATCACACGCCAAAGCCAAGCTGAGTTTGCTGATAAACGCCTTTCGCTTGCGGATATTGACTATGAGCTATTTTATTCGCTGCATCAGGCTTTTGTAATGTCTAAAACCGCAACAGATTTGGCAAATGTTTGTGAAGAGGTTTTATACAGGCGTATGGAAAAGCACGTTATTTCCGACGCTTTATTATTAGCGTCTACCGTGATTTCTGATAGCCATGGACAAGTACAAGTGAAAGAAGTCGCCCGGCAATCGGGTTACAGTGAGCGACAATTAAATCGCTTGTTTCTTGCCCAAATTGGAATGAATATTAAGGATTTTGCACGCCTAACCCGCTTTAACTATGTCTTAAAGCACATTCAAACATCGCCTTGCTTCTTTGCGGCATTGTCGCAACAAGCCGGATATTTTGACCAAGCCCATTTTGATAAAGATTTCAAGGCTATAAGCGGTGTTTCACCTCAAGCCTATCTGAAAACAATGTCTGATTTTTACTATGACGGAACAGAGATATACGATACAATATCCTCAAAGGGGGATTGAAAAATGAAATATCAAGGTTGTCTTTTAGCGGTTAAGGATATAGCCGCATCGAAACATTTTTATGAAAAGGTGCTTCATCAAAACGCGGTAATGGATATTGGCGTACATGTGACCTTTGAGGGGTTTTCTCTGCAACAAGGATATGCCGAACTCGTTGGCATATCAGTCGATAGCGTGAAAGAGCAATCGCACAACTTTCAAGTTTATTTTGAAGTGGAAGATTTAGACAAGGTATACGCCAAACTAAAAAGCATATCCAGTTTGCAGTGGGTACACGAAATCAAAGAATACCCGTGGGGGCAGCGTGATATTCGGGTATATGACCCCGACAAGCACATTGTAGAAATTGCAGAGGATATGACCACGGTTATCAAACGCTTTTTTAATCAAGGCATGTCGGCAGAAGAAGTTGCTACACGCACAATGTTCCCTCTTGAGGTTGTAAAACAGTATGCGTTAGGCTTTAGTATGTGATACACGGCGGCTTTGGTAAACCAAAGCCGCTATTTTATTCCAAACAAGATTGGAGGAGACGGACAATGAGTAAATATGAGCCGCTTTGGAAGGCGATAGGTCAACGCACGGAGAACAGCTTCGCGCTGACCTATGCCGAGATTGAACAGATTCTGGGCTTTCCCATCGACCACGCCTTTTTAACCTTCAAGAAGGAGCTGCCCGTCTACGGCTATGAGGTGGATAAGATCTCCATGAAGGCACAGACGGTGACGTTCAAACGCTGCACTTGACAAGCGGTGCGTTTCTGCCATCATCGGCTTCACCCATCCAAGAGGAGGAATACTATGAACTGGGAGCCATGGACAGGCTGTTACAAGATAAGTGATGGCTGTACAAATTGCTATTTTTATGGGCCGTATGCAAAACGCTATGGTCAAAGCACAATACAAAAAACAGATAAATTTGATTGGCCCGCAAGGAAAAATGCAAAGGGAGAATACAATATCAAAGGCAACAAAATTCTTCCAACCTGTTTTGCGACTGACTTTTTCCTGCCAGAAGCAGACGAGTGGCGTAAAGACATTTGGGCTATCATCAAGGAAAGAACAGATATTGATTTCTTGATTTTAACAAAGCGAATTGACCGTTTCCCCCAATCGCTTCCGTCTGATTGGGGTACAGGCTATGACAATGTGAATATTGGCTGTACTGCCGAAAATCAAACACTCGCCGATTACAGGCTTCCGCTCTTTTTATCCTATCCGATAAAGCGGCGCTTTATTGCCTGCGCCCCACTTTTAGAAGCGATAGATTTAACACCATATCTTGATGGCATAGACCATGTTACCGTTGGCGGCGAAACAGGACGAGAAGCCCGTATGTGCGATTATGATTGGGTACTTAATATCCGTGAACAATGCGTAACAGCAGATGTAACCTTTTGGTTCAAGAATACAGGCTCACTTTTCAAACGTGACGGTGTAGTGGAAAAAATAAATCCATTTAAGCAAAACAGTGTGGCAAAAGAGCTCGATATTGATATTTCAGATGGGAAAAGATTGTTCTGATCAAATCAATGGAGCAAAGCATTATTGCCTATTTTACTTCATGAATATTCTGAACGAACCAAATGAGAAACCCCTCTATTAGTGACTAAGTTCATCTACACAATCAAATCTGACTTGCCACGAAATTGAGCCGCTGCACCTTACTTAGATGCAACGGCTCTTGATATATCTACATGCCCAAAATCGTCCAGAGTATCCTTGCAAAAGGATGGCGAACGGACTTTTTCATAG
>CALLZZ010000524.1 GCA_937858235.1 uncultured Clostridia bacterium
CACCATCCGATGTCGTCCACTTGTCAAACACCTTGCCTGTAGCAGGTTCGTTTGCCGTGATGGTTACAGTATCGCCTTCGGCAGGGGTTGGGGTCGCTGTGGTGCCCCCTGTTACCGTAACAGCGTGGGTAATGCCGCTCCCACGGTTCACCGTAACGGTGTACGTACCGGTTGTGCTTCCATCTTTTGCTGTTATGGTAAAGACGAAAACTGTCGTAGCTTTGGTAAGGGTGTGCGGTTCTGTTTGAAATCCGCCTGACGATGAGCCTGTAAGTGCAACTCCATCTACGGTTGCAGCTATCGTTTGTCCTGTAGCTTGTTTACCGAGATAAAAGTAAATCGAGTAATACTCTGCGGTTAGATTTAACGAGTAGCTTCTGATTTCCCTGTCAAAGGCGGGGGTCAGTGCAGGGTTTTCCCAGCCGCCGCCTTTAGATGCATGAACTTTTATATCACTTAGCTCAGTGTCCGTCTCCGGGTCGTTTTTATATGTTGCTGTAACGGTAACGTCCTGTGCTGGCATCGTAAACCATGTGGTAAAGTATCCTGGAGAAGTAAGGGCTCCGTCGACGGTTGATACCCATTTATCAAACACCTTGCCTTCAGGTGCTGCGTTGGCAGTAATGTAGAATTCGCTCCCCGCCACGCAGACAACGGAAGTTTCTCCTCCCTCTGATTTGGTTCCATTTACAATGGTAAGGGTGTAGGTTTCTGCCGCAAATGCCGTCATCGGCACCAGCGTCAGCACCATGCATAGGGTGAGCAGCATACTTAGTATGCGCTTAGTTCTATTTTTTTTCACTATAATTCCTCCTTTTATTTGTTGTTTTACCTTTTGCGGATATTTACTTCCATTCTGTTCTCTTGTGTGCAAATGTGCATTTACCTCCTTACAAACTGCCGATGAGGGCAGTCACATATTCGCCCGAAACCGTGCCATAGACGAAAGCGTCGATGAGTCTGTTGCTGCGGGCAAGTGCCACTTGGTCGGCCAGCTCGGGAGAGCTGTTTTCATCAACTACATAAACCACTTTGCAGTCGGGGAGACTTTTTTTGATTTCTTTTACCCGGATATTCCATTCATCGAGGGTGTGGGGAGGTCGCTCCCGCACCTCCGCCAGCAGCACATCTGCCTTTGAGGCGATACATAAATCCTCAATTCCAGAAGGATTGTCCTCGCGATATACCTTGAAATCCGGATTCTTTTTTAGGTACATGACAACACCGCCCGCAAGCAAGGCATTGGGAATGCTGACAATAATCTTTTTCAATCACCCACCCCTCTTTCAATCGATATTTGGTGAATACAATCATCATTAGACCTCTACATATAACAGTATAATAAATAATAAAGATTCCCGCCTCCCCAATATTGGTGAAGCGGGAATATTTATTTATGGACTTTTGCAGAAAAAACCCCCGCAATCATAAATTGACTGTGGGGGGCAGTTTGATGTTTACTTTTCTGTATCTTCATCCTCCCGTGAGGATTCATAAAATTCGGGTATCATATAGTTTTTATGGGATACTTCGGCGATAAAGCGGCTGGGGGTGTCATATCCTGTTTTTACAAGAATGCTTTTTAGATGGGTTCTTACAGAGTCATATTTTATACCTAATATGTCGGCTGTATCTTTTTGGGAACGGCCGTTTACCAATTCACGCAGGACATCCAGTTCTCTTTTTGTGAAATCCGTACTCTTGGCAAGCCCTATTTTGATTACAGGGGCATCGTCGGGATAGACGGATTCTCCTGCCATGGTTTTATCCATGACCGAAAGTAAATCTTCTACACCTACATCTTTGTACCAAAAGCTTTCACAGCCGGCTTCCCGCGCTTTTCGGATAAAGCTTTCCTCCGGCATGGAAGTAACGATAATGATTTTGATACGGGGAAAATCTTTTTTGATTTTAGCCGCTGCTTCAATGCCATTTTCGCCATCCAGTGTGTATACATCCATTAAAATCAAGTCAACTTTTCCATTCATACAATGAAGATAGGCATTTCCGGCATCCACAATGGTTCTTTCAAGGAAATATTTGTTTGATTGTTTGACCGCAATTTCCATCACTTCCCGTGCGGTCCGCTGATCATCTACAATTAATACTCGTGTCATCATAATCCCCCTTTCTCGGTATTTGGATATGCAGTTCCACACCGTCACTGCAGCGGATTTCCATATTTCCGCCTGCCCGTTCAATCCTGCTTCTCAAAGTGGACAGGCCACTTCCTTCAGAAATTGGGGTAATCGGCCTGCTACCATTATTTTTTATTACTGCATATAATGTATCTTCCTGTACATGCATTTGAACCGTCATCTCATTTGCTCCCGCATGGCGGATGGCGTTGGTCATTGCCTCCCTGATGGCATGTTTCAAGATGGGATATCCTCCTGCATCCTCCTGTGCACCACCTTCAAAGGTGATTGTACAGCCTAAAGCTTCGGCTGCTTCCATCAGTTCTTTCATGGCATAATCGGAGGTCTTTTCTTCCTTCAATGCACTTTCCACAAATTTTACAGCATCCTGCCACTGTTGGAAAAGCTCAGAAATGTCTCTTCCAGGCTGCTTTAGCATAAGATGTCGGCGAGCTGATAGCAGGCACTCTCCCAATTCTTTGTGTATTTTTACTTTAGAGGCGAGGATTTCTTCCTCTTGAGTAATTCGAACAATTTCGCCCATAATGTTTTTAAGCCGCTTATACTGTTGATCCAAGGTATCATTGTTTTTTTCCAGTTCCTCGGTGAGCCTATAAAGTCTTGTGATGTCCGTCGCCGTAGTTTGAATGTAGCTTCGGTTTTGGAGTGCCAGCTCCGTTCTGGAAAATTGCCATATCTTGCCGTCGTTCCAGTGAAAGGTGGGAAAATCTTCGTTATGTAATCGCACAATACCCTTTTGTCCTTCAAACCCCGAAAGCTCCCGCCACATTACTTCTGCATTTCGACAAAATCTCCCTGTTGCTTCTTCTGCCAACTGATACATCCTGCGATTGGTGAGTAAGGGCATACCATTTTCATCAGAAAAGCAAAGACCGCTTGGCAGGTTATCGAGTGCCTCCCTTATGGAAGCCGGGGTGATTTCATTTTTGGCTGTCATCCTTTCCCGGCGAATTACAAAACCACCGTAAAGGACACAAGCAAACAGAAGCAGAATATGAAGGATCCATGGAAGATTGCCGACCCACTGCCCGATTGAGGAAGCCGTCAGACCATTGGAAAGGCGGCTTTGTCCATCCATCAGGCAACCTGCAGTTAATCCAACGGTTAGGATTAGAAGTGAAGGAATGGGGCAGTCAAGGGGTCGACGTCTGTTTGTCCATCGGAATATAATCAAAAATAGTAAACCGGTCAAAACAGCAAGAAACAGGGAAGCAATTATGGATCTGCTTATAGGACTGCATTGCAAAAAAGATATCACAGGCCCCCACCTCCCTTCGGGAGATGCATTTCGATAGAAAAGATGCCTTCATCCATCGCTTTACAAAGGATGTGACCGCCAGAAGAAGCTAGTTCTTCCTTTTTCCAATTTTCATCCAGCAGAGATACTTGCTCCACGGCGCTTTTTATTTCTATGGACATTATGATAACTTTCCCTCTATCTGACACTATAACAGACAGGCTATGAAGTCTTGAAAGAGCAGACTCCACGACTGCTTCAAAGAAATCATATAACAACACAGCGCGTTTTGGAGTAATGTCACAGGTGGTATCGATAGATAAGGCAGTGGCTACGCCACCAGACTCAAGGGTTTCAAAGGATTCCTTCAGGCAGCGGGCGAGGTCGCCTACTGTTACGTTTTCTTGCCCCACCGCCATCAAGATCAGGTTAACGCGCCGTTTAATATATGCACCCAGAACATTGATGTTCCAAAGAAGCTTATATTTTTTCGGTTCATCAACCTGTGGTGCCAAAGCCAGACATTGTTTGATTTTTTCTACCTGCGGCAAGATTTCCCGTACGGTCAAGTCGTACAGGCGGTTTTGCTCATCTACACGTAGTCGCCGCTGCCTGACACTTAACTCGTTTTTCACAAGCTCAACATCATCCATCAGTTCTGTTTTTGTGTTTTCAAGCTCCCCAATGAGCAAGGAAATACGGGATATGTCCTCACGCCAAATGATGTAACCGCCCTGGATAGGGGAAGCGTGAAGCTGGGTGTTTGGGTCGAGCTTTAAAGATCCCGCCTCTTTTAACTCTGCAAATATATGAGGGGCAATGGGTTTGGAAAGCTTTGAATCATAATACACAGTACCGTTTTCGTCCACAATCTGTGCTCCCAGTGAAGAATCGTCAAAAAATCCTTCATGTTTACTATTGGATAGGAGTAGCCCGCTCTGGATACAGCTTTCCCAAATCCCCGCGGTCAAGGTGCAGAGCATAGCTGTAACTTCAATAAAGCCAAATCCGGTTTCGGAACTGTCAATGGCATACAAAACGGTGTAAATAAGCCCTATTTCAATGACTGCCAAGGGCATCCACACCCTTCTTTTTGTATGCGGAATATAACTTTTTTTAAAAAGCAGCCAAATTAAAGCAAGGAAAAAACCTGCAATCCAAAGTACGGCAAGATAATACAGTATATGATGTATATAGTGGGAATCCGCTTTTTCAATTCCTGATGGAAAGCTGAAGGCAAGCTGGTGAAGGTCATTGGTTAATATCCCTAGAATCAGAACTGCCGCAGGAATAAACAGTAGCTGGAACCTCCTGCTGGGCCTCCAGTTTTCTGGTTTGCCTAAACAGAGGGCTGCGAAAAAGCTCAGCAGAGGAATGAGAATCAAGGAGATATAGTAGCAGTACCATAGCCACCGCTTCACAGGGTCAATATAGTTAAAATGTGGGTCTCTTAGGGTGCGGACGAAAATCCAAAACAGCATTAAACCGGCTACCCCCAAAAGATATCCGCGGATGTGAATGTGCATCACACGCCGCCAAATAGACATGCTCCAAACGGACAACATGCTGATATAGATGGTGAAGACCAATAGAGTAAAGACAACATTGATAAGATAATTCTCACTATTTACTATCACCAGGCGGAGTAAGCCGGCTAAGAGCAGCAGAAAAACAACCAGGGCTGTCATGCTGATTGTTTTTTTGTTTACCTTGTCCATGGTGTTCACCCCCGTTTTTTTCAGAGTACAACAGAATAGTAATGAATTATTGCTCTAATTGTATGCCAACAGAATACCATAATATGTACTTTTTATCAAGAAAATACTCTTGGTCACGGCAGGACGATAAATGACCAAAACCCCAACATGGGTATTACCAAGAAAGTATAATGGCAAGCAGGGCAAGGTGGTACACACCTTGCGATTTTGCTCAAAATTTCCTTACGGAATTTTGGCCAAATCTGCTTGTTGGGGAGTATCCCCAATCCCCATTGAACACACAATAAATT
>CALLZZ010000525.1 GCA_937858235.1 uncultured Clostridia bacterium
ACTGGTCAATGCCATCATTGGAAACATAGATAAGATTATTCTGGCCGGTGTTCAGTTGTTTGTTGCCTTGATTGCAAACCTGCCAAGGATAATCGTAGAGGTTGTTAAGGCAGTTCCACAGATCATCTCGGGACTGGTCAGAGCCTTTACCGGTTATATCGGTCAAATGGCACAAGTGGGTGGCAATTTGATTAAAGGGTTGTGGAATGGTATTTCTGACGCAGGTGCTTGGCTATGGAATAAAATATCTGGATTTTTCGGTAATGTGGTATCGAAGATTAAAAACTTTTTTGGTATCAAATCCCCCTCTGCTCTGTTTGCCGGAATTGGCCACAATATGGGCGAAGGCATCGGTGTGGGCTTTGAGGATGCAATGGTAGCAGTTTCAAGGGATATGCAAAATGCAATACCCACAAACTTCGATTTGAATTACAGAGGTTCAGGGCAAGGTGGTGCTACTGGTACAAGTATCACGCAAAATCTTTCTGTGGTGACACCAAAGGCTCTGTCTGAAAAAGAACTGGCAAGGGAATTTAAGAATCTGTCCCGTAAACTGGCACTTGAAATATAAAGGAGGACGGCCAATGGAATTAACTTATATAAATGCAGATGGCAAAAGCATCACGCTTAAACAAAGCCGTCCGTACTTTCTTACCAAGATAGATGGCACTGGCAACATACGTCAGACCGTCAACACTTTCAAGGCACCGGATCAAGACGGTGCTTTTTATATTTCGTCCACACTGGATATGCGAAACATAACAATTGAAGGTACTGTTGTTGCTGATAATCTTGGTGAAGCTTATGAACGAAGGCAGAGGTTTCTTCAAATATTCAGTCCTAAGCTACTGGGGACTCTTCAATACAGGGAACGTAAAATCTCATGTGTTGTAGAGGAGGCAGGATTTAGTGTTTCTACTCGGCAAAGAATACCGAATTTCTTTGTAAGCCTGCTTTGTCCCTCCCCTTTCTTCGAGACATTGGATGAGGTAAGAGAGGAACTGGCATCTTGGATACCTTTACTTGAATTTGAACTGGAGATACCAATGAGCGGTATGGAGTTTGGAATGCGCCAGCCAAGTCAAATCATTACGGTGGAAAACATCGGTGATGTGTCCTGTGGATGTGAAATTGTGTTCCGGGCACTTGGTACTGTTACAAACCCCGAACTGTTAAAGATTGATACTGGTGAATACATTCGGCTACTCACTACAATGAATGCCGGAGATGAACTTCGTGTTTATACCCATTTTTCGGGTAAGCGTGTAGTCAGCATCAACGGAACGGTGGTAACAAATGCATTCTCATTGCTGGACACCGATTCAGTATTCTTTCAACTTTCCGCAGGCCTTAACACACTGCGATACGATGCTTCCGTCAATATGGAACTGTTAGAGGTTAGTATTTACTTTCGTCCGCAGTTTTTGGGGGTGTAAAGATGGAACTGTTTATCTACAATTCAAATCGGGAGCTTGCAGGTATCGTGGAATCCTTCGAATACCTGCGATGGACCAGGAGGTATTCACAGTGTGGCTCATTTGAATTAAAAGCCATAGCAACACAGGAGAATACTGCGCTCTTAAAAGAAGGAAATATCATTTGGAAGAACGACGATGAGGAAGCCGGGATTATTGAGCATTTGGAATTGTCTCAAACCGAGCAGGAAATCATCACTGCAAGTGGACGATTTGCTACATCATTTCTTGCCCGACGTATTTTATGGCAGACAGAAAAGCTATCCGGTGACCTTTCCGCCTGCGCCCTACAGCTGATAAATAATAATCTCATCAGCCCTACTGATACGGCGAGGCAAATCACCGGTATATCATTCTTGTCTCCAAACTTAGGTATACCCGTTAGTACACAGATATCTTATCGGAATCTGATGGATGTGGTGACAGAATTGTGTGAGGCTTCAGAAGTTGGCATCAAGACTGTGTTCACTCCTGCAACAGGAATTTTTACCGTAAAGCTTTATATGGGTTCAGAGTCACAGGCAGTGTTCTCCAAAGAGTACGAGAACCTAACTGAACAAATTTACACTATAAGTGCCGCTGACTATGCAAACACCGCTCTTGTCGGAGGCGAAGGTGAAGGTGCAGACCGGACATTTGTAGCCATTGCAAGTGGCTCCGGAGAGGCACGACATGAAATTTTTGTTGATGCAAAGGATCTGCGTGCTGATGATTTCGGAGCAGATTACATTGATACACTGATTTTCCGTGGTCAGAGCAAACTGAATGACCAGGCAATTCGTTATACCTTCGACACTTCGGTTAATCCTCACGGAAATCTGACATACAAGACAGACTTCGACCTTGGGCAGACCGTCAAAGTTATATCTAAGGCATGGGGCGTGTCTATGACTACGCGTATCACTGAGGTTGAAGAAACCTATGATGCTGACGGTCAGAGCATTAGTGTGATTTTTGGAAAGGCTGAGCTAACAATTGCACAAAGAATTCGCTCGGACATGAGCCAAGTTAAAACAGCAATTTCTGCCCCGACCGGTATATCCGAAGTGACGGAAGCCCTGGGCATCGTGGAAGAAGCGCTGAGTGATGTGGAGGGAACATTAGGTGAAGTGGAAGGGTCGCTTAGTACTGTAGAGGAAACCTTAGGGGATTTGATGGTAGTAAATCCTAAAATTAAGGGTGATAATTTTGCAGATACCATCAACAACCTGTTTGGAAAGATCCCCGCACTTGAAATAAACGTAGGTGCAGGTACTGTATCGGTCGGTCAATATGCTCTGCATAATATGGTGCCCGGAGACGCCTTTTACTTCACTTCGTATAACGGTAACAAATTCAGCGACCAGCCAAGTGATGACGGCCATGTCTTTCTGGTAAAGCACAATGGAGACAATACGGGAAATGGCTATCAACGTGCAATGGGTTTCTTTATATCCCGTAATACCATGACATTTTATGTGATTTCAGTTTTCGTGTTCAATAACCCGGCTGGTCAGGCTAACTGGCTCAACATCAATAATGAATCAATAACTACGGCAAGGATTGCAAACGGTGCTGTGACTACCGCAAAAATGGCTCAAGAAGCTAATACCTCACTCACCTATTCGCTCGGAAGTGGTGTAACCATGGGTTCAAATATGTCATTTGTAAATAAGGGTGTTGTTACAATTGGAATGCAGATCAATGTGGGTGCTTCGGGAGTCGCTTCCGGCGGCACGATTCTAACAATGACAAATGCGAACTTTTACCCTTACTCGACGGTACGAGCTGTGGCAACTGCGGTGGGTGGCAGTGGTACCAGTATGCCGATTACAATTAATACAAGCGGTGTGGTAGCAAACGCGGCTTCTTCCACACTGCCTACAGGTTTTTACCTTATATCTTGCTCTTATGCGAGAGCTTAAAGGGAGGGAAAGCAATATGGAGAAAAGCGGATTTTTCAACTCATCCGATGGAGATAGAGTCTATGATGCAACGGACTTCGCCGAATACTTCGGGAGTCTTGTATCTAATGGCGTATTTTATGCTACACCAACAAACCTGCAGGTTTCTCCTGCAATTGGATTAGCGGTGAGAGTTGCAGCAGGCAGTGCATGGATTAATGGATATAGGTATGAAAACACGGATACTCTGAACATACCACTTACTACGGCAAACGGAAGCAATCCTCGTATTGACCGAATTGTTATTCGGTTAAACCAAATCAACCGAAGCATTAAGATTGCAGTTGTTGACGGAATCCCGGCTACTACACCTGTGGCACCAGAATTGACAAGAACCAGCGATATTTATGAACTTGGGATTGCAGATGTACTTGTGCCAACGGCTGCAACGTCGATAGTCACAAATAATATTACTGATACCCGTCTAAATACTGACCTTTGTGGTTTGGTAAATTCGCTGGTTTCGGCGGTGTATGAGTGAGGTGAATTCTTATGGCAACTTATCAGGCAACAAATGCTTGTACATGGCGTAACGGGAGCTGGATAGCAGGCGTAACCGATTATGTTCGGCAAGGGGTTTATCCTGATGCTAACAATTATGAGAACGTGGGTGCTATGCTGTTTGACCTCGCCAGTATTCGGAGTACCTATGCCAACTTTTATCCTACATCGGCCAGCATTCACCTTGTCAGGATAGCTGCTGGTGACTGGGGTTCCGCCAGAACCATGACGTTGTATGCCGGAAATGCATCAGGCATGCCGTCTCCAAGTTCAGGAACGAGTGTATCCGGGAGCAGACCAACGAAGGTCACTGGTGGATACAATTACACCGTTTCCGCTGGGCAAGGTGCGAAAGATATTGCCATTTCCACCGCACTTATAGATTCTATCGGTAGCGGTGCCAGCAACTGCCTATTCATGGATGCAGGCTCAAGTACCCTGAATTACATGGGCTTTCGCGCCAGAGACGACTTAAGCCAAATTGTACTGACCATAAACTGGGCAAGCAGAACAACCGCTTGCAGCGCACCTACTTCCTGCTCAGTGAATGCGACTCTCTCGGAAGGTAATGTCACACTATCATGGAGTGGCGCATCCGGCGGCATAAATAATACAATTTCATCCTACGAAATACAGTACAGTGATTCAGCCGATAACATCAACTGGGGAGCATGGTCAGCACTGACTACGGTAACCACTACTGCCACAAGCGGAAGCGTGTCGGTTGCTCCTCCTTCAACGCGAGGCCACTACCGCCGGTTTCAGGTGCGAACACGCGGCACAGCAGGAGCAAGCTATTATTCCGCTTGGAAAGTATCATCAAACTCTGTTCGCAGAAATACGGTGCCAAGCCCTGCCACCACTGCAGTCGCTTCTCCCTCAAACTACAGCGATGAGACCATTACGCTGACATGGAGTGGGGCTTCCGGTGGAACCAGTGCTATCAAGGGTTACCAGATTGCAAGTAGAACATCTACTGATAACAGCACCTGGAGTTCGTGGAATGTTCTGACCACTCTGATTTTGCCAGCCAGTGGCGGCAGTTACAACCCCAATGTATCAAGAATTCCAGGCACGTATACTCAATTTGGCATTTGGACAATAGATAATCTCGATGTTTACTCTTCAGAGAAGATCAGTAACAGCATTTACTGTGATATCACTGCTTGCGTAGCTCCGACCGCTTGCTCCGTAAGCGCAACGCTGGCCGAAGGAAATGTTGCCCTCTCATGGAGCGGTGCTTCCGGTGGTGCGGGAAATGCGATTACATCCTATGAGATACAGTATAGCGATTCGGCAGATAACAGCACCTGGGGAACATGGACAGCGTTAACTGCAGTGTTCACTTCAGCGACGAGCGGCAGTCTAATAGTCAGCCCGCCAACTACACGCGGGAATTATCGCCGATTCCGGGTAAGAACACGAGGTGCAGCCGGGGAGAGTTTCTACTCCGACTGGACTGTTTCCAGCAACACTGTTAGAAGAAATACACTGCCGATACCACCGACAACTTTTACTGCCACTCCTCCTATATATGAGGTCAGAAAGATAACCTTATCATGGAGTGGAACAATACCAGGAACCAGTGCTATTAAGCAGTATGTCATACAACAGGCAACATCGACAGACGGAGTAAATTGGTCGGCATATGAAGCACTGACTACTATCGTCTCAAGTGCTGCTTCTGGTACCATAGAGGTGAATGGCTCACAAATAGCCGGTACGTATACCCGTTATCGAATCAGTGTTACAGATGTGCTTGATGCGGTTTCAACTTTTGTGGTCAGTAATGCAGTAAAGAAAAACAGTCCGCCTGCCACACCGATAATCAGCTGTCTGATGTCAGGTAAATCTACTTATAACACTACGCCGCGGTTCATGATTACAACGGGCATAGAACCGGATGGACAAACACAGATTGTGGAAGTCAAGATTGATTCCGGTCCATGGTATAACAGCGTGGACAATCCCGAGAGATTTTCTACAAGTGGTTATCTGGGTAACGGTGTTAAGACGGTTTATCAAGCTGAACCTCTTTTAGCAGGAAATCATACGGTTACTTTCCGTTGCCTTGACAGTGACATAGAGTCAGCAAGTGCAGAAGTTATTCGTACCTTCACGGTATTAGAAATGCCTTTTGAAATCATCACGGCTAATGTGACTCATGCTAAGGCAACGCATATTCAGACCCTCCGTACTGCTGTAAATAAAGTGCGTAGCTACTACACCCTTTCCCCTGTATCTTGGAAGGAGGAAATCATTGCAGGAAAAACCACTATAAAAAATTGGCCATCCCATGTTACTGAAATCCGCAAAGCTATTGATTCTGTTATTTTGGTAATAAATGATTTTGATGCTTCCGGGACATTCGACATACCGGCCTTTACATGGCTACCTATTGGAATGGGGCGGCCGAGGGCAGATGTCATGGAACAAATGCACAACCTTATTTCCATGTTATAAAAGTCAAAAATATAATTCAGCGCTCTTGCCATTTGCAGGGGCGCTTTTCAATGCACAAATTCAACTTAATGGAGGTGTTTTTAATGAAAGAGATATGGAACTGGATACAGTTAGCCTTTGCCGCTGTTGGCGGATTTCTCGGATGGTTTCTAGGTGGCTATGACGGTTTTCTCTATGCACTGATTGCTTTTGTTGTTATAGATTATCTGACAGGTGTTCTATGCGCAATTATTGATAAAAAGCTATCCAGTGAAATCGGTGCTAAAGGTATTTTCAAAAAGGTACTTATCTTTACGATGGTGGGGGTTGCCCATATTCTTGATACGCAGATACTGGGTAGTGCCGGTGAAAACGGTGGTGTACTTCGAACGGCAGTAATCTTCTTCTACTTAAGTAATGAAGGTGTTTCTATTTTAGAGAATGCCGGACATATCGGACTGCCCATCCCAGAAAAATTAAAAGAGGTTCTAAAACAGCTACATGGACGTGATGAGGAACCTCCTAAGTCGGGTGATGGAATATGATTGATTTAGCAAAAGCTGTGACAGTGTTTATCGGCAGGCGCGGAGAGCATAATTTTCGCCGCCTTGAATTTGATGTTTCGAGCCTATTAGATGGTAGCTACCCCGAAACTGCTCTAAATGCCATATACAAAAGACCGGATGGCATTGCTTATCCGGTGGTCACAACCTACGCTGATGGCGTTCTAACATGGTCACCCAACGCAACAGACACGTTGCTTGTCGGTGTTGGGCAGTTGGAGATAAGGGTTACTCATGGAGATGTGGTCGGAAAAAGCGTCCGAATACTAACCATCGTTGAGGAGGCTCTTGTTGATGATATAGCCGAGCCACCCGAGCCCCCTGCCCAGGAATGGCTCAATCGAGTGCTTTCAGCCTTAGCGGAATTGGATATTGATGAGATAAACAACTTGCTAAATCTCACTTATAACCTGCTAAATGACAATTATGCATTGCTGAATACCACGCACAACCAACTAAACGATACCCATGGGCTGATCGGAGATAACTACGAACTGTTAAACACAACAAATAGTCAGGTAAATGACAGCTACAACCTGCTGGACACCACATACGGCTTAATTGAGAATATGCGTGACACGCTGTATATGAGGACAGGAATTCTTCTCAACCATTTGCATCCAATTGAAACTGCTTCTGCACCGGACATGACCAGCCGAAGAGCGTCCATCACGTTTAGCAGCGTATCAAATGGCAATAACGTAGTGGTCGGTACGGTAACATATACCTTCGTCACTGCCTTGGGCAGTCCTTCCGCAAACAATGTGCAGGTGTTAATCCAAGGTACCCTTCGCAATACGGTCAAGAAATTTGCCGAAGCCATAAGGGGCGTCGAGGATGAAACGAACATTGCCTATGGGGTAGGTACAGACCCAAATCCTACTTGCACCGCCTATTGGACGAGTCAGAGATTTTCCATCGGAGACGCTACCGTAGCTCCGGGTGAAAGCCTGTTTATGCTGGAAAGAGTAGAAAATGCAACATCCGCAATAAATCTGACATCCACCGCAACAGTAGCTATCAATCCATTTACCAGGATAAGCTACCTGAGATATATTTTGTCGGGCAACGTTTCAGGTTCGGGCGGAGCTAACAGCGTTCGTGGGCCTTTGCACACGGTATTGCCCATTAACAGTGTAGTCATTGGAGGTCAGGGTGGATTGCTTTATCCGGCGACATATGACTGTCATTTGATAACTCTTTGCCGCCAATCGGATACAAGCGAAAAGGAGCTTGACTTCTATATTTCCAATGACGAGGAGACTTTCACCAGAATCTCACGGAGTACACCTGTAGGGTCAAATACATCTGCTGAATCTCTGCACATTCATATTCAAATGCGGCAAGCCAGGGTACCTGCCGGGTATGGACTGTACGTCTGTATGGGAAGTGACGGAACATCATCAAGTGCTTATTGCGATTTGAAATTTACCTACCATCTATATCCTACCGCTCTTGCGACAGATACAAGTCCTTAATTTGCGAGGTGATTTATTAATGCGATTACGAAAATTAATACTTACAAATAACGCTTGCTATAAAGCAGGTAAAACCATAACTCCCAAAGGAATTATGGTGCACTCTACTGGGGCAAATAATCCATGGCTCAAGCGATATGTTGGCCCGAATGACGGCTTACTTGGTATAAACCAATACAACAATCACTGGAATCAAGATAAGCCAGACGGCCGCCAAGTTTGTGTTCATGCCTTCATCGGCAAGCTTGCGGATGGAACCATCGCCACTTATCAAACTCTGCCTTGGAATCATCGTGGTTGGCATGGAGGCTCCGGCTCGAAAGGCTCGGTCAACGATACCCATATAGGCTTTGAAATATGCGAGGACGGTCTTTTGGATAGCACCTATTTTGACAAGGTGTACCGGGAGGCCGTCGAACTTTGTGTATATCTTTGCAAGAACTATGGTTTAACCGAAAAGAACATCCTCTGCCACAGTGAGGGTCACAAGCTGGGTATTGCCAGCAATCATGCAGATGTGATGCACTGGTTTCCTAAGCATGATAAGAGTATGGACACCTTTCGAGCGGATGTAAAGAATGCACTGAATCCCATTAAACCATCCCCTAAAGCGGAGGATATTTTATATAGGGTGAGAAAAAGCTGGGATGACACCAAATCTCAAAAGGGTGCATATAAGTTGTTGGAAAATGCCAAGCGTTGTGCAGATACCAACTCCGGATACTCTGTCTTTGATGAGGATGGACAAATTATATACTCAGGAAAATCTGCTCCGACATATGAAATATATACCGTAGTTAAGGGTGACTCACTTTGGAAGATTGCTAAAGAAAAGCTTGGCAATGGTGAAAGATATACGGAGATTAAGGCACTCAACGGTCTAACTACAAATATCATCTATGCCGGACAGAAATTGAAAATTCCTAATTAATCATGATGCCCTTGGAGGTCAAAAAACTTCCGAGGGCATTATTTTTTTCTAAACCGTCAGATTTCATTTCCTCCCGTGGCTACCAGGTAGAGGGCAACAAATTAAATCGCCCTTTAGAAAGAGGTGAAGGACATGAAACACAACCTTAAAATCAGTGTTTCAAAAGAGCCACAGACAGGCGGAATCGTTACTTGCCGTAATGTCACCATTAGGGAGCGCATCCTACGTTTCCTCCTTGGAGATAAACGACGTGTAACCATTCTGATCCCAGGAGACAGTGTCGAGGAACTCTCCATCTGTGAGACTACGAAAGGAGGAAATGACCTTGAGCAAAGTAAAGTTACTGCTTGATGTGGTAAATGATATGCGAAGTCTTGCAGACAGCATACAGGCAGTTTGTGATGCAATGACAGAAAGTGATTCTGCTCCCAAAGAAGTGCCTGCCACAAAGACAGAAACAGCAAAAGAGCCGGATATCCCACTTGAAAAAGTGCGTATGGTGCTTGCCGAAAAGAGCCAGCTTGGATTTACTGCCGAAGTGCGAGGACTCATTCAGAAGTATGGTGCCGACAAGTTAAGTGCCGTTGACAAGGCTTATTATGCTGACATCTTGAAAGATGCGGAGGTTCTTGGCAATGGGTAATCATGCAATATTATCTGCATCATCTTCACACAGATGGCTTCATTGTTTACCGTCAGCAAGGCTTGAACTTGAGTTTGAAGATACGAGCGGTACTGCGGCAGAAGAAGGAACAGCGGCACACGCACTCTCGGAACACAAACTGAAAAAGGCACTCCATATAAGGAGCAAGCGTCCTATATCAGAGTATGACTCAGATGAAATGGAAGAATGTACGGATGCCTATGTTGATTTCGTTATGGAACAGGTGGAGCTTGCAAAACAGTCCTGCAATGATCCTATCATTCTTATCGAAAAGCGTCTTGATTTTTCCTGCTATGTGCCAGACGGCTTTGGTACTGGAGATTGTTTAATCATCTCAGATGACAGACTTCACATAGTGGATTTTAAATATGGCATGGGTGTGCTTGTTGATGCGGTGGACAATCCACAGATGAAACTGTATGCCTTGGGTGCCCTTGAAATCTATGACAGCCTTTATGATATCGATGAAGTGTCAATGACGATTTTCCAGCCAAGAAGAGAAAATGTCAGCACATGGACTGTACCGGTAGAGGAGCTTAAATGCTGGGCAGAAGAGGAACTTAAACCAAAGGCAGTAAAAGCCTATAACGGCGAGGGCGAATATATACCGGGTGAATGGTGTACTTTCTGCAAAGCTGCAGTCAGATGCCGTGCAAGAGCCGAAGAAAAATTAAAACTCGCACAGACAGAGTTTAAGATGCCACCGTTACTTACTGATAATGAGATAGAAGAGATTCTGTTCATTCTCCCCGACCTTACTAAATGGGCAAATGAAATAACTGCCTACGCCACAGACGCCGCTGTGAATCACGGCAAAGAGTGGAATGGTTTTAAGGTTGTGGAAGGTCGCTCTGTTCGCAAATACAAAGATGAAGATGCCATCGCAGAAAAAGCTGTGGCAAGCGGATTTAAGGACATTTACCGTAAGAGCCTCATCCCTATGACAGAGATGCAGAAACTGATGGGTAAAACCAAATTTGAGGAAATTCTCGGTGACCTCATTTATAAACCACCGGGCAAGCCGACTCTTGTTCCCAACTCGGATAAAAGACCGGCTATGAACGTAGCAGATGCAAAAAACGAATTTAACGAAATTATGGAGGATTAAATATTATGGCAAATAACACTAATAAAACTAAGGTTATCACAGGTGTAAACACAAGGCTCTCTTACTTCCACGGATGGGAGCCGGTATCTAT
>CALLZZ010000526.1 GCA_937858235.1 uncultured Clostridia bacterium
AAGAGCAAGAATGGGATTCGGAAGCAGGTGCTCCGGGATGCCGCAAAGGGGATTCTCCCAGAGGATGTGCGCAACCGTCCCAAGTCACCCTACCCCAAAACGCACAATCCCCTCTTTGAGCGGCTGGCGCGGGAGCGGTTGCAGGGGATTCTGGCGGACTCCAACGCCCCGCTTCACAGTTTGGTGGACGTGGAGTCGCTGAATAACGGGCTGCTGAAAGACGCAGGGGATTACGGACGACCCTGGTTCGGTCAGCTTATGGCAGGCCCGCAGATGATTGCCTACCTCATTGAACTGAATATCTGGATGGAGCGGTTCGGGCTGGCCGCATAATCAGACCAAGAAGCAGAGGCGGGAGCATTTCTCCCACCTCTGTTTTATGCCTCCACCTGCCCGTTTCATACGTCAGTATCCTTTGGCAACGCTGTGATTTTTTCCTTTTTCGCCACCCCTGAATGCCACTACTTGACAGAGCGCATAGTGCTATATAGAAATTGGAAATATAACAAAGGAGACTATGACACGCAAAAAGAAAAATACAAAACACTTCGATGGGCGTGTAGTGCAGGAATGGGAAAGTGCTCCATGGGAGCGTGTTAGCTGCTCAGGCAACAGACCATTGTGGAAAAGGAGGGCGAGGATGGCACACAGGAAGAAAAGTGCGTCCCTTGCCAAAACGCCGTAAGCAGTCTATAATAAAATATGAATGTGGTTCCGCTTCCATTCGGCGGGGCCGACGAAGGAGGAAACTGCAATATGGCAGCAAAGGAAAAGTTTTATATCACGACCCCCATTTATTATCCATCCGACAAACTGCACATTGGTCACACCTACTGCACCGTAGCCACCGACGTGATGGCGCGGTACAAGCGGATGTGCGGCTACGACGTGCTGTTTCTCACCGGTACCGATGAGCACGGCCTGAAGATTGAGCAGAAGGCCAAGGAAGCCGGCATCACGCCCCAGCAGTTTGTAGACAATATTGTGGATGCCAAAGGCGGAATCCGTGATCTGTGGAAGCTGATGAACATCTCCAACGACCGCTTTATCCGCACCACCGACGATTACCACGTCAAGAGCATTCAGGAAATCTTTAAGAAGATGCACGATAAGGGCGACATCTACAAGGGCGCCTATAAGGGGAAGTACTGCGTACCCTGCGAGTCCTTCTGGACTGACTCCCAGCTGGTAGACGGCAAATGTCCGGACTGTGGACGGGAGGTGCAGGACGCAGAAGAGGAAGCGTATTTCTTCCGTCTCTCCAAGTACCAGAAGCAGATTGAAGAGCTGCTGGGTGCCCCCGGCTTCCTGGAACCCGAGAGCCGCCGAAACGAAATGATCAACAACTTTGTCAAGCCCGGTCTGGAGGATCTGTGCGTCAGCCGTACCAGCTTCACCTGGGGCATCCCTGTCACCTTCGACCCAGGTCATGTGGTCTACGTCTGGGTAGACGCCCTGAGCAACTATATCACCGCGCTGGGTTACCTCAACGACAAGTACGATGATTTCGAAAAGTACTGGCCTTGCGACGTTCACTTCATCGGTAAGGAGATTGTTCGGTTCCATTCCATCATCTGGCCTGCTATGCTGATGAGCCTGGAGCTGCCCCTGCCGAAAAAGGTTTACGGTCACGGTTGGCTGCTACTGGGCGGCGGTAAGATGTCCAAGAGCAAGGGCAATGTGGTCGATCCCATCGTCCTGGCGGAGCGCTACGGCGTAGACGCCCTGCGTTACTATCTGCTGCGGGAGTTCCCCTTCGGCAGCGACGGCAACTTCTCCAATGAGAGTCTCATTAAGCGGATCAATATCGACCTGGCCAACGACTTGGGCAACCTGGTCAGCCGTACCACTGCCATGGTGGTCAAGTACTTCGGCGGCACCCTGCCGACGGAGCAGCAGACGGACGAGTCCAAGGACGGCGAACTGATGGCTCTGGCGGAGGGTTTGAAGGAAAAATACCAAAGGGTCATGGAGGAATATACCTTCCAGACTGCTCTGGTGGACATTTTTGAGGTGATCTCTCGAGCAAACAAGTATATTGACGAAAACGCACCCTGGGTACTGGCGAAAGACGAAGCAGATAAACCCCGCCTGGCTCGGGTGCTGTACAACCTGCTGGAGGCAGTGCGCATTTGTGCCATCCTGCTGACTCCCTTCATTCCTGATACCTGTCAAAAGATCTTCACCCAGATTGGAGCGGAGAAAACGGACTGGGAAGACGCAGGAACTTGGGGATTGCTGTCTGAGACCGTTACCGTTACCAAGGGTGAAAACCTGTTCCCCAGAATCGACATGGACAGTGAATTGAAGACCTTGGAGAAAATGGAAGCGGCTGCAAAGACTGCTGCAGCAGACCCAGCTGTGGAGTTTAAGGACGAAATCGACTTTGATGCCTTTGAAAAGGTAGATATGACCGTCTGCAAGGTGAAGAGCTGCGAGGCAGTCAAGAAGAGCAAAAAACTGCTGAAGTTTATCCTGGACGATGGCTCCGGCACTGACCGTCAGATTCTATCCGGTATTGCGGCCTACTACAAGCCGGAAGAGTTAGTGGGTAAGACTGTAGTAGCAGTTACCAACTTGGCTCCTAGAAAAATGATGGGGCAGGAGAGCTGCGGTATGCTGCTCAGCGCAGAAAAGAACGAGAAACTGACCCTAATTATGTTAGATGACGCCATCGAAGCGGGTGCAAAGTTCTGCTGAGACGACTATTTTATTGGCCC
The DNA here is from genome assembly GCA_937858235.1 of uncultured Clostridia bacterium. Taxonomy (GTDB): domain Bacteria; phylum Bacillota; class Clostridia; order Oscillospirales; family Oscillospiraceae; genus Onthomonas. Next base: position 2,721 of record CALLZZ010000526.1, read on the forward strand.
CGCTGTACTGTGTGATATAGCGGGGCTATACTATATTATATAGGAGAGAGAGATGAAAAAGCAAAGTACCTTTTTGCTGCTGGTCATAGCATTGATGGTGATGACCTGTGGCTGCGGCAGTCAAAAGGGCGGAGAGCGCACATCTGAGTTGCCAGCTGCCTCTGCCTTGGTTCAGGAGACCCCGAAGAAAGCGGAGATCGTCATGGAGTTTGCCGGGGATATGAATTTAGATGATTCCTGGTATGTGATGGATTATCTCCACTCCCATGGCGGAGAGATTTCTGACTGTATTGATCCTAGTCTGATCCAACGGATGGTGGATGCAGACCTATGCTGTATCAACAATGAGTTCACCTACTCCAAGCGAGGCACTCCCATGGCGGGAAAAGCATTCACGTTCCGAGGGGACCCGGAAAACGTATCCATTTTGAATACACTGGGGGTAGATGTGGTAACGTTGGCCAACAACCATATCTATGACTACGGAGCGGATGCCTTTTTGGATACCTTAGATACCCTCAAGGGCGCCGGTATTGACTATGTGGGTGCTGGCCGGAACCAGAAAGAAGCCATGGAGCCGGTGTACTATGAGATCGATGGCATCACCATAGCGCTGGTCAACGCGACCCGAGCGGAAAAAAACGTCATGACGCCGGAGGCGGGAAAAAATACCCCCGGCGTACTGCGCTGCTACGATACTACACTCTTTGAGGAGGAAATTGCAGAGGCCGACCGGAATGCGGACGTGGTGGTGTGCTGTGTCCACTGGGGGACCGAGTATAGCTATACGCTGGAGGAGGTGCAGCGCTCCACCGCCCGAACTTACATTGATGCGGGAGCAGATGTCATCGTGGGGACCCACTCCCACTGTTTGCAGGGAATTGAGTATTATAAAGATGTTCCGGTGTTCTACAGTCTGGGGAACTTCTGGTTTAACGAGAAGGAACTGAACACCTGCCTACTGGAGCTGACGGTAACCGGAACCAAAGAAGATTGGAAGCTGAAACCTGGGATTGTGCCTGCCCTCCAGTCCGGGTGCAGAACAAGGGAATTGGCAGACGGACAGGAAGTGTTCGACCTGTTGGAATCTATTTCGGTGAATGCGGGCATTCAGAAGGATGGAACGGTATATCAAAAAGAATAAACGTGTATAGTAAAGCGCCGGGGCGGAAAAACTGCCTCGGCGCTTAAGTTTTGAACAAATGGGCATACTAAGCCGGAGGAAAGGGGGGAAAAGAATGCGATACAGTAAGGAATATGTTCCCTATCACGCGGAAAAAAAACCGGTTTTTGATCTGCCGCTGAAGCTGGAATCCATTGAAGGCGTGTTTGAAGAATGCGTTGATTTTGCCAGCCGGAGGATTACCCTGGCAGAGGGCGGCGAGGGAACCATCTGCTGGATTGACGGAATGGTCAAGTCTGAGCGACTGAACGATTATGTAATGCGACCCCTGATTACGGGACCAGTTCCCGCCAGCACGACCCAGGTGGGGAAGGTGCTGGGGGGCAATGTATGGAATCTGGATGTGACCATACAGATGACAGTAGACGATACGGTAGAAGCGATGCTAAAGGGCTGCTGTGCGATCTTTCTGTCGGACGGCGTACTGACCTGCTCAGTGCAGACCGAGGAAAAACGCGGCGTGGAAGGCCCGGAAAATGAGACCGAAAACAAAGGTGCTCGGGACTCCTTTGTGGAGAGCGTACGGACGTGCACCTCATTGGTGCGACGGAGGCTGAAGTCGGCCAAGGTGAAGATTTTAGAGCACATGGTGGGACGTACCTCAGACACTGCGGTAGATGTGATCTGGGTGGATGGAGTTACCAACCCAGATCTGGTTCACCAGGTGGAAGAACGGATCAGTCAGATGGACGTGGACGCACTGCTGAGTGTGGCAGATATTGAGGAATATATTGTAGACAGCAAGAGTACGGTATTTCCTCAGGTGCTATTTACCGAGCGGCCAGATCGGTTCTGCCGGGGACTCATGGATGGCCGGGTAGGGATCCTGGTAGACGGAATCCCCATGGGATGCCTCTTGCCCTGCGGCATCAAGCAGTTCATGCGTGCGCCGCAAGATCGGAGCAATCACTGGCTTAGTGCCAGTCTCTTAACCCTGCTGCGCTATGCCTGCATGATCGTTTCAGTACTGCTGCCTGGGGTCTATATTGCGATCACTGCATTTCATCTGCAAATGATTCCAACCCAGCTGGCTCTGTCCATTATTGCTAGTAAGCAGGATGTGCCATTTTCCACTCAATTTGAAGTGTTGATCATGCTGTTTGCATTTGAAGTGCTCCAAGAGGCTGGGCTGAGGATGCCGAACACCATCGGACAGAGTGTGTCTATTATCGGCGCACTGGTGGTAGGACAGGCAGCTGTGGATGCAAAGATTGTCTCTCCGGCAGTAATTATCGTGGTAGCGGCGGCGGGAATGGCTGGATTTACGATACCCAATCTGGATTTTGCCAACGGACTGCGGATTTGGCGAGTTATTGCCGCCATTGGCGCAAGTTTTGTCGGGCTGTTTGGATTGACGGCAGTGATCATTGGAATGGTTTTCCAACTGTCCAAAATGAAGAGTTTTGGCGTTAGCTACTTGACGCCCTTCTCGCCGGGCTCCTGGCAGCAGAAGGGTAGCGAATGGGTGATGAGAGGTCCCATGCCCTCCATTAAGATGCGGGATTTGACCTTGCGGCCGGAGGGGAAACGGAGGCAGAAATGAGACGAATATGGTTGGCGTTGTGCTGTGCTTTGACAGCGGGGCTGCTGGTAGGGTGCACGTCCAGCTTTCTGCCCAAGGCTAAGGATATTTCCAAGGTAGAATTGATGCGTACCATTGCCATTGACGGAGCGCCGGATGAAAAGGTGAAGGTCACTGTGTCCAGCGGTGTAAAGCAGGGAAGCTCCGGTGGAAAGCCGTTGATTCTTTCTGATGAGGCACAGACGGTGTCCTCTGCCTGCCAGCTGATTCAGAAAAGCGGCAATGGTTACGTCACATACGGCCATGTGACCGAGTGCGTGGTGGGAAAGGAAGCAGCAAAGGCGGGGGTAGATCAGCTATTGGACTATATGCAGCGTGACTTTGAGATGCGGATGGATACGCTGATTTTCCTAGCGAATCAGGATAAGGCTGGGGATCTAATCACTAAGGCAGCGACAAAAGACATAGCGGCTACGGATCGTCTTCAGGAGATTGGACGGGAGATGCCGCTAAAGTCAGGGGCTTGGCGCTGTACCGTGCGGGAATTTCTGGTGGATCAATATAACAATGGGCTGGCAATGATGCCCACTTTGGAATTGGAAAAGGTAAATGGCGAGTATACCATCGGAGTCAAAGGAATGGCCATTTTTCATGAAACAAAATTGGTGGAGCAGTTGGACGAAGAAGCCAGCCGCGGCGCGTGTGTGCTCATCAACGAGGGAGGAGCGCCTAACCAGGACGTAAAGCTGAAAGATGGCGGTGTAGCGGGACTGAAAATCACCAGTTCATCCTGTCGATGGAAGGCACAGTGGGAGAATGACAATCTGGTGGGGATGACAGCGGAAGTCAAGGTGCGTGCAAATCTGGCAGAACTGAACGGGACAGTAGAATTCCGAAAGAAGTCAGTTCTCCATGAGATAGAACAGAAGCTGGCGGCCGCTATTACCAAAGAAGCGATTTCAGCGCTGAAGGAGGAGAAAAACCATGGTGACTTTCTTCACTTAGAGCGAGAGCTGGAGATGCAGTACCCTGGCAGATTGAAAGAAATTGAGGCGCATTGGGAAGAATGGCTCAAAACCATTCACTTCCGTGTCAAAACAGAAGCGACAGTGGAACGGAGCTACGATGTAAGCCGGGGAGTAGAACAATCCGGAAAGGAAGGGTGACGGTGAGAGAAGAAAAAATATCCGGGCGACAGTACGGTGTGTTGGTCTTTGTGATCATGATGTCCCCGCTGATTCACGCGATTCCTGTCCGTATTGCAACGGCGGGAAAAGCGGCCTGGCTCCTTGTTATACCTTCCGTAATTCCTTTGGCAGTACTGTTTTATTTCCTATTCCGAACGTTGGGGCGGATGCCGGAAGGCAGTGGCCTGAGGGACGTGTATCTAACAGCTCTGGGAAACAGGTGGGGAAAACTGTGTTGCTGGATCAACGTGGCGTGGCTGCTTATGCTCACTGTAATGAATTTCCGATTTTCTGCCGAGCGTTACATTTCCGCAGTCTATCCGGAAACGGATTTGGCCATATTTAATCTAGTACTGGTTTTGCTGCTCCTGCTCATCGTATGGAATGATTTTGGTGACCTGGTGCGCATGGGGAAAATTCTGTTCTGGGTAATTGCTATCACACTCATTGCAGTACTCGTTATGGCAGCAAATCAGATACAACTATATAATATATGGCCAGTGACGGATATCAAATGGAAGGAAGCTGGGATGGGGACGCTGCGGATGTCAACAGTTATGGCGTTTGCGGTGCCGACAAGCTTTTTGGTGGGGCGTGTCAACTGGAAGAGTAATAAGAAAGGAATAGTCTGGTGGCTGACGATACTGACGGTTACCATGCTTGCGATTGGGGTGGCGGTGATTGGCGTCTTTGGCCCAGGGCTGTCAGAAAGGCTTGAAGTTCCTTTTTTTACATTGGACAAACAAATTACCTTTCAGGGCAAAGTAAAGGGACTTGAAACTGTGGTAGCGGCTATGTGGTTAATGTCTGATACCGCCATAACCGGCGTACATGTCTTTGCCGCAGGAGAAGCAATGAAGTGCACCATACCGAATAAAAGACTAGCAGTTGCTCGTGTCCTACTGGTGTGCACGATACTGCCGCTGTGCTCCTTATTGCCAGCGTCTACCTTTCAAGTAGATGCCTACTACAGAAGCGTTGGTATGCCAGCTAATATCATCAT
>CALLZZ010000527.1 GCA_937858235.1 uncultured Clostridia bacterium
GCTTCAACGCAGCCACAGATCGCCATCTTGTGTGCGCTGCGTTGAAGCGTAACAAAATTTCCGATTACTTTGCAGAAATTTTCACCTGTACCTCCGTGGGACATGGAAAGGATGAACCGGACATTTACGAGGCAGCGTTGAGATTCCTAGCTACGCAGAAAGCTGAGACATTTATATTTGAAGATGCGCTGTATGCCGCAAGGACAGCCCGTACTGCCGGATTTCCCGTAGTGGGAGTATTCGATCCAGGGGAAAAGAAATCGGACGAACTGCGGGCCATTTCGGATTTCTATCTCGATACCTTTATGGGAGCAAAGGAAGTATTAGAATGAAAAAAGTGCTTACCATAGCCGGATCTGATTGCAGCGGTGGTGCAGGGATTCAGGCTGATATTAAAACCATTACGGCACACAAAATGTATGCTATGAGCGCAATTACTGCGTTGACTGCACAAAATACAATGGGAGTATACGGAATTCTAGAGGCTACGCCTGAGTTTGTTGCACAACAGATTGACTGTATTTTTCAAGACATCAGACCGGATGCCGTCAAAATCGGGATGGTCGCCAACAGTGAGATCATTAAGGTAATTGTCGATAAGCTCAAACAGTACGATGCAACGAACATTGTTGTGGATCCGGTTATGGTATCCACCAGTGGCTGCAAATTGCTCTCTGATGAAGCACGGGAAGCGTTGATTGAACTGTTGCTTCCCATGGGGACAGTCATTACACCGAATATTCCGGAAACAGAGACTTTATGCGGTTTTTCGATTCAAGACGAAGGAGATATGATTCGTGCTGCTGAAAAGATAGCAAAGCGATTTCAGGGTGCTATCTTAGTCAAAGGCGGGCATCTTGTAAATGATGCGATTGACCTTTTGTACGAAAATGGAACGACAAATTGGTTTCGATCTGAACGGATCAATAATTCCAATACCCATGGTACAGGGTGCACGCTTTCCTCAGCAATTGCTTGCAACCTTGCTGCTGGATGCTCCCTTACGGAGAGCATTGGAAATGCGAAAGCTTATCTAACCGGTGCGCTAAAGGCCATGCTTGATTTGGGGGCAGGGTCTGGGCCATTGGATCATGTTTATCGGATATAAGGAAAGTGAAAAAGCCTCTGCAAAACGAATTTTCGTTTTGCAGAGGCTTTCAAATTTGTTAATCAGTGATTTACTTGTTCAGCGCTTGCTCCACAGCAACAGCAACGGCGACTGTAGCGCCGACCATAGGGTTGTTGCCCATGCCCAAGAAGCCCATCATTTCTACATGGGCAGGGACAGAGGAGGAGCCTGCAAACTGCGCATCGGAGTGCATCCGCCCCATGGTATCGGTCATGCCGTAGGAAGCGGGGCCAGCAGCCATATTGTCGGGATGCAGCGTACGCCCGGTGCCACCGCCGGAAGCAACAGAGAAGTACTTTTTACCCTGATTAATGCACTCTTTCTTATAAGTACCAGCCACCGGGTGCTGGAATCGGGTGGGATTGGTAGAGTTACCGGTAATAGAAACATCAACGCCTTCGTGATGCATGATCGCAACGCCCTCCCGAACATCGTCAGCACCATAGCACTTGACGGCTGCCCGTTCGCCTTTGGAGTAGGGTGTTTCCTTTACAATATTCAGTTTGCTGCTGTGGTAGTCAAACTTGGTTTGGACATAAGTAAAGCCATTGATACGGGAAATGATCTGAGCAGCATCCTTGCCAAGACCGTTCAGAATGACGCGAAGCGGTTCTTTTCGTGCCTTATTGGCATTATGAGCGATACCGATTGCACCTTCTGCGGCGGCGAAAGATTCATGACCTGCCAAGAATGCGAAGCATTTGGTCTCATCCCGCAGCAGCATTGCGCCCAAGTAGCCATGCCCTAATCCGACCTTTCGATCCTCTGCAACAGAACCGGGGATACAGAAGGATTGCAGCCCGATGCCAATGGCAGCAGCGGCATCAGAACCGGTTTTCGCGCACTTTTTGACGGCGATCGCAGCACCTACGGTGTAGGACCAGCAAGCGTTTTCAAAGCAGATAGGCTGAATTTCTCTGACAATTTGGTAGGGATCAAAGCCGAGATTTGTACAAATTGCTTTACACTCATCAATGGAAGAAATACCGTATTCGGCCAGAACACCGTTGATTTTATCAATGCGTCTTTCGTAGCTTTCAAACAATGCCATAATAAATCACCTTATTCCTTTCTCGGGTCGGTGTACCGAGCTGCTTCATCAAATTGACCATATCTTCCAGTTGCCTTCACCAGAGCGTCCGCAGGAGCCATGCCGTTTTTGATGAAGTCCATCATCTTGCCGAGATGGATAAATTCGTAGCCGATGATTTCGCCTGCTTCGTTGAGAGCCAGACGAGTGACGTACCCTTCTGCCAGCTCCAGATAACGGGGGCCTTTTGCGCGGGTAGCAAACATAGTGCCTACCTGACTGCGTAATCCCTTGCCCAGATCTTCCATGGAAGCGCCGATGGGCAGTCCGCCCTCGGAAAAAGCGGTCTGAGTGCGACCGTATACGATTTGGAGAAACAGCTCTCGCATGGCTGTGTTAATGGCATCACAAACCAGATCGGAGTTCAATGCTTCCAACAGCGTTTTACCGATGAGAATTTCGGAAGCCATAGCGGCAGAATGGGTCATGCCGGAGCAACCGATGGTCTCCACAAGGGCTTCCTCAATTACGCCGTCCTTTACGTTCAGGGTCAGCTTGCAGGCCCCCTGCTGGGGGGCAGACCGGAAATATCCTTCAGTTCCGTTGCCTGAACCCATTTCCCTTCCTCCGGAATGGGAGCCGGACCATGATGGACCCCTTTGGCTACAGGGCACATGTTTGTAACTTCGGTTGTATAAATCATTTGCAAGACGCTCCTTTGTTGTCGAATTGAAATCTAAATTCAGATCTGCCACAAGGAAAGTGGGAGTGGAAAATCTTGTTTTGCGATATAGAAGTATTTTACTATAGTAGAATGCAAAAATCAATCCGTGAGGCTTGCAAAAGAAAAGAAGTTTGTGTAAAGTTGTTTAAATAAGAAAAGCGCCTCACACGAGACGCTTTTGAAGGGATTGCGTTAGCAGTTGCAGCCGCCAGTGCAGAAAGAAGCGCACTTGGTGCAGTCGCAGTCCTGAGGTTTAGGGGTGTTACAGCAGCCGACCTGAATGGTATTCAGAGTGCAGTAGTCCTGCTGACCAGCGTGATGGTGGCAGGTGGTGACGTTACACTTAATATTGTGATTCAGCTTATCCATAATATATAGCCTCCTTTTGTTATTGGCAGTACTAATATGGACAAATTTGAGTGATTTTATTCCTCTCCAACGGTATCCAGTTCATTTTTTGCAGTTTCGATATACTGCTCTACATCATGGCGCATGTATTCCTGCTGCGCTTTGGAAACTGGTTTGGTGACTTTTGCCGGAAGTCCCACAGCCAGGGTGTGAGGTGGGACTTCCATGTTACCAGAGACAACTGCGCCGCCACCGACAATCGCTCCTTCGCCAATTTTGCAGCCAGAGAGCAGAATCGCACCCATACCGAGCATACAGTTGTCACCGACGGTGCAGGAGTGAACGATAGCGCCATGACCGATTACTACATTTTTGCCGATTTGAACCGGAGAACCTGCATCACAGTGCACGACTGCGTTGTCTTGGATGTTGGTACCGGCACCGACCGTCACAGAGGCCATGTCGCCGCGCACCACTGCGCTGTACCAGACATTTACGTTCTCACCCATAGTAACATCACCGATAATTGCGGCGTTTTCAGCCACCAGAACAGAGGGGTGAAGCTGAGGGGAATGATTTCCATATTTTTTAATAATCATTTTCGACTCTCCCAGTTTTTTATGTGTTTTGCTTTCTACTTTGGTTGGTTCTAATTATAATCTGAGGAACGGATAGACGCAAGCCGTCATTTTATCGATACCAAATGAGATCGTTGGTATCGTGACTCTGTCGAAGCAGAAGAGTGGTTAAAAGAAAGTCGATTGAAAATAGCAGAAGTGCGGGAAATGCTAAAAAGGAAGGGAAAAAGGTTACAATACCAGATAGAAACGGATGGATGAAATAGGTCAGAATCAGTCCGAGGAATCCCCAAATTAGAGAAAAAGGAACGCAGATTCGGCCGTGAAGGTTGCCGGACAGTGCAGAATAATTCCAGAAAGAGACGCCCCAAACCTTTTCGTAGAATACACTCATTCCGTATTCCGCTGTGCTAGCAATGACCGCAGAAGAGAGGAAGAGCAGGAGCGGGCGACTGGAGATTGCTGACGGCAGCAGAACAATGGCGGCTGCACCAATCCCATAGACAGGACAAAGCGGAAGAAAAAGCTGACACTTGCGATCCTGTTTTCTGGAGTGAGTTATGCGGGCATAAAGAACCTCGGCGCAAAAACCGATGAAGCTATAAATTAGAAGGTACCAGATTAAATTCATTTTATCACCAATAATCAGTTTGGACAGTAGGAAAAAAAACATACAGAAAAAAGAAAAAAATCCAGAAAAACTCCGTAATATAATCCACTTGAGGAAGTGGAACAGGTGTGATAAAATAAAGCAAATGCAAAGGGGGACGGGAACGTGAGTTTTCGGCATTTGATTGATTTTGGCGACCTGACACGAGGGGAGTGGGAAGAGATCTACAACCGCTGCCAGGATATCATGGATCATACCAAGGACTATATGGATGTCTGTAAGGGAATGATTCAAGGGAACCTTTTTTTTGAGCCGTCTACCCGTACCAAGTTCTCTTTTCAGACCGCAATGCTGCGGCTGGGCGGGAGTGTGTTTGGATTTGACGATCCCAAAAGCTCGTCTACTGCAAAAGGCGAATCGCTAAAGGATACCATTAAAATGGTATCTGCTTATGCTGATGTGATTGTCATGCGGAATCCCAAAGAGGGGGCGGCAAAAGCTGCGTCCCTTTATTCCGAGGTGCCGGTAATCAATGCTGGGGATGGCGGTCATATGCATCCAACCCAGACGTTGGCAGATTTGACGACTGTTCAACGGTTCCGCGGTGCCATTGACGGCGTCTCCATCGGAATCTGTGGCGATTTGAAAAACGGGCGTACGGTTCACTCGCTGATTAAAGCGTTAGCAAAATTCGAGAACGTGCGTTTTTATTTGATTGCTCCCCGTGAGCTGGCAATTCCGGACTATGTGCGTGCATTTATGCAGGAACAGCACCTTTGGTTTGCTGAGGTAACTGGGCTGGAACCCGTGATTCCTCGCCTTGATGTGCTGTACATGACGCGGATTCAACGGGAACGGTTTATTGACCCGTTGGCGTATGAACGGAACAAGGGGATTTATGTGCTGACCAAGCGGAAGCTGGAACGCGCGAAAAAGGATATGATGGTACTGCATCCGTTGCCAAGGGTAGATGAGATCACGTTGGATGTAGATGACGATCCCCGGGCAATGTATTTTGAACAGGCCCGCTGTGGTATGTACGCCCGTATGGCATTGCTGATGGATTTGGCGCGCCAGGGTCATCGGAAAACGGAACCGGTGGAAATCGGAACCAACCCTCTATGTGAGAACCCGAATTGTATCACCCAGGCAGAACGCTATCTGCCCCCTTTGGTAAAGAAAAACGGAGGCAGTCTCTGCTGTGCCTATTGCGACAGTCAGTTGACGGACTGATCGGACAAAAAATGATAAATTTTCCTCCAATTGCAAAAAAGTGTTGACATGCAGGGGGGGGGCGTGATAGAATACACGGGCTGGCAATCGAGTGTGCGGGTGTAGTTCAATGGTAGAATTCCAGCCTTCCAAGCTGGCTACGTGGGTTCGATTCC
>CALLZZ010000528.1 GCA_937858235.1 uncultured Clostridia bacterium
GATGAAAGAGTTGAAAAATACAACGAGGAAAGAATCTATTCCATCATAAACAGCGGATGGGATTTAATAATTATCGATGAGGCTCACCGAGTAGCCGGTTCCTCCGGTGAAGTGGCGAGGCATAAGCTGGGCCTTTTGCTATCGCAGGCTAGCTCTTATTTGTTGCTGCTTTCAGCAACTCCGCATAACGGTAAAACCGAGCCGTTCCTGCGTTTGGTGCGCTTGCTTGATGAGGATGCCTTTCCAAATGCAAAATCTATTGTAAAGGAACAGGTTGCTCCGTACCTGATTCGGACAGAAAAGCGTGAGGCCATCGATAACAACGGCAATAAATTGTTTAAAAATAGAATAACGCATCTTGTAACACTGAAATGGGATGAACGGCATACACTCCAGCGAGAGCTATATGAAATGGTCAGTTCCTATGTTTCCAAGAGCTATAACAAGGCATTGCGAAACAAAAAGAAAAATATGTGTTTGATTTTCCTGCTCATAATTATGCAGCGAATGGTAACAAGCAGTACGGCCGCTGTAAGGCAAAGTCTTGAGAGACGTCTGAATGTTCTGCTGAATCAGAGTACACATATGGGCTCCCTGACCGAAGAAGACCTTGATGATTTGGATATTGAAGATGGTGACGAAGAAGCTTTGGAAGCGATTTCCCTTAATATGAATGAGGAAATCGAGGAACTGCAGAGGATTATTGCTATGGCGAAGCAGGCTGAATTTCAGCATCCGGATGTCAAGGTTGAAAAACTAATCGATATCATTGATGAGATTTTGAGCGAAGACCATGAGCAAAAAATTATAATTTTTACTGAGTTTGTGGCCACCCAGCAATATCTAATGAAACTGCTAGCAGGCAAAGGTTATACAGTAACCATTTTGAACGGCAGCATGAACATAAATGAAAGAAATGAGGCTTTGCATGAATTTCGCAATAAGACCAGCATCTTTATTTCCACTGATGCTGGTGGTGAAGGTTTAAATTTGCAGTTTTCCAATATTATCATCAATTATGATTTGCCTTGGAATCCGATGAAGATTGAACAGCGCTGTGGTCGTGTGGACCGTATTGGCCAGCAACGTGATGTTCATATCTACAATTTTATTGTTGATGACACAGTGGAAAATCGTGTGCGAGAGGTGCTCGAAGAAAAACTTTCCGTTATACTCAAGGAAATGGGTGTTGATAAATATTCGGATGTTCTCGACAGCGAAGTGGCTGAGTACGATTTTACGGAAGTGTATATGAGATCCATCGGCAAGCCTAAAAGCATCGAGAATAATCTTTATCCGATAGAATCAGAAATGAAGCAGCAGCTGGAAAACTCCAAGAAATATAAGGATATTATTAAAGAAGAAAAAGACTTGACCAAGCTGGTTGGTAAAGGTTCTGATTTTGATGTTAATGCAGCTTTGCGCATGATGTGCACTTATTATGAATGTTGGCAAGGACGCGAGTTACATTTGATTGACCGAATTGGAATTAATAATGAAGAAATAGTAAGGCATCTTCGCACAAATATTTTGCAGGACAAAACATCTCCGCTGCTATCTGTTAGCATTAAAAACTTCCCGAATGAATCAGGATATTTTATGCTGTGGGAGCTTTCAATTTCTGATGATGAAAGCGGCAAACGTATCATTCCAATTTTTGTGAATGAAGATTATGTGCTTCGGCCGATGGCCGGTAAGCGGTTGATGGATGTTTTCCTTGATGCAAACAGCGTGTTGACTGTTGGTACAGTTCCTAATATCAGTGAAGAAAATTATCAAAAGCTCGGAAAACTGAGTATGGATTTTGCGTATGAAACCTTTGTGGAACTAAAGGAAAAGCAAACTAAACTTAATCAAGAGAACTATAAAAAGTATATGTATGCGTTGAAACTACGAATGGATGCTGCCGAACATATCGGAATTGAGAATATCCGAAGGTCACGTTTAGCAAAGCTGCAGATAGAAAAAGCCTTTATTGAGGCAGATTATAAAAAGGGTTATCAGATATATCCTGACTTTAGACTAATGATTCTCGTAAGATTGGAGGCGTAGGAATGTTCGGAAGCTATGTGTTTGAGAAATCTTCCGCAAAATATGTAGATAGAATCCTTTTATTAGATGATGACAATTTGGATGAAACCACGAATTATAGTGCTAATTTCTTGGCGCAAGGTTTCGAAGTGGTAAAGTATACAGATGACCTGAGTTTCCGAATTGAGTATGAGGAAAAGCTGAAGAATGACGGCAGTAAGATTGTCATCGTGGCCCAGTCGAAAAATTACATACCGTATGACATCAGACGGAGGTTCTATGCTTATGCTATCTCGCTTTCTAGTTTGTTTCCAATGTTGGATGCAGATGTACTGGGAGAAAAATCAGCACTTGACCTTGATTTGCTTTGTTTAGCATATCAGTCGAACTTTGAAAATCTGCGGAAGCGAAATCAGACGGAACATTTTTTTAGAACAAAGGTTTACACTAAGGCCAATGTAAAAAACTATCTGATGCATGCCTTGCGCAAATTGATGTCACTAATGAAGGTCACTAGTTCCTATAAGGATTGGTTGTCAGTCGTAGAAGAAAATATAGAATATAAGGCTTCGTTTGCAATCGCTGAAGAAAAAATAAAATATAAAGATTGGTTTGTAATTGCTGAAGAGAAAGCAAAAATTGATGTATTGGCGGCTCAATATGATATGGAAATTGATACATCTGAAATCAATCGCCGATTTAAAGATTATGTTATGACCCAGTTTGGCAAGCTATCTCAAATCATTGATAAGGACACACCAGTATTAATTAGCAGGACGATGGAATATATCCACGAAAACAGCTCAAGGTTTGTGATTATCGTAATGGATGGTATGTCTGAGTTTGATTGGAATATCATTTCCACATCCTTACGTGATATTTCATACGAACAAACAGCAGCTTTTGCAATGATTCCAACGACTACATCTGTTTCGAGACAATGTCTGTTGTCCAACAAATATCCATGCCAGCTCATAGAGCCGTGGAAGCAGAGTAAGGAAAAGACTGAATTTATTGCATGTGCAAAAGAATTAGGTTATACCGGTGAACAGATAGGTTATGCTCGGGGATATGATGCCGAATTCAGCTCATTCGTGAGATGTGGAGCAATCATCATTAATGATGTAGATGATATGGTTCATGCCCAGCGGCAAGGGCGACTAGGTATGTTTAATGATATCACAGTTCTGATGAATCAATCAAAACTGGTAGATACGACAAAACGTTTCTTGACAGCAGGTTATGATGTTTATATAACATCTGATCACGGCAATACGCCATGTATAGGATTAGGAAAACTTATGGGAACTGGCGTTGAAATGGAAACAAAGAGCCATAGAATGCTGGTGCTGAAAGACTTTGCAGATAAAAAAGAACTACTAGAAAAATACGGATTAATAGAATATCCGAAGTATTATTTAATGAAGGATTATGATTACCTTATGTGCGATGTTGGTGACTCTTTTGATGCCAAAGGTGAAGATGTGATGACCCACGGCGGAATCACACTTGACGAGGTGGTTGTACCCTTTATCAAGATAAAGGCGGTGCAGAAAAATGGCTAAGAGAGTTGGATTCACAAGAACAATCAAACCAAATTGGTTGAATAAGACTGTTGAGCTTGTATCAGAAGGGTTGAGCGAAGCAGATATTAGAGACCAATTGGATGAATACCTAAGTTTCGAGCTTAAGGATAAAACTAATATAGGAAAAGCGCGGAACATTCTCATGAACACTTGGGTGTATGAGAGTGAAGATTCTGTTTCGATAAAGGAACCAGCGTTGATGCTTATCAAAAAATACCCAGAATACAGTCTAGCATTACATTGGTGCATGATGTTGATGGCCTATCCGGTTTTCACTGATATTTGTAAGCTGATAGGAAAAATGGCTGAATTTCAAGATGAGTTAACACTGAAGCAAATTAAACAGAAGCTATTTGATGAATGGGGCGAAAGCAGCACGTTGTTCTACTCAATTGATAAGCTGGTTGCCACACTGAAAAATCTTGAGGTTATGGTACCAACAAAACCGGGAGTATACCATATTAACAAGCATAAGACAGATAGACCGGAAATCGTGAATTTTATGTTGTATGTAATGATGCTTGTAGATAATAGCGGATACTATTCATACGTTGAATTGAAGTCTTCTGTTTATCTATTTCCGTTTGATTATAAAGTTGAGAAGGAATATCTTTTAGGGGATGGAAGATTTGTAATGAACAACTTTGGCGGCGAGCTTTCAATTGCTCTGAATGACTGCTTATAACATAGATGGGTATATCAAGGTTAAACCTTTTAATTATACCAATACCTTTTAATTTTTCCTCGGTTGCCGACCAAGAGGGGATACAAAGACTGTGATGTGGAGGCGGCAAGGTAGTATCCTGCAGATCAAATATATCGGACCAGAGATAACCGTAGCTTCTGTAAGCTGCATGGAATCAGGCTATCAGGTCCAAAGCTTGGAAGGCCAAGCGAAACAGCAAAGGCAGATAAAAAGGTAGAATATCAGGATAATACAGATAGAATAGAAATTGAAAGAACGTTTAGCTTAAGCAAACGTTGTTATGGAATGGGGCTTATCCGAACAAAACTGGAAGAGACCACACTTACTTCTATCGCATTATCTGTATTCGTGACGAATCTTTTTAAGATTCAGACACGGATATTTTCTGCACTTAACTGATGGCAAGTCAAAAACAAAGGGGGCTCATTATGGATATCGAAGTCGAGAAAGATATGCGCGTGTTTCACATAGCAATAACAAAAGGAAAGCAATCTATTTCAGATTATCTGAACAAGATAGCTGCTATGCATCCGCTTTTAGGAACAGCCATTATCTCTGATAAGAATTTTAAGGTTATTGAAAAAAAGGCCCGCGAAGCAATTAAACTTGCCCTCGATTATAGAAAATTGAAAGATTTTGCCTATCTTGCGATATTTCTAACTGTTATTCAGTATGCTAAAAGTTGGGATTATGCGGAAAGCAGCGGATTTTGGGCTTACATATCTGAGCAACTCGGTTATAAATACTCGCAGCCCCTTTATAGCATATTGACAGAATCGGTTAAGAAAGCTTGTGAATGCTACAACCGAGTTTTTCTTAAAGCGTCAAACGGTGATAACAGCTATTATTCTACTGTGTTAGCACATGCAATCGCTCCGAATAAAAGCTTTTTTGCATTATGTGATTTTTTGCTTCGATTTTATAAAAACAATTTAGATTGTTCGGTTTATCCAGGTGACCCCGCAATCGATCGTATGGTAGAGGTACTTCGCGACCGCTGTAATGGCGCAACGATTGAGCAGGATGATGACATAAGAGGAAATGTGGGCGGTATCCAAGTTGGGATTCGTACACTTTTGTTGCAACGCTCCATCTACATGCGAACCTTTTTAGCAAAACTGCTTCAAAAAATTGATCTTCTACTTTCCGGTGATGAATTGGACAAAAATGACTATACCAATGTCTTGCTCACTCAGTGGTATGCCGGCAAAATCACTGAAACAATTGCTACAAGGAGTGCGCCTGTTCATAAACACACAACCGATATCGCTTTCTCATACGGCAAAGTCCGTATCGGATATATACTGGACGAGGACGGTGAACCTGCCTTGCAAGTTCCATCCATACGTTTGAACACCAACAACAATCCTACAATAGTGATTTATTCAGGTAATGTTGATATTTACAGGCAATCAATAGGCATTTACGGAAATGACTATGCGTGTACCTCCGAAGAAACCATAATACCGTTTTCAGATTTGTGTGATGTAGATTTTCTAAATATGCGAGTTGAATTAACAGTTGATGGAAAGCAAATATACTCTTCAGAGCAAAATCTGGGAATAGGTGCACTTTTGTTCCGAGACAACAAGTCCTTGACGAGCAGGATGATTGATGAGGGAAATTACCTTCTGTTTGCCCCAAAAAGCGTAAGCGTCACATTCCAAGGCGATGTTGAACGCCAACGCCGTCCATATTTTGCGCAGCTTTACGATGTTTATCTGCAAGGTGAAGCTTCTGTATATGTCAATAGTACGTTGTTGTGTTGCTCTCGCCCGCCGATAGGTTCATTGCGATTTAAACTGCAGCAATCATCATCGGATTATGTGGTTGATGGAATCGACTACCCGATTTATGCACGCAGCACATTTTCTATTGCAGCAGTTGGGCAATTTCTGGGTAATAAACTTTTCGCAACGACTGATAATGGAGATATCCTTTCCATCAACTCCGAGGAGAATGACGTATATTCAGTAGAAATTCCTGTTGCGAACGGTTGTCATACTGTATCATTGAATGACGGTGAGCCAGGCAGAATTTTAGATGAAGTGAGGTTCTGCCTTACTGACACCTTTGAAATTAGCTTTGACAGGCCTTACTATTTTGAAAATTCAGATGATGGTACTCTCTGGATTAAAATCAATGGGGAGAAATTTGAAGTTCCACTTACTAACAATAATAGAAAAGCAAAGTTTCGGTTCAAAGAGGGAGAAATTGTCGTTCAAATCCCTCGAATTAAGTTATTTCTTGACGGTCAGTCGCTCCCAAAAAGCACAGTATGGAGAGGAGCAATTTCGCCGCCATCGAAGTTATGGGTAAATTGCACGGATACCTTGAATGTATCGCTCTCATTAGGTGAAAATACTCTGCTTAAAGCTGATATTCCCAGCGGGTTTGAGTATGCCATAGGTAATGCAGTACAGGCAGTTGATGAAACAACAGAAAAGCAGTCGGTAGACTTATTCATTGAAGGGAATAGGCATCATCTGTTTGACATCGCCTTTAAGCCATGTCTAATATCCACACCACTTTTCAATTTGAACAGAGGAGTTTTAAAGTGGCTTAACCCTCAATGCTTTATAGGAGATAGTGCAACAAAACTGAGAATATCCTTTCGGCCAAAACATGGCATACCTATCACTATCTTCATGGAACAGAGTGAGCACATACTTAGTAATAATTTCCCAGAGCTTTCCGAGCAATATAAGTATGAGGTTTCCGCTATTACAGATACGACGTTTGGCAAAAGCGAAGTTTGTATTAGCAAAAACACAATTATTTTTGGCAATCGGTCAGAGGTAATCTTCCGAGGTGAAACCCTGCGGGTATCACGGGTTATTGAGGAAGGCAACTTCGTTGATATCAAGCCGTTCTTCATAGAAAAAATTAATTTTATTGGCAAGGAAAACCTTGGATACACAGACTTATGTGGAGAATATCCCCATTATGTAGGCAAATTGTTCTTTCTAACTCGCAACGGCAAGCGATATTTCGACGACTTAAATCCGGTCGATATATACCTCGTAAATGAAAACGCTGGTTTTTTACATATTACGTTTGACCGGGGCGAGGGGCTCTTCATTGACAAAAGGAGTGAGTATATGCCAGAATTATTCAAACATCGCGATCCGCCGCCTAAGTTTGCTCGTTTCTTCACTTTTCCTGATTATTTCGAGTATAAATAAAGTAAGGAGATGTTTCAATGTTAAATCCCGTAACACTCTCACGTGCCATTAAGGATACTTTCGCTGATTATGTCACGACAACCCTCTCTATCGCCGACTTTAAATATTCTGTGCTTTTAAAGGAAGAATTGCGGAAAGACGGAGTTATATCGAAAGGACCATACTTAGAATTGAGCGATGCCTATCAAACTGGGGCAACAATTCAAGAACTTATTGCGAGCGGTATTATGTCGCCGTTATTTAAATCATTGGGGCGCGGATTCAAGCTCGAACGACCACTTTATATTCATCAGGAAGCTGCCGTTCGCGCTGCATTGAAGGGCGACAACATGATTGTGACGACAGGTACTGGCTCTGGTAAGACGGAGTGTTTCCTCCTGCCTGTAGTCAATGATTTGCTGCATGAGATGGAAAAACACGGCAGACTTGACGATGGAATTCGCGCCATTATTATTTATCCTATGAACGCTCTTATTAATGATCAAGTAAAGCGTTTGAGGGAGATATTCCATGAAAGCGATATTACATTCGGTGTCTACAACGGAAATACCGAGCAGACCGAGAAAAATGGTTTATTGAAATATAAAAATACTTATGGGCTTGATCCACTTCCAAATGAATGCGTATCGCGTGACACTATGCGCGAAAAACCGCCGCATATTCTGATTACCAACTATTCTATGTTGGAATATATGTGCATACGTCCCAATGATGATGCCATTTTCCGCAACGCTAAACTTCGGTTTGTCATATTGGACGAAGCCCATATTTATAAAGGTGCGACTGGAATAGAGGCCTCTATGCTGGTGCGGCGCGTTGAAACACGCCTTACTGAAAAAGGTCAAAGCCCACAATATATACTTACGAGTGCAACTTTGGGCGATAAGGACAGCGATCCGCAGATTTTAGCGTTCGGTAAGAATCTTTGTGGTCACGATTTTCAAACTATTGTCCGTTCTGTTGCCGTTGCTCATGAGATACCCAGCGACACGAAAGAACTTTCAAGAGAAGAGATCTTTTCTTTAGCAGATATGTCGGATAACAAGTTGTTCGATGTATGCAACGGCAGTAAGCAATATCACTGTATTAGGGCTAACTCTAAACAACCGATTACTCTTGCTGAGTTAGCGGATGAGTTAGCGGAAAAGACTGATATGAATGAGCGAGAACTGGTGAGTTTAATCGCCGCTTGTGTTCGTGCGGTTAATGAAGACGGTGTGCCACTTGTGCGGGCGAGGTATCATCTATTTGTCCGTGCGCTTGAAGGGGCATACATTACCCTTACTGCGCCATTCCAGTTGTCATTAACTCCGAAAACTGAGATGAACGGGCAACAGGCATTTGAGTGTGCCGTATGCACAGACTGTGGGCGTATTGCAGTCATCGGTATCATTGACAAAAAAAGCGGTAAGCTGAAATTACCTGAAAACAACCTTGACCCTAATGCTGAATATTTCCTTCTAAAAGACGATTCTGACGGTGTACTGACCGATGATGAAACAGAAGTTGAACCCGAATATATCCTATGTGCAAAATGCGGAACAATACGTCACATCGGTGATAAAAGTGTTTGCGACTGTATGAGAGAATACGGTGTGAACGTAACAAAGTCTGCGAAAAATAAGGAAAGCGGATTGGTACGCTGTCCTGCCTGTTCATACGGAGAACTCAGACAGTTCTATCTTGGCAGCGAAGCAGCCACTGCCGTTCTTGCAACTGCCTTGTATGAGAATATGCCTGATGACAAGACGCGTCAATTTTTATGCTTCTCTGATAGTCGCAGTGATGCTGCTTTTTTCGCGCCTTATATGGAAAGAAGCTATAATGGCATCTTGCGGCGTCGCGGCATTTCGTATGTTGCTGATCAGTACCGTGAGGAATTGCAGCACGAATCGTGGGCTTTGAGTACGTTTGCTGATGAGTTAGCACGGTACTTTGATGTAAACAAGACATTTGCATCGCTTGATAAGAATGAAACCTTAGCGCCTATAAGCAGACGCAATGCGTGGATTGCGCTGATAAATGAAATGTTCACTGCTCGACGTCCGAGTAGCCTTTCATCACTTGGCGCTGTTTCGATACTTCCCACCTGCAATGAGGATATTGCCCCTAAATTAGCGGATAGATACAACATATCTAATGACGAGGCAAAGACTTTGTTGGACTTGTTACTTATGGACGTAGTGTTTCACGGCGCAATACAAGAGCCAGCAAAATCCCCACTCAATGGTGAAGATTTAGAAATGATTTTTTATTCTTCGTTCAGGAAGTTTGTTGCGCGCTGCAAAACAGGCAAAGAAGCAGGTTCAATTATGGGTTGGCTTCCGAGAACGCAGAAAAATGGACAGTTTTATCCTAATGGCCGTTTACGCCGCATAGTTTCAGCGCTCAGAGTGACTGATGATGAGGCATATAAAATTGCCGAGGACTACTTCGCTTTATTAACGGAAAGAAATATTTTGAAAGCCCATAGAAATAAAGGTGAAGGCAGATTCCTTTCAGCGGAGGATTTTGTGATTACCGTCCCGACTGATGGTAAAATATATCGTTGTGAAATGTGTGGAAGAGTAACTACAATGAACTTCAAGGATAGATGCGCCTATCCCCGTTGCAATGGCAAATTATCAGCGGTTTCACATTCAGAATTACAGAAGGATAACCACTATGCTACTTTGTACTCCAAAGATGACCTTGCGGCGTTCTATATCCGCGAGCATACAGCACAAATTGAAAAAGATAGTGCTCGAAAGTATCAGGAGCAATTTCTAAAAGGTGGGATTAACGCATTAAGCTGTTCAACGACTTTTGAAATGGGTGTAGATATAGGCTCACTTGAAACCATTTTTTTACGCAACATGCCACCATCGCCTGCCAACTATGTGCAGAGAGCGGGACGTGCCGGGCGCGATTTGCGTTCAGCAGCATTTGTACTGACTTACGCAAAATTGAGTTCACATGATTTTACGTTTTTTGCACGACCAACCGATATGATTTCAGGCAAAATAAAGGTCCCGGCTTTTGAGATACGCAACCAAAAAATTGTTCTGCGCCATATATATGCTGTAGCGTTCTCCTACTTTTTCAATGCTAATATTGATGTATACAACAGCAACGATGCTGACGTTTTCCTTAATGGCAACGGATTTGAGCGTTTCTGTGAGTTCCTTGCTGCAAAACCGAAAATCATAAGTGAGTATTTAGAACGGTGCGTCCCCACGGAATTGTTTGATACACTTGGCGTGAGTACATTCTTATGGATAGATCACCTTATAGGAGAAAACGGAACGCTGACCATTGCGGTTAATGATTTTCGCGATTTAACATCGTGGCTTACAGAACAAATTGAAATTGCCGCCAAAGATAAGAGGTATCAGGAAGCAGCGCGTTTTGAACGCTTATTAAAAGACCATCGGCGTTCAACATCAAAGGGCGATGGATATAAGAAAACTGACTTAATTGACTTCCTTGTCCGTTCCGGCGTACTACCGAAGTATGGTTTTCCAGTCGATGTTGTTGAACTGCGCCCGAACAGCATTAATGATACCAAACAGAGCGTTGAATTACAGCGCGATCTACAGCTTGGCATATCGGAATATGCTCCCGGAGCAGAAGTCGTCGCTGATGGTAATATATATCGTAGCCGCTACATTGCGAAAGACCGCCGTAAGACAGCCGACTGGGAAATTTATTACACAGCTACTTGTCCGAAATGCAAAGCTGTCAATTTCAGCAAAAAGCCAGTTGATACAGAACAGCCATGTGTTGCTTGTGGGACATCAATCAACAGCGGGTGGAAAAAGAATATTGAACCGCGAAAAGGGTTTATTGTTGGGACAGATGTTTTTGATGTTGTTCCAGCTGGAAGTCGGAAGCCACAGAAGTATCATCGTGGCGATATTATTTACTTGGGCGACGCAGAACGACACGAATTAGGAGTAAGTAAATTTAAATTAGGAGAAAAGCAGGTTGTACTTCGTTCGACCACAAATGATTCGTTGATGATAAGCTGTGACACTGAATTTAGCGTTTGCAATTTTTGCGGGTACTCGAAGAGTCGTAAGGAACAGAAAAAATGGGATTTTGTTGTTGAAGAAAAGCACAAGACTTCTTATGGACACGGTTGTCCCAATACGAAGCTATATCCATATCGCCTTTCACATATATTCAAGACCGATGTGGTACAGTTGACGTTTGCGGATGATGCTGATTACGCTACGATGTTATCTACATTATACGCCATACTTCGAGCGGTATCTCTTATATTGGACATTGAAAATACAGACATAAACGGGTGCTTATATGCGTCCAATGGAGATGTCAGGTATTCGATCATCCTTTACGATAGCGTACCCGGCGGAGCAGGGCATGTCCATCGGATTTCAAATGATAAGAATGTGTTTCGAAATGTTATTTCCCAAGCATATGCGCTTTGCAACAATTGCGAGTGTTCGCCGTCTTGCTATAAGTGTCTGCGTGATTACTATAATCAGAACTTTCACGCTATACTAAGTCGAAAAGCTGTGGTCAATTTTTTAGGTCAATATATGATGTGAGGGTATCTTGATTCGGGGTTAAGTATATAGCCTAGCTAGTGAGATACCAGGTCTGGTAAAGTCCAGCCAACAGCAAGTACCCGCTTCTGGAGCCAAGACCGCGAGGCAAGGCTTAAGCGAGAAGTTATACACCTACACCATTGTAGACGTTGTCAATGATGGTAATGTACTTTCCTTTAGGACAGACTTCATCAATAGCATAAAGATATCGGACTACATTAATAAAAAAAGTTTATAGCATAGACTGTGAAAAAGCGTTGGCAGACCCTCAGCGAATTAGTGAAATTGTTAGTTATGTTCTTGAGTACTTTGCCTGCTCAAGGCGCGTGAAAACCGCATCCCATTGTGAAGGAGTGGAATGTTTCTTTTCTTCCGGGGGATACTAATCAAAAAATGATGAGGAGATTGTGTACGATGGAAGATAAAGATATGTATACCCCACAGGAAATTCAAGGGCAGACGCAGCCGGTCCCCGGACAGGAAAGCCGTATGAATCCGGAACCCATCTATGATAATCCGGATTATAAAGGGACCGGAAGGTTAAAAGGGAAGACGGCAATTATCACCGGAGGAGACAGCGGAATCGGGAGGGCGGTTTCGGTAGCGTATGCGAAGGAAGGATGTAATGTCGGCATTGTCTATAATACCGCTGATGATGATGCAAATGAAACAAAGCAAGTCGTGGAA
>CALLZZ010000529.1 GCA_937858235.1 uncultured Clostridia bacterium
CTCGCAAGGCTTCGTGGTTCTTCTTATGGTTTTCGCTATTGTAAGGATAACACAGGAGGCGTCTGCCATTCTGTGCCAAAGTGTGCCAAACCGTGCCAGTTTTTCTAATCCGGCACAACAAAGTTCTGAAGCGCCGAACCGTGGATGCGGTGGACCGTGCGGAGGCTGACGTTCAGCATGCAGGCGATCTCATCCCATGTGCAGTTGTCGATGTACCGGTAGCGGAGCACCAGCTGCTCCTCCGGATCAACCAGCAGATCGATCCGCGCGTTGATCTCGTCCCGCAGCGTAATGAGCCGCGCCACCTTCTTCTCCACGTCGGCCTGTATCTCATCGATCTTGTGGAGGCAGGTGACGAAGTGCGCGTCCGTTGGTGTGTTTGGGTTTCGCGGCATGCCGTCGTAGCGCATGCCGCTGACGCTGGCGCTCATTTCCTTCCAGTAGTCGATCTCCCGGAGCCGCGCGCGGATCAGCGCATCCAGATGCTTGGCCTGATTCAGATATTGTTTTGGAGTCATGACTTCACCTCCTCGTTGAGTTTCCTTATCAGCATTTCGCCGTCGACCGCGGTCAGCGCCTGATACCACTGGGAGCGGAAGAACCGCTCGATCTCGTCCTTGTCGGATTGAGCAGCCTTGTTCCGTGGATTCATGCGCAGGGCCTTGAGTGCTGTCCGGTAGTTGCGAACGGCCTGCAGGATGATGGCGTTGGCCAGCCTCTCGTAGGGTTCGTCCATCACATCACCGCCTTCACGGCAGCAATCAGTGCCGCCTGCGTCTTGTCCTTGCGCTTCAGCGCGTCGAGGATCTGCCCGTCGATGGTGTTCGCCGCAATGATGTGCTGGATGACGACGGTCCGGCTTTCCTGTCCCTGACGCCACAGCCTTGCGTTCGTCTGCTGGTAGAGCTCGAGGCTCCATGTGAGCCCGAACCAGACAAGTGTCGAACCGCCAGCCTGCAGGTTGAGACCATGCCCGGCAGAAGCAGGATGGATGACCGCAACGGGAATATTCCCGGCATTCCAGTCCGCAATGTCTGCGGATGTCTTGATCTCCCGGACGTTAAAGCGTCGGCGGATTCTCTCGAGGTCGTGTCGGAACCAGTAGGCGACGAGGAGCGGCTTGCCGTTTGCGGCTTCGATGATGTCCTCCAATGCGTCGAGCTTCCGGTCGTGGAATTCGATGATCTTGCCGTCATCGGAATAGATGGCTCCATTGGCGAGCTGGGAGAGCTTCCCGGTCAGGGTTGCAGCGTTTGCGGCTGTGATTTCGTCGCCGTGGAGGTTCAGCACCAGATCCTGCTTGAGCGCCTCGTAGCGTTTCCGCTCATCGACGGATAGCTGGGCCTCGTACTGCAAGGAGACGAGCTCCGGCATCTTGAGGTGGTCGGCGGACTTCATGCTGATCGTGATATCGCCGATTCTCCGGTAGATGGAGTCCTCTGCGTGCGGCAAAGGCTTGTAGGAGTAGACGATCTCGCCGTTACGCTTGTCGGGCATGAAGTACTGGTTCCGGTACTGGGTGATGAAGCGTCCGAGGCGTTCTCCCTTGTCCAGCACCTTGAACTCCGCCCACAGGTCCAT
>CALLZZ010000530.1 GCA_937858235.1 uncultured Clostridia bacterium
ATATAGGATTTTTATTTCATTTATCACTTGACATAACACCGCTGGACTTTCTTATAATTCATTTATGTTTAAAATCATTCACTTGCACCGGATGCCTTTTCGGAGAGATAAAGTCCGTCGGCTATCGGAATCAGCCGCGTTTTATCCCGCCAAACAAATACCTTTATCTCGTCATAGTCCGCTTTTGCAGCAATTTCCTGTTCCAAAGGATGCTTTCCCGCGCCTAAATTCTCATTGTTCATAAAGCAATCCGTTAAACGTCCGTCCGCATACAGGGCGCAGACAAACATATACTCGACCGTGCTCTCACCGTTGTTTTCAATTATCGCCTTGACAGTAAGCGGCTTGCTTTTGTCTATCCCGCCAAAGTCCGTGACCGGTACCCCCGACTGCGAAATTGAAACCTCTGCGCCGTGCGTTTTGTGAAATTCAGCGCCGAGCCTTACGATTTGTTTTCCGTTATATACATAGATGCCGTATTCACCATTCTTGTCGGCTTTAAAGGTGAATTCATATATCCCGTCCGTGCCCGTAAGCTGGTCTATATAGCACACGGCGCCGCTGCCTTTTTGGTAAATGTCGGCGACGGTCTTTCCCGGATTTAAAACAAGCATTGTCGCCGTATCATCGGAATATATGTCGTCAACGCGGACGGTAATCTCGTTTGTGTTATAGTCGATTTTGGTTACCTCATACTTTTTTTCAAAATCCTTTTTCGTGATATACACGGGCGCGTCCGAAACCTCGACCGTATAAACGCCGCTTTCGCTCTCAAGGCTTGTCATATTGCCGAACATATCATACAGCTCTGCCTCTGCCGAGCCGAAATCAACCGTCGCGGTTGTGCTTCCGCTTAAATTCCACAAGACGCATACATCTCCGCCGAAATCACTCTTCAGCTTAAACACTTCCGTTCCGTCATCCGTTGTTATATGCTCTTTGATTTCGGCCTCGCCGATTTTGTCGTTCATATTGGCAAGCGCGACATACAGCGGCCTTGCGGAATATGCCGCCTTTTCCTTTTCCGCGTGGTTATAAATTGCGCCGTAGCTCATTTCGGCGTCGGAGTGATTGACGCCGTCGTTTTTGAAATCATACCAAAATATTTTATCAATCCCTATATCCTTAAGCAGCAGATACTCCCTTACGGCATATTTCGCCTGCTCTGACTGCGGCAAATCATATGTAGACCAGCCCGTTTCGGTTATCCATATAGGTAAGTCCGATGCGCCCTTTTCCTCAACAATGCCCACAAGGCGCTTTAAGTATGCGAGAAGGTTTTTCTCGGGCGGATTGGATGAATTATACTCGTGCAGGCTTATATAATCCGAATAATCTCCCACACCGACGTCAAGCATCTTCTCTATCCAATGGGGCCATATGCTCGGAACACCACCGAACCCGACTATTTTGCACTCCGGGTTTGCCTCCTTTGCCCGCTCATAGACAACCTTAAGCAGCTTTACATACGCCTCGGCGCCCTGCGCAGTATACTCGGTATTCCACACGACCGACCTCGGATTGCTTGCGTAATCGGGGTGCATACCGTTCCATGTATGATGGAATTCATTCCACAGCTGAAATGTATCAGCCTTGCCCCTTAGCGCCCTTACAACCTCATATACATAGTTGCCAAAGGCGGCTATCGCCTCATCCGACTGTGGAAATCTATTGTTATCATAAAGCGAATTTCCGCCGGTCAGCACAACCAATGTTTTAATCCCGTTCTGCAAGCCTACCTCTATGGACTCTGTAATATGCGTCGGGACATATACTCTGCCCGCGCTTCTCTCACATTGTGACCAAAACAGTGATTCCCTGCTCCAGCCGGCGCCCATTTCCCGCATAAGCGGACGGGAGATGTACGGATTCCTGTCCGTCAGGCGATAATGAGTATTCATACCATAGGATTCATTCTCCGAAGCTGCATTGACGGATATCGAAAAGTTTGTATCATACTCTCCGTAAATTTCCGCGCCGTTTGTGAATTTCATATTCACGTCATAGGTACCGCACTCCGTCACGGCGGTCGGAATAATCAAAGCATTCTTTCCCAGTACAAGCCGAACATTTTCGTCGACAATTCTTTCCCCGCCGAAAGCGTCGGTAATTGTCATTTTGCAGTCCAGATTCAAATTGCTTCGCGAAATATTTTCGGCGGTAAGATAAAGTTGTGCCTCGCTGCCCTTTAAAAACACATTTCCCGCAGGGCCGTTTATGTCCATATTAATCGGGAATGCCTTTCCCGACCTTCTTATTGTCACAGATTGAATAATCACGGACTCTTTCGGAAAGCCCAGCTTCTCGGAATACAGGTTAAGCCTCAAATCCGTGCCCCGGCCGAGGTTATTGTCAAGCCTTGCGTCGTACAGCTTAAAGGTGTGTTCCTTCCACACCTGCGTATTCTCGAGGTATACAATCTCCGTTTCCGACACGCTCCACGCTTTATTATCGTTCATCCTGCCGTCGTACTGCAATAAAAACTTTCCCGTACCGCTGTCAAAATATCGCACGGTAACGTCAACGCCGTCCCCCTGCAAATTATTCATAAAACCGTCGTCAATGCCTATGTTTATGCATGAAGCGCCGGTTGTTTTATTCGGCGTAATCCGCAAGCCGCGTTCGCCGCCCGCCTCAACAGGGGTAAACTCTACCTCTGCATCCGTTTTAACGGCGGCATTGACCGCACTCCAATTATTCACATCATAGCTTCCGCCCGCATCGGTATACTCAACCCTTGCATAATCCTCTGCCCCGACGGCGCAAGGCGGCAATGACGCGGACAGCATACTCAAGGTCAAAACCACTATCATAAGTTTAGTTTTCATATCAAGAATCTTTCCTTGTTTCCTATTTTTGTTAAACTACGTAAAACGAATACCACACTTCATAATCTCATATAGCTTTTTCAATTTCCGCACCGAAAAGCATGAACTGCGAGACTCAATATCCGAGCGCTCTTTCTCTTATCCCTTGATCCCGCCGATATCTATACCGCCCATAATATGCTTTGAAAATACAGCGTAAACCAAAATCATAGGCAAAATAGACATCATAAGAAGCAACAGGTATTTATCCGCCGTCATTCCCGACTTAGAGCTGAGGTTATACAACATAACGGCAACCGGCTCTAAATTAGTATTGCCGAGCATAAGATACGGCCACATAAAATTGCCCCATGTACCTGTGACGGTAAATATTGTCACAACCATTATTATAGGCCTGCTAAGCGGCAAAATTATTTTTATAAAAATGCCGAACGGCGAGCAGCCGTCAAGTCCTGCCGCCTCAATATAATCCATGGGTATGCTGTTGAAAAAGTTTCTGAACAGTAGGATGTTAAACGCGCTTGCGCCCGACATAAGCCATATAGGCAGATATGAGCCTACGAGGTTTACGTGAATAAGCGGGACGTCGACAAACGTCATATAAAGCGGAACCATGCTTATTCCCGGCAACATCATCGACCAAAACACGAGAACCTCTATCACCCTTGAGCCCATAGGCTTAACCCTCGACAATACATATCCCGCAAGACCGTTGATGATTATATCAAACGCCCAACAGCCCAAAATAAGATTTACGGAATTTACAAAGTATTTAAACAACGATACCGTTTCCCATACTTCCGCTATCTTGCCGAGGTTTATACTCTCGGGCAGCAGCGTAGGCGGAACAGCATAAAGCTCGCTTACACTTTTAAAGCCCGAAAGGGCAACCCAAATCACCGGCACCAAGCATATCAGGCTGACAAATAACAAAATCAAAAACATTGCCCAATATATCGGCTTATTATGTACCTTGCGCATATCAAACGAGGACAAAAGCCCTGCCTCTTTATCCGAAAATCTCATTCCGACAATTCTTTTCATCTATTTCACCCCCTACTCACTTATTTTCTTATCCATTACAAAGTAAACCACTGTCCACACCAAAAGCATCAGAAAGGTGATAACACCGACTGCCAGCGCCTTATCGTACTGCCCGTACTTAAATGCATAGTAATAATTTATAAGCCCCAATGTCGTTGACGCGCCGTTCGGCCCGCCGCCCGTCATGGTCAGGGGCTGTTCCGTAACATTGAATACACCTATAATCTGTCTCACAAAATTCAGCAGCAGAATTCCTCTCATATGAGGGAACAGCACTGCCCTGAATTTTCCCCAAAAACCACAGCCATCCAAGGCTGCCGCCTCGTACAAGTCCCTGTTAATCCCCTGCAGCGACGCAAGGTATATAATAAGCGTCGAGCCGAAGCTGTTCCACGACATCGAAAGTACAATCAGCGGAATTGTAAGCGATTTATTGGCAAGCCAATCTATCGGTCCTACGCCGAAGAAATACAAAATCATATTTAAAAGGCCGCCTTCACCGCCCATATAAACCATTTTCCAAATCATTGCCGTGGCAATACTCGGTATAATGACTGGAAGATATGTAGTAATCTTAAAAAAGCCCTTCATATGCATCATCTCATTCATCATAACCGCACATATAAAGGGCAGCGGATAACCGATTATCAAAGACCACACAACATACATCACCGTATTCTTTAATGTCTGTATAAAATTTGTGTCCGTAAGAACGTCCTTATAGTTCTTAAGTCCCACAAATTCCGAAGGCGTAAAACCTTTGAGGTCAAAAAACGAATATCCTATCCCAATGGCAATAGGTCTCCAAATTAACATTACAAACAATATCATTGACGGCAATATCAGCACCCAGCCGGAAATGTTTTTCGCAAGAACCCTCGAAAAACTCGTTCCGCCTTTTATGCCTGTTTTATTATTTCGGCAAAGTTTTCCCATTTCACAATTCCTCCAAGAGCATAGTATCACATTCGACATGTCGTCTTAAGAACGCAGCCGACCGATTGTTCGGCCAAATTTTGTTAAATCCTCAATCCAAGCCGTTTGAGGTTAGATTGAGGATAACAATGTTTGCCGCTTTCTTTATTTATAATCAGTCCAGCTTATCTAAATGATTCACCTGAAAATCCTCGCAGGCTGTCGCCGCAAGAGCTGCGGGGTCTGCGTCCTTGTTGGTAATCAGCTCTTGAATTACTCCGTCAAGCACCGCATACATTTGCTGCGCACAAACGGGCGGCTCGGGGAAGATTGTGACATCAACGCCGGTGTCAAAATACTTTTCGTAATTCGACATATCAACATTAACATAATCGGCACGCGCCGCCTTTCTTATCTCAAAAGCATCACCCTTAGAGAAAATCGGGAACTCGTCTCTGTCAAGAATAGGATTGCCCTTTTGAACACTCTGTTCATATTCCGATTTAATCTTTTCAACCTGTTCGTCGGAAAGCTGCGGGCTGTTACCCATAAACATAAGCCACTTGAAGCACGCTTCAACCTGCTCATCTGTTGCCTCTGACGAAATCATATTTATATCCGCACCAATCTGCGCATATGCCCCTTTAGGTCCTGCGGGCATCGGAACGACATAGGCATTGTCAAAATCCATGCTATAGTCCGAGTAAAGCCAGTTACACGGCGGCGTTGCAATCATCATAGCCGCCTGATCTGTTGCAAAGTATTTGTACATACCAAGCTGATCCATATTGGTGTCGCTGTGAAGCGTGTCGTACTTCCACTTCAAATCCTGTACATATTTTAACGCCTCAACAAATTCGGGCGTGTTAAAGATTGCTTCGTATTTACCGTCATTATTCTGCTTAACAAAATCGGCGCCGTAACCCCTTGCAATGTTCAAAAGCAGCCAGCCGCCGACATTGTTTATTGTGGGGAACGCAAAGCCCGCCTTGCCTGTCTTTTCGGTAACAGTCTTTGCGTACTCGGCAACCTCTTCCCATGTTTTGGGGTACTTTATACTGCCGTCCTCATTGACAAGACCCGCCTCTTTAAAAATCTTTTTGTTAATATAAAAGCCCTGCTTGTACGCGGATAAGGGTATGGCATAAATCTCACCGTCGCCGCCCTTAATTACGCTTAGTACCTCGGGATTCATTGCTTCGGTAAATCCATACTTGTCCATATATTTTGTTATGGGCTTGGCATAGCCTGCATTATACGCTGTTGATACCTCTGTGACCGGACATGCATACAGGGTAGCAAGCTGTTTTGCGCTGCCCTTAAGATTAAGGTTTTTCGTATCGTAATAAGTAGTGTCCGTAATTATATTAATATCCGGATTTTGCGCCATAAACTCATCCTTAAGCTTCGCCATTCTCTCCTGACCCGAGGGGTCGGTATCCGCCGGCCAGTTTCCAATTGTAATATTTACCTTACCCGCTTCCTCTTTTGCAGGGCCGCACGCAGCCATCGGAACCACCATCACCGCGGCGAGCAAGCCCGCCAAAACTTTTCTGATTTTCATATCTTTTCTCTCCTTTTTATTTATTAATTTTAACCAATATCGCTTTCAAAAAGATGTGATATTTATGTGCCATTATATCATCTCACAGATTCTAAGTCAATGTTAATTATCCCTATGTTTGTGAGGATTATTGATATAGTCGGATTATAAAATGAATTTTCCGTAAACTGCACCAATCTTTTCTTTTGACAAATTAT
Organism: uncultured Clostridia bacterium; assembly: GCA_937858235.1. Classification (GTDB taxonomy): domain Bacteria; phylum Bacillota; class Clostridia; order Oscillospirales; family Oscillospiraceae; genus Onthomonas. The sequence continues at coordinate 6,549 of CALLZZ010000530.1, forward strand.
TCTTAAAGGTGTATAATAAAACAAATACCGCCGCAGAATTATAAGTGAGGAACATAGATATGAACAAAAAAATAATAAACGAAACTACAGTTGAATATGAAAAAACATTTACCCCTGACGCCGCGTATCCGTTTTGGATTAACCAGTGCGGTCACACCTACTGCGGCAAAGACTATTTTTTCAATCGTGGTATAACCTCGTACTATACGATTGAATATATTATTTCGGGAAACGGCTATATTCAGGAAAACGACATAATAAGTCACCCGAAGGCGGGGGACACTCATATCTTTCATTCGGGCTCGACACAAATATTTTATACCGACCCGAACGACCCGTGGGAAAAGCTTTGGGTCATATTTTACGGTCCTCTTGCGGACAGTCTTTTTGAAATATACAACTTAGACCAGGTGCTGCTTTTTCCCGAGCTTGACACAAGAAGCCTGCTTGAAAAAATAATCAAAATCTGCGATGACGATAAAACTCCCACGCACCTGATTATGAGCCGCTGCAGCATTGTGGTTTTTGAACTGATTCAAAAGCTTTATCTTTACACCCAGAAAAACGAAATGCATCTACAAAGTCTTTCAATAGCCGATTCGTTAAAGGTGCTTATCGACAGGATGTGGAATTACAGCATCTCACTCGACGAGCTTGCCGCACAAGTGTACTGTTCAAAAAATCACGCAATACGTGTGTTTACCAAAAAATTTAACATATCACCGTACAAGTATATATCCCAAAAGCGGCTGACCCGAGCAAAGCATATGCTCAGATTCTCCAACATCCATATATACGATATTTCAAAGGGACTCGGCTTTTGTGACTCGAGATATTTTTCCAACTGGTTTAAGGACAGAACGGGAATGACCCCCAGCGACTATCGAAACAGCTTTAAAGACAACAAAAATGTATAAAAAACTATCAACTTATTCCGAAAAACATCCCTCTTTTTAAATATGACTTGAAAAATACGCATACAGCTTATAAACTGTATGTGCATTTTCTTATGCAGTTTAGGAAGAAAGGAATATATAGATTATGTCACAAAAAAATTTGGTCTTTTTACTCGGAGGAGATTTCTCACCCGAACAATGGCAGGACTATCCCGAAATTTTGGAAAAGGATATAACTCTTATGAAGCAGGCGGGCTGCAACGTAATGACCCTCGGTATGTTCGCCTGGTCAGTCCTTGAAAAGACAGAGGGAAACTATGATTTTTCATTTTTGGACGAAGCAATCGAAAGATTATACGCGGGCGGGATAAGCGTTATACTCGGCACCCCCAGTGCCGCAATGCCTTACTGGCTTGCAAAAAAATACCCCGAGGCCGCGCGCGTTGACGAAAATATGATGCGTGAAGCATGCGTTCCCAGAGCATTTTTCTGCCCATCTTCCCCTGTATACCGCCAAAAAGTCCGCGCAATAAACGAACAGCTTGCCAAACGATACGGGAACCATCCCGCCGTTATACTTTGGCATATTTCAAACGAATATCAGGGCATAGGCTGTTACTGTGAAAACTGCCAAAATAAATTCCGCGAGTGGCTAAAGAAAAAATACAATAACGATTTGAATTTGTTGAACAGAACGCTTTGGAATAATTTCTGGAGCGGCGACTTCAGCTCCTGGGACGAGATAGACATTCCGAAGCCGAAAAGCCGTACATACGGCACGGGACTTTATCTTGAATGGAAACGATTTACGACAGAGCTGTATGTTGACTTTATGTGCGCGGAAGCGGAGCCTATAAGGCGCTTTTCGCCCAATATTCCCATTACCACAAATTTTCATGGTTGTTTTTTTGACCTTGATTATCATAAATTTAAGGATTATGTCGATATAATATCCTGGGATATCTATCCACGGTGGCACAGCAATAATGTTATTGACGAGGCAGTCAAAGCGGGCTTTACCTATGACATGTGCAGAAGCTTTTTGCACAAGCCGTTTTATATCATGGAAAACACGCCGAACGTCGCAAACTTCGAAACACCCAACACAACAAAAAGACCCAACATGAATATATTAAGCTCTGTTCAGGCTGTCGGACACGGCGCCGATATGATAGGCTATTTTCAATGGCGTCAAAGCCGAGGCGGCTATGAAAAAACACACGGCGCCATCGTTGACCACTCGGGACGTGATGACACGAGAATATTTAAGGAAATCTGTAATCTCGGAAAGCTTCTGGCAGAAAACAAAGAAATCTGCGGCACCTCACAAAAAGCCGAAGTCGCAATTATTTATGATTGGGAAACACGCTGGACCCTTGACAATATAGTCGCATTCGGCGGCAAAAACAAAAAATATCTTGATACCTGCTTAAAGCATTACGCATATTTCCGCAGGAACAGTATAGACGTAGATATTATCGGTCAGGACTCGGATATTTCAAAATACAAAATCGTAATTGCACCCATGCTGTATCTCATAAAGCACTCAACCATTGAACGCTTTTGCGAATATACAAAAAACGGCGGAACTCTGGTTGCCACCTATATTACCGGTATTGTGGACGAAAACGATATGTGCTATCTCGGTGGTTTTCCCGCCGATGAATTAAAAGATGTATTCGGAATTTGGGCGGAAGAGACGGACTCGCTTAAAAGCGGTATTACCGTTAAGGTTTGCGCCGACGAAGAGGAATTTGAGGCTGTTGACTACTGCGAATATATTCACAGCGTTACCGCGGATATAATTGCAACCTTTGAAAGTGATTATTTCAAAGGCATGCCCGCAGCCCTGCGCAACAGCTATGGCAAGGGCACCGCGTACTACATAGGCTTCCGCGATAACGGCAAATACTTAAATCATTTCTATGATAAAATAACGCATGAGTTTGAGCATTATTCTCCTGCGGACGGTGTTTTTTCAAGTAAACGCTTCAGTGACGATGCCGAGTACCTTCTGCTTCAGAATTTCAACGCCGAAAATACTACCGTTAAAATCCCGCCGGATTATTGTGCACCGGATGGCCGACCAATGCCCGAAACCTTTGACATTCCGGGCTATGGCGTTAAAATATTAAAGAACCGTAAATAATATATTTATTGTACATATAGGGAACTTTTACATAAGATGGTTTCAAATTAATTTGACGGAACTTTTAAAAATAACACTGCTTGGGAAAGAGTCTCTGATGCCGCCGAGGAAGCATTATTCACGGCGGTTTAACGAATATGCAGTATATGCAATCGTCAGCTAAAAACTTGACCTGAGCATACCAGTTCCTGGTATCACAGCGGAAAAAAGTTCTACCAAAACGGCAAAGCCATATCCCTTGTGCGCCGCCATAGGTTGAAGGCTTGCACTCGCCGGAGATTTATTCGCCTCCGTCGTCATTGCTGAGTGCGATTTTCCCGTCCGGAAGCGATGCCGCAAACGACATAGGATTACTGCCGATATTCTTCACACGGCTGTTGGGAACTGCAATAACAGGATCCGCATTACTCATGGAAATACCGATCAATCCCTCTTTTGCCGCAAGGTTTGAATAATAACCAGCCGCACCGAAATGACAGCTGTTCTTCACGCCGACATACGCAATACCGACCTATTTTCATTATATAAATTAAGTGTAGCTAATCATACCTCAAAGCATAGGAACGCACAAAATTTGTGCCGCCTGAGAATTATTCTCAGGCGGCGATGTTGTTTGAATTTCATATCTCAAACCCCTCCGTAATTCCGTTCAGCCTTGCGGTATCTTTCTTAACATAGTACATCTCAGTGATCTGCGAAGTGCTGTGCCCGAGCAAGTCCGCCACCTGTTTCGGGCTTAATGCCCGTATCGTTCCATCAGGCTGTTTTACTCCATTCACAAGATTGGTCGCAAATGTATGACGGAGCGAATGCAATCCCTTGGTTTCAATTCCCGCTTGGTTTAATATCCGGTAGTATCTCTTTCGGAAGTTTACAGGGTTTGTAAATGCCCCATGTTCATCGCATATCAACGGCGCTTCCTCTCCGAAATAAAGCTTCTTGCGCAATTTCTTTATCATTGAATCCAAACTATTGTGATCGGATTCAATGTAGATTTTCTTTTGAAACAGCAGTTTTGTATAGTTTGGTGAATGCAAGGACTTCTTGCAGAATGGTAGGGTCAAGCCACGACCACGTCCCCGGCAGTCCGTTGACCGAGCCTTTTAAGAGCGGTAAATCGCTCAGCGCCTGTCCGTAACTGCCCTCTGCTGTCAATGCCGTTTCATCGGCATTGCTTGTATACGGCAGCGCGGCGCTTAGTAATGCCGCCAGTGTTACTGCGCAGCTAAAAATTCTTTTTGTAGTTCTTTTCATTTGATTTGTCCTCCTTTTATTTTTGGGTAGTGTCAAATTGACACCCCGTTTTTTTATTTTAACTATTGTTAAAACCTTGATTTTTCGGAGGTTTCACGATTTTTGCACAGTTCTGAAAGGTAAAAATAATTCGCATTAAATCAACCTTAAAAACAAGCTTT
>CALLZZ010000531.1 GCA_937858235.1 uncultured Clostridia bacterium
CTGGACACCGATACACTATCCAAAACCTATGGCCCCCAGAGCTATAACAACGCCTATAACGACATCAAAAACACACTCACCGGCTATGGATTTACCCGTCAGCAGGGTAGTGTCTACTTCGGAAATGAAACCGTAGATGCCGTGAAAGCTGTCATGGCCACTCAAAAACTCGCCCGGAAATACACTTGGTTCGGCCCCAGTGTCCGCGATATTCGGATGCTCCGCATCGAGGACGATAACGACCTGATGCCCGCCATCACTGACGCCTTAGAGTAAAACACGATTGCAAGGTGCTTTGCTCCGCACATGAAAAGAACCGGCTGCGACGGCAGCCGGTTCTTTTATTCGTTAGCCCGGAGATACTGGTTATATCCCACGTTCCAAACGTAGGTCACAATTTCCGGTTTTTCTTTTGCATCGGCCTCTTCCTCATCTTCGACATGAATCAAGTCCCCGTCCATCTCATCGTCGAGATTCAGCCGTTTGTGCCACTCCTTGAATTTACCGCCATACGCCACCAGCCGCCGATTTTCCAAAACCCGATCAAGCAGACGCACCGTCTCCACCGTCAAATCCCAATCGTCCGGCACGATATAATCCCCATCCTTGACAGCATACTTCGCCACCTCGGCCACATCCTTGGCCGTATTCCCGCTCACCCGTCGCACATCCGCCACCGGGTCGTAATCCAGCCGCATCGACTTCCGCCACAGCTCCACCCATTTTTCATGGGTTATGTACTCATCAGTCTTAAAATATCGGCTGTTCACCGCCAGCACGCAATGAAAATGCGGATGATACAGATCATAATTCGGGTTTGCGTCCCCAACATTCAGTCCCATGCTTTTATAATATTTCGGGTTCGTACGGTATCTCTTGCCGGAAATAAGCGGCTCGGTATCGTGAGTAATCTCCAAGCCGCGATACCAGCCTTTCACGGCCCGCCGAACCGACATCAACCGAACTAACCGTTGCCATGCTGACATCATCCCGTCGATGGTATTCTGCAAATCAGCTCCTTGACACGTCCGCACCGTCAGCGTGAGAAATATGTACCGGTAACTCCGCTCGGTTTCCATCCCGTCCATAATTCGTCGGACATGGGAATAGATTTTCAGCGACCGCCGCCACGCGCACATCGGGCAAAGCCGCACACGGCAGGAATTCATCTCCTGAAGCTTCATGCCGTCCACCAACTTTCTGAAAATCAAATAACACGCACATTCCCGAAGCCGGGCCGCTTTTCTGGGGTTCACATCCTCATAAGCCATCGCCAAAAGCTGATTGCCTATTTTCTTCTCTCTCCACGGCCTTATTTTTCCAGTATGGGACTTGTCCGACAAAATCGTCTGTTGCCCTTGAATTTTTACTTCCGTCATTGTACAATAGCCTTACAAACGGGTATAAAAATGCCCTATAAGGCGAAACCCCCTTGGATTAGAATTGTGTTTGAACACCTCAATTTTACCACGGGGGTTTTTTGCTGTCTACATCCACCCCTAAAAAATTTTCCAAATGTGCTATAAATCCAGTCTACATGCGGGTTTGTGGAACCGAAACAGCGTATTTTTGCATGCGCGGTGTTGCCATAGTATAAATACAAGGAAAAAACCGCCCCAGCGGGGACGGTTTTTCTGCATTTTGGAGGCTTTCTGCGCTTACAATTCAGGCCCCATATACTCGTGATGAATATGCCGTTTCGGCGTCAACTTTTCAATCTCCTGATGAACGCTATTTTCTATCCCAACATACCGTTTTAAGTCCTCGACCATCTCGCGCAGACCATTTTTCTGTGCCAAACTTTCTCCCACAGTCTGGACTGCATCAATCAGCCTGGACTGTTCGACAGTCAAATTCGGAATTTTATAGCCGTCCTCCCTGGCCCATTTGAGCATCCCCACAGCTTTCACAATGTCAGACATGCCCCCCAGAGCCTCTGTAAGCCTCTCTGACAGCTTATTGATGTCTTGCCCTGCTTCTTCTTTGACACGTCCTATATCGTCCCGTAGAGCGCCATTCCGTCGCTCTAAATCACTTATCGCTATTTTCTGGTTGTGTACCTCTGCGTCAAGTTTTTTTATCTGCTGTTCCAACCCGGCGTTTACATCGTTGAGGTTCCGTTGTTTTTCTATCATAGAGGCCGCAATATTTTCTCTCTTCTGTACCGCCTTTTCCCCCTCCTGAACTTCCTGCTCCCGGCGATCGACTTCCTGCTCCCGAACTCTTATATGCTTGATTCTGTTCCTCACGGTGAGGATCTCGTTCTTATTGGCGGTATAGGCCTTGGCCTGTTCCCGCAGCTCATCCAGATTTTTTTTCTTGACTGCTACGACCCCGGGCAAAATTGTTTTACCGGGCAACTCCACCTTTTCAATACTTGTCTGCATTTTCCGATAGGGTTCAATCTCCGCCGTCAGCTTATTTTTTTCTGCATCCAACTGCGACCGCTCCCATTGACTTTTCGTTCGGTACTCCCTGTCGGAACCTACATTTCCCCGTTCCAAACCGTACAGGCGGGCCACCTGCTCTTGAAAAGCGTCCTGCATCCTCCGGTAAGACAGCGAACCGCCACGCGCCCGCCAAAACTCACTTTTCGATATTCTGGGAGCTTGCTGATTCCGAACTTGCCGATACAGGCATTTTCCATCTTCGCCGCGGGCCTGCTGGGGAACACCCTTTTCATTCCGAACCACATGACCGACACCGTCCCGCTGATAAACTTTCTCCTGCCACACGTCCGTCACCGGCACAAAATAGACATGCATGTGCGGCGTGGTTTCATCGTAATGCACCTTTGCCGAAATAATATTGGCATCAGAGCCGTGAAACCCAATCTGCTGTTTGGCAAATTCATACGACTTATCGAAAAATTCCGTCACGGCTTCGGGAGCCGGCTTTCCCTTACTCCATCCCAATTTTTCAAAAAAAGCGGTGTCCGAGGTTATTACCATGCCCTCAAACGCCACCACATTTTTTGCCACCCGTTCGGTCGCATTCAAATTCTTCTTTACCCGCTCATATTCGGCCCGGAAACCATCGGGCGCATCTTTATAGCTTTGATTCAGACACGACAGTTTCTTGTCTATATCCTCATTCCGATGATTCACATCCGCCCGGTCACATTCCCGGCCAATTGTATTCAGACTGCCCTTGTTATACCGGGCCACGCGCACAACCTGCGTACTCATGACGCCATCCACCTCCCGCCAGCTCCCAGCATGCAACCCTACGTTGTAGGGTTAACTCACTAGGCTACAAAGTAGCCTGTTCGCCCTGCCGGGGGCATTGACAGTAGTATAGGCTCCGCCTATCCTGCTGTCAAGACGCGAAAAAAGGGCTTCGCCCCGCGTCTGCGGACGCTCCCCAGCCGGGGCGCCGCCCCGGCACCCTGCACTCGCCGTGTGGCAGGCGGGCAGGCCAAGGCCGCCCGCCGGGCGTCAGTGTGCCCCGTGTCGCTCCGTCAAGGGTTCGGGGTCGTATTTCCTCCTACGTCGGAAATCTCCACCCCCGGCCCGCTGGGCCGCCCTTGACTCCACTCCCGCACCAGCCCTCCGCTTAAATTGACAGCTATTTTCGGGGATGATAGTATTAGGGCAGGAAAAGAGGTGAAACACATGCTATATGCCATCGCATTCGACCTGGACACCGATACACTATCCAAAACCTATGGCCCCCAGAGCTATAACAACGCCT
>CALLZZ010000532.1 GCA_937858235.1 uncultured Clostridia bacterium
GCCTGTCCTTCCCACTTACGGGCTGACAGGCGCAAAACATTACCAGAAGCCATCCAAATGCATTTCTGCACTCTGCTTCCAGTCGCTCCTTCTCGCTCAGCTTGCCCCTGACGGAATTTTCTCCTCTTCGCTACAGCCACAGCGAGTAATCTGGCTTTGAGGCAACGCCTCTCACAGTAATGGAAGTTGCGCCGGATTCCCACCGGCTTCCCTCTGATCCGCAAACTGCGGAACTGTGGCTGGTTATATTTTCTGATCGTATCATAACAGACCTGCCATAGGAAGTCAACGTGTCGAAAAAGGGAACACTTCCGTGCTCCCTTTTTATCGCAAACTTTGATTCAGTCCGCAAGCACCAGATGATCAAATACATCCGTTGCCGCAAGTTCCCTTCCCCCCGACACAATCGTTGAAAAGTCCTTGCAGTAAATCCATCCTTCGGTTCCGTCTGTCATATGAATCTGTACCCAGTGCTTGTTATCCGTAGCCAGGAAGGTCACCGGCTCTTGGGAGGGTTCGATTTGAGTCGTATCTGCCTTCTGATCCGGCTTTGCATAAACCGTCAGACCCCGCTTCAGGGTAACCACTGCCGCTGGATCCTGCAATGGAATGTACTGGCTCTGAGGCACCTCTGCCAGCTTTCCGTTCTTCATGGTGTAAGGGAAGGTAGCACACCAGGTCTGGAGCAGACTCAACCGCCCCACCGCCATCACGTTGCCGTTGCCATCCCGCTGGCTGTCCTCATCGTCGGGGAAACCAGGAAGTGACCCCAAGGATTCCAGTTCTCCATCCTTGTAGTGGAGATACCAGGTCACAGGATCATCGCTGGGGCCGTAATCCAGCAACGCAATCTCCAGCGCCTTGTCCGACGAATCCAGGTCAGTGATAAAATACTGCTCTTCGTCCGGGCTCTCCAGGTAGATTTGATAGGCCTGTAGGGGGTTTTCCGCATCAGGTTCGGCCAGCTCCTTCCCATTGATCACAATACTGTTAAGCACGTACTCGATCCAGTCACTGGTGCCATCACTGGTATCCCGTTTTTTTATGGAAACCTTCAGAGTATCCAGTTTGCCGTCTCCGTCCAGATCAACCGTTACGTCTTGGTTCATCTTCTCTGCCACCAGGTAATCATTAGACGCATTGGGCAGCTCCTCCGATTTTCCACGCTCTTCTGTGCTATTCTGCGTCACCCCAGAGACTACGCTAGAGCCGTTTTCGGCGGGGCTAGATTGGGTTCGGCAGCCAGAACAACTAAGTATCATCAAACAAGACAGCAGACCCGCTGTCAATGCAATCATTCGTTTCATCACAACTTCTCCTTGTGCACCAGGTGGGTAGCTGATGATTGCACTGTATCACATCACCTCTGTAATTACCAGTAAAAAAGCGGTATCAACGGTATCATTTTCTCAAAAAGTGCATATATGTCTCCATTCCTTAATATTTCTGCACCCTTTTTGTTCGATTTGTCTTTTTTATTTTTCTATACTCTCCTCTGTCACCGTTCTCCCAGGAAGATTCTTCTTGACAATTCGACAAACTTCTGCTATTTTTTATACTAATAAAAGGGAGTAGTTGGCGCAGAAATGCGTTTGCGAGGCCGTCAATCCCGATTTTCCGCCTGAAGCGCGTAAAATCCGGCCCGTAACGAAGCAGCGAGACTTTTGTTGTAATTTTTTATTGCAACAAAGTAGTCTCGTTTTTTGTTGCAAAATTTTGGATGTGCAAATGGAGGAATGTAAATGACGATCTTATTGCAGTGTCTTCTGCTGATCCTTGGCTTTGTCATGCTGGTTAAGGGTGCAGACTGGTTCGTAGATGGCTCAGCCGGAATTGCGGACTGCTTCGGCATCCCGCAACTGGTCATTGGCCTGACCATCGTGGCCATGGGTACCAGCGCCCCAGAGGCAGCTGTCAGCATCACCGCCGCTTTGAAGGGCAGTGCCGCCATCACGATTGGCAACATCGTGGGCAGTAATATCCTCAACATACTGATTATTCTGGGTATCTCTGCCTGTATCGTTCCTGTGGCCGTTTCCAAGTCTACCATCCGGATCGAGCTGCCCTACATGATCCTGATCTCCGGTCTGCTTCTGGTGCTAGGCTACACTGGAAGCGAAATCGTCCTGTGGGAGGGCATTGTGCTCTGGGCTGCTTTTCTGCTCTACCTGACCTACCTCTTCTTCATGGCTAAGAAAAACCGGGAAGAAGTACAGGAGGAACAGACCAAATCTCCACTATGGAAACTCTTCCTCTTGGCCGCCTTCGGATTGGTTCTAGTGGTCTGGGGCAGCGATGTAACCGTAAACGCCGCTACTGCCCTGGCAAATGAGTTTGGGCTCAGCGAACGCTTTATTGGCCTGACCATTGTGGCTCTAGGCACCTCTCTGCCTGAGCTGTTTACCTCAGTTAACGCAGCCAGAAAGGGCAAGGCAGATATTGCCATCGGCAACATTGTAGGCAGCAATATCTTCAACATTCTCTTTGTCGTGGGTACCGCAGCCCTGATCACTCCGGTCTACTTTGCCCCCAACTTCCTCATTGATTCCCTTGTGGCTATCGCATCCGGTTTCTTGTTACTCTTCGCCGTACTGCGCAAGAAACAACTCTCTCGCCCCGCTGGCATTCTGATGCTGGTAGCTTATGCGAGTTATTTTGCCTACCTGTTAAACTCCTGATCGCAACATAATTGCCGGCAACGAGATCTTTTTTCTCATTGCCGGCAATTTCTATGTGGAATATTTGATTGCATATTTCCTAACTGCTGCCTGATCGGCTTCCTCATTTACCCACAACTCCTTTCCGCTGTGCCGCTTCTGCTGCCACCGGGCGGTGCGCGCCATTCCCCACTGGATCATCTCCAGCACATCCTCGCAGTCCATGTACACACAAGGAACATGGCTCACAGGGCATATGGAAGTCCTAACACCGTGATGATGGCAGCTGCCACAATGAATCCCATCTTATTCGGATCCTTTCGTTTCCGGTTACGCTACATTTTCTTTGCTGGATCAGCGATTATGGCTCATGAAAGCCCGTGAGGGAATACACCACCCACCCAGCAACATTCACCGCATGGTCTCCGATTCGCTCCAGGTACTTGGACACCATCAGCAGATCCACACATACCGCGCCGGAATTCGGATACTGGGTCAAAATCCCCACCAGTTCCTCCCGTACCTTACCGAACAGATCATCTACCACATCGTCATAAGCAATTACGGCCTGAGCCAGACGCAGATCTTTGGCCACGAAGGACGCTATGCTGTCCGTCACCATTTTCGTAACCGCTACTGTCATCTTCTTGATATGAATGCGGTTGATGACATCCTCATCCTTGATGAAACGAATGATCTCCGTAATATCCCACGCCTGATCCCCAATCCGCTGCATATCGTAGATCATCTTCAGCGCCGATGAAATAACACGCAAGTCTCGTGCCACTGGCTGCTGCTGGAGCAGTAATTTCATGCATAAATTCTCTACATCCCGCTCCTTCCGCGCAATTTTTTCGTACAAATCCTGAGTCTTGCGAATCGCCTCACAGGCTTCCTCTGTCTCAAACAGTGCTTCGGTGGCCGAGTTGATGGCACTTTCGCATAAGGTTCCCATCTCTGTCAGCTCACTGTTCAGCAACTCCAACTGCTCGTCAAAGTGATTTCTCATCAACCAAACCTCCCTGTAATGTAGTCCTCTGTCCGGCGATCCCTGGGCATGGAGAATATCTGCTCCGTGGAACCGTACTCGATCACCTCTCCCAGTAGGAAGAACGCCGTCTGATCGGAGATGCGCACCGCCTGCTGCATGTTATGAGTCACCATGATAATGGTGTACTTCTGCTTCAGCTCCGTTACCAGATCCTCAATCTTCGAGGTGGACACCGGGTCCAATGCACTGGTAGGCTCATCCATCAGCAGCACCTCCGGCTCTACCGCCAAGGCTCTGGCGATGCACAGCCGCTGCTGCTGACCACCGCTCATGCCTAGTGCGCTCTTTTTCAGCCGATCTTTTACCTCTTCCCAGATGGCTGCCCCCCGCAGGGATCGCTCTACTATGTCGTCCAGCTCTGCCTTTCGCCGCACCCCATGGGTACGAGGACCAAAGGCCACGTTATCGTAGATGCTCATGGGAAACGGATTTGGTTTTTGGAACACCATGCCTACCCGTTTCCGCAGCAGGTTCAAATCCATGCTTCCGTAAATATCCATACCGTCCAGCCGCATATCCCCGGTGATCCGGCAGCCCTCAATCAAGTCGTTCATCCGGTTTAAGGATTTCAGCAGTGTGGATTTCCCGCAGCCAGAAGGTCCGATGAATGCGGTAATCTGATTGGCAGGCAGGTTCAGATTCACATCCTTCAAGGCGTGAAATTCACCATACCACAGGTCCGCATGCTCTATTGTTATCTTATTTATCATTACTGCAATCCTTTCGCTAATCTCTTGGCTATCAGACCGGATACTCCGTTGAGCAGTACCACCATGATCAAAAGAATGACTGCGGTTCCGTAGGCCTGGTCGGTATACAGTCCTTCCGAAAGCAGCAGGTACATGTGCACCGACAGAGTTCGGCCCGATGCGAACAGACCGTCCGCTACACCTGCTACGGTGCCCGCGGTATACATCAGCGCTGCCGTCTCACCAACGACTCTACCCATCCCAAGAATAATACCGGAGAGGATCCCCGGCACTGCCGAGGGCAGAACAATCTTGAACACGGTACGCAGTCTTCCTGCGCCCAAGGCAAAGCTGCCCTCTCGGAAGGAATCCGGCACCGATTTCAGCGCCTCTTCTGTGGTACGCATGATCACAGGAAGAATCATAATCGCCAGGGTCAGGCCACCGGACAGGATGGAGTATTTAAACCCACAGGCAATGACCAGCATTAGATAGCCAAACAGGCCGTACACAATAGAGGGAATGCCGGAGAGCGTCTCCGCCGTGATGCGAACCAGGCTCACCAACTTGCTGCCCCGTTTGGCGTATTCCACCAGATAAATCGCAGAGCCAATTCCTAAGGGCACTGCAATGATCAGGGACAATGCAGTAATAATCACGGTGTTGATAATCGCGGGCATCATGGATACGTTTTCACTGTTGTATTCCCACGCAAAGAGACTGGGACGCAGATGAGGAATCCCCATAACCAGGATGTAACCGATCAGCGCAATCAGCGCTCCCACTGTAATCACCGCCGAAAGAATCAACAGGATCAGAATTGCCAGTGAGCCTGGGGTCTTGCGATAGGCCGCCAGCTTTTGCCTCAGGGTTTGCCGTTTAATCGACGCCGGATGATCCTTACGGTTCTCTCTTGGCAATGCTACGCTTTTCTGATTCATGCCTTCTCCCCCCTCTTCAACAGGGAGAAGGACAGGTTGATGATCAGGATGAACACAAACAACACCACTGCCGTTGCAATCAGCGCTTCCCTGTGCAAATCCACTGCATAGCCCATCTCCAACACAATATTTGCCGTCATGGTGCGGACACCACGGAGCAATCCCTGGGGCATCATGGCCTGGTTCCCGGCCACCATAATCACCGCCATAGTTTCTCCGATGGCTCTGCCAATCCCCAGCACCACGCCCGCCAGAACACCGCTCTTGGCCGCTGGGAGCACTGCCGCAAATACGCTGCGTTCCCGGGTAGCGCCCAGGGCCAGTGCCCCTTCGTAATAGCTTCTGGGTACCGCTCGGATGGCCGATTCTGCTACCCCGATAATGGTGGGCAAAATCATCAATCCCAACAGCAGGGATGCGGTGAGCATACTCTTTCCGCTTCCACCAAATAGGTTCTGCATGATAGGGACGATCACGACCAGCCCAAAGAATCCGTACACCACCGAGGGAATCCCGGCTAACAGATCCACTGCCGGCTTCACAATCCGGTACAGCGCCGGAGGACAGAACTCTGCCAGAAATACCGCGCACAACAGTCCGATGGGTACGCCTGCAAGGATCGCTCCCCCGGTCACATAGATGCTGCCTAGGATCATGGGGAAGATTCCGTAGATATCATTCAGCGGCTTCCATTTTCCTCCGAACAAGAAGTCCAGCACTCCGATCTTACCAATGGCGGAAAAGCCGTTGGTAAAGAGGAAGACGCAGATCAACGCCACTGCCATGATCGAGGTACATGCGGCCAACAGAAAGACTACTTTCATGCCCCGCTCTTTCAACTGTTTCATGCTCTCCTCCTAAGGAGGGCCGGGTTCACATGGGCAAACCCGGCAGCTCCCTTCGCTTACTGGGCCAGTTTGGACCATTCGGTGGTTTCCCCAGTGAAGATGCTGTTGACCTGCTCACTGGTCATCTCATCCTGGGTGTTCTCTTTGTTGACAACCACTGCAATGCCGTCCTTGGCGATAACCTGGGATTTCAGCCCCTTTTCCGTTTCGCTCTCGTCTAGCTCACGAGATGCCATAGCGATGTCACACACACCCTCCGCAGTGGAAGTTATACCGGTGGTGGAGTCGCTTTCCTGAATCTCAATCTTTGCCTTGGTGTTCACTTTCAGATAGGCTTCCTTCAGCTTTTCCATAACCGGGGTAACAGAGGAGGAACCTGCCACTACAATGCTGCCTTCCACGCCGGAAGTCGTAAAGTCACCGGTGTTCTCCTGGCTGATGTAGCCATTGTCCTCGACGACCTTCTGTCCATCTGCGCTGAGGATATAGTCTATGAAGTCCTGCGCCACATCACTTACTTTATCTTTCGTCGCAATGTTGAAGGGACGGGAGATGGTATAGCTGCCGTCTTTGACGTTAGCCGTAGTGACTTCTACCCCATCGATCTTCACTGCTTTCACAGTGTCGTTCATGGAACCAAGGGACACATAGCCAATGGCGCTCTTGTTGCCTTTAATGCTGGCCAGCATCACTGCGGTGCTGTTGGTGACCTCGGCGCTTTCAACCGTATGATCTACTTTATTGCCGTCGGCATCCTTCTCTTCAATACCAAACAGCTCAATAAAGGCACCCCGGGTACCAGAGCCGTCCTCACGGGAGACAACGGTGATGCTGTCATTCTTATTGGTTGCTGCGTTGCTGCCACTATTGGCGTCGTTGTTCGCCTGGGAACCACAGCCAGCTAACACCCCTGCTGTCATCAATACGGAAAGGGTAACTCCTACTAGTCTTTTCATTATCGTTACACTCCTTAGTTCAAGTTATTCCTTTTGGGGGAACAACACTAGCATACCCAAACCATGTTAAATTCAAAATCACAGTCAGGTTAAACCTGCATCAAACCTTCTCCACCTTTATTAAATGCCGGTAAAATATTCCGGGGATAACAAAAGCCACCCAACAGCCTTTTTCATGCTGCCGGGTGGCTCTCTTTCTTTATTTCCAGGTTACAGGGAGTACTTCTCCTGATACCCGTCGTAGATGCTATTAAATTCGTTGTTCCCGTACCTCACCCCATGGAGATACTTGTGGGTGTCAAAGCTGTTGTGAATCACTTCAATCACTGCCACCGCAATATTGGAGCAGTGGTCAGAAATACGCTCATAATTGGACAGCAAGTCGGAGAAAATGAACCCCATTTCAATGGTGCAGATCCCCCGCTGAAGCCGTGCAATATGGTTGGACTTCATCTGTGCCGTCAGTTGGTCGATGACCTGTTCCAGTGGTTCTACTTTGGAGGCAATTTCTATGTCATTCTTTTCATAGGCGTTCACGGTAATGGTGAGAATCTCATCAATCGCACGGGCCAATATCCCCAACTCCCGATTGGCTTCCTCCGTGAAGGAAACCCCTTTGTCATAGATTTCCTTCGCCACCTTAGCCAGGTTTACCGCGTGATCCCCCAGCCGCTCAAAGTCACCGATGACATGGAGCATTTTGGAGATCACCTGAGAGTCTCCCTGGGACAGGGCCTGGGCGGATAGTTTTACCAAATAAGTGCCCAATCGATCCTCAAAGGCATCAATTTCATCCTCTGTCTGGAGCACCAATGCCGCCTTTTTCTCGTTGTATTGGTCAAACAGGCTGTTGGCCAGGAACAGGTTCTCACGGGACAACTCCATCATTTTTCCGGTGGCATTATTACACTCCCGGATCGCCACAGAGGGCGACAGCAACAGCCGCTCGTCCAAAAAGGGCACCACTTCTATCTGTTCTGCTCCCTGCTGCACACCCTTTGCCAGCCATTCCGTGAGTCTCAGCAACTGTTTCCCAAAGGGCATCAGTAGCAGTGTAGCACTGATATTGAACATGGTATGAATCAGCGCGATGGTTACTGGTGAAACCGCCGTGTTAAGGATGCTTAAGTGGACTGCAAACTTCATTATATAAACAACGGGCAGCCAGACTACTGTTCCAATTACGTTGATCATGGTATGCACAATGGCCACTCGTTTGGCCTGCGTATTGGTGCCGATGCAGGAGATCAAAGAGGTAACACAGGTGCCGATATTCTGCCCCATGATAATGGGAATGGCCATGCCGTAAGAGATGCTGCCAGTGAGGGAAAGCGCCTGCAAAACACCGATAGAGGCAGCGGAACTCTGTATGATACCGGTAAAAATCAAACCTACTGCAACCCCAATCAGAGGCTGATTAAACTTCGTCAGTAGCAGCGCAAACTCCGGCGAATCCGCCAAGGGGCTTACTGCATCCGTCATCATTTTCATGCCGTAAATCAGCACTGCAAAGCCAACAAAAACCGTGCCAATGCTCTTTCTCTGGTCATTTTTCGACAGCATAGCCATCAAAATGCCGATGAGGGCAATAATCGGTGAAAAATTCTCCGGTTTCAGCAAGTTGATCCAGACACTGTCACTTTGAATGCCGGAAAGGCTTAGAATCCAAGATGTCAGGGTGGTACCAATATTCGCGCCAAAGATCACGTTTAGGGTCTGCGAAAACTGCATGATCCCAGAGTTCACCAAACCCACCAGCATAACAGTAACCGCCGAGGAAGACTGAACCGCAATGGTAATCACTGCACCAAGACCTAGGCTGAGAAGTGGATTGGCAGTCATCTTTTTCAACAGGTGTTCCAGCTTGCCACCTGCCATCTTCTCCAAACTGCCCGACATGACGTTCATGCCAAATAAGAAGAAGGTCAGGCCACCGATCAGCATGATAAACGAAAAAATGTTCATGGATTCGCTCTCCTTGGCTCAGTTTTTTAGTCATAGAACATAATTGTATCGAATCAAAGTTAAATCTGTCACCCCGCTTTTGTTAAATCTATGTAAAATAGGCAGTCCCAGTCATCTCACTGGAACTGCCTATATTATCCCTTTGGAAAGCAAATGGAAATTATGGTTCCCTTTCCCACTTCGCTCTCTACGTTAATTTTTGCGTTGTGATAGGCTGCTCCGTGCTTTACGATGGAAAGCCCTAAACCGGTACCGCCTACCTCTTTGGAATGGCTTTTATCCACCCGGTAGAACCGTTCGAAAATACGATCCAATTCCCCACTCGGAATGCCAATCCCGCTATCCGCTACCTTTAACGTCACCCATCCTGGGTCCTCGCTCACGGATACCGTTACCGTTCCATCTTCCTTATTGTACTTGATGGCGTTGTCGCAGAGGTTATAGACGATCTCGTCAATGATCTGCTCCAGTCCCATAAGTACCCCATGGGTTCCTTGCAGCGCAAACCGAATATTCCGCTTCCGCGCTGCGTGCTCTAAGTGGGACAGCACACCCTCACAGGTTTCGTACAGGTCGATCTTCGTTTTTTGCGGCTGCAACGCCCTCTCCTCTAACTGGGTAAGCCGCATGATATCTCCCACCAGGGTGATCAATCGCTGCGCCTCATCAAAAATTTTCCCGGAAAACCGTTTGATGTCCTCAGGCTTAGCTACCCCCTCTCGGATGATCTCTGCGTAGCCAGAAATAGAGGTCAACGGGGTTTTTAGCTCGTGGGACACGTTCGCCGTAAACTCCCGCCGTATGGCATCCTGCTTGGCGTGCTCCAGTTTCAGTTCCTCCATCTGCCGCTGTATCTGCCGATTTTGCCCGTTGATCCGCCGTACTAAGGGCTGCAACTCAGGGTAAACATCACGGTCATCCGGCGCCTCCAGGTCAATTTCGTTAATGGGTTCCGTTACGCTCTTAGACACCCGTGAGGCCAGAAGTACCGACAGCAGAATGGCCAGAAGCAATACAGCCACCATCGCGTAGAACATCCCTATAATCAGCGTCACAGCAGTATACTGAGTGCCGGAGACCCGAATGATCGTGCCGTCATCCAGGCGAATCGCGTAGTTTGTGGTCTTCTCCGACAGGGTATTCGAATACCGACTGCTCTCCCCAATGCCCTGACTCATGGCAGCCTTGACTTCCTCCCGATCTTTATGGTTTTCCATGGTACCTGGATCTGCAATACTGTCATAAAGCACAGTGCCATCGCTATCAATCCAAGTAATTCGGGTGGTACTGGAGGTTTTGCGGTGATTCAGAAATTCAATTCCGTTTTCCTCTACCGCCGCCGCTACATAGGTGGCTTCTTCCTTCATCCCAGAATCGCGCTCCGCAGAGAAGTAACTATAGAGCGAGCACATCGTCAGGGCAAAGCAGGCCACAAACACGGCCATAGCTACCATGAAAATATGTTTGAAAATCTTAGCTTTCAACCGGTTTTCCTCCCAGTTTGTAGCCCACGCCTCGAACCGTCTCGATCAACTCCCCCGCTACGCCCAATTTCTGGCGCAGGGTTCGGATGTGGACGTCTACGGTACGATTCTCCCCATCAAAGGAGTAGCCCCAGATCTCATTCAGCAGCCGATCCCGGGTCAGCACTACGTCGCTATTTTTCAGGAACATACACAGCAGCTCGAACTCTTTGTAGGTCAGCGCAATGTCTTTGCCCCCCACCTTTACAATATGCTTTGCCGGAGAGGCGTACAGCTTGCCAAGGGAGTATTCCTCCTCAGGCGCTGTACTTCTAGTCCGCCGCAGCAGTGCTTTTACCCGTGCAATCAGTTCCATCATACCGAAGGGCTTGGCAATATAGTCGTCCGCACCGTTATCCAACCCGATCACTTTATCGTACTCGCTGCCCTTGGCCGTTACCAGCATAATCGGTACCTGTTTGGTCTCCGGTGCCCGGCGCAGTCGCTTAAGTATGGACAGGCCGTCCTCCTCCGGCAGCATGATGTCCAACATAATCAGGGACGGTGTTCCCTGCTCCATAGCCCCCCAGAACTGAGAGGGCAGCTCAAAGCCTACCGTTTCCAGGCCGCTTTGATTGAGGGTATAGGTCACTAACTCCCGGATGTTCTCATCATCTTCCACCAGGTAAATCATTCCTGTCACCTCCTTACATCAACTGCTGCTCGTTGATAATCAGCTTGAACTGCAATCCCAGCTTTTCTGCGGCCTTCCGGCACATTACCATGCGATTCAGGAATATCTCAAAGTAATCCATCACCGAACTGTGCCGCGTATCTACCGTTAGCTTCAGCTTGATCAGGGTATGGGCTTCGTTGATCTTTAACGCAGACTCCTTCACCGAGTGGTTCACCCGGTCATGGATATCAAAGTGAGTTGGGTCCTGATTCCGCACCCGGCTGCGGTGAACGTCAGATTTATCCGCCAGGATCAACGCCGCCACGATATGATTCACCGGGGTACCGGTACCCTCGTCGTGGTTGCCAATCGCCGTTACAATCGTTGCAATATCCTGAGGGTCCATTTTCAAGCCATTTAACAGCTGAAATGCCATAACCGCTCCGCTTTGGCTGTGATCTATTCGATTTACCAGGTTCCCGATGTCGTGTAGGTAAGCTGCAATCTGCACCAGCTCTATATCATGTTCGGGATGCCCCAGCGTCTCTAAGACATACTTCGCTCTCGCCGCCACACGTCCCACATGTGGAAAACTGTGCTCAGTGAATCCGAGGGTACGCAGCGCTTTGTCTGCCTCCCTGATGTAGGTCTGTATGGAGGGGAGCTGTTTGATTTCTTCATATCTCAATTTGTAATTCCTCCCATGCTAAAATAATATCATAAGGCCTTTTCGTTAAAAATGACACCTTCCAGTCGTTAAATTTTTGTTAAATAACGAGATTTCCTTACAAACAAAACTGATCTTCCCCGTTTTATCGTTCCACATTTGCATCTGCCATGACCCCACTTTAACCACTGTCTACTATGCCTATATTCTGTCAAAGTCTTTGAACTATGTCAATACTGCTATGCACTCTGCTTACTATGCGTCAAAATAAAGAAGAAAAGTTCTGAATCCTTTCGAATCCAGAACTTTTGGTGGAGATATGCGGGATCGAACCGCAGACCTCTTGAATGCCATTCAAGCGCTCTCCCAGCTGAGCTATACCCCCATACAAAGAGATCAGTATTGGGTTTTCCTGACCCCACGACAACCAATATTATAATCAAAGGTACCTGCCCTGTCAAGCTATTTTCGCCATTTTTTTCTTTTTTTGTTTCTGCATCTTCGCCAAACCCGAACCATTTCTGCACCCGCCCCTCCCCTGCCTCATAGTTTATATAGGAGGAGGTGTCATCATGTCAGGACAATGGTCCGGCGGCATGCTGGTAACCACAGCTGCAATCATCTCACTGCAAATTGCTCAAGGGCGTTCCGCAGATGAGTTGAGTTTGTTAGCTGCCTTTTTCACCGTTCTAGGTGACAATCTCGCTTTGATTGCAGAGCAACTGCCAGAGGACACGGCAGCATTACCCGCAGGCAATTCCGGCAATACCACTGCCACGGTAACAGAAGACACCAACGCTACCGCCGTTGACAAACGCAACACTAAACTTATTTAAAAAAGCCGTATGCCAATTACGACATACGGCTTTTCAACGCACGAATTAGAAGAAGCAGTTTGAATTACTTCAGAGCAACCTTGCCGCCAACGCCTTCGATCTTTGCCTTGATATCCTCGCCATCCTCCTTGGAAACAGCTTCCTTCAGAGTGGTGGGAACGCCTTCGACAGCTGCCTTGGCATCAGCCAGACCCAGACCAGTAACTTCGCGGACGATCTTGATGACCTTGATCTTTGTTGCGGCATCGAAGCCTTCCAGAACGACATCAAATTCAGTCTTTTCTTCTGCTGCTTCTGCGACTGCGCCAGCGCCTGCTGCGGGTGCTGCCATAGATGCTGCGGAAACGCCGAATTCTTCTTCCAAAGCCTTGACCAGTTCGGACAGTTCCAGGACGGACAGGTTCTTTACTTCTTCAATCAGAGCAGTAATCTTTTCGCTTGCCATGATAGTAACCTCCTAAAATGTAGATCATTTCATAATCAGATCGGACAATGAATGCCCGAAAAATTGAGCCGAGCGTTATCCGGCTGCGGGAGCCTCCTCAGCGGGAGCGCCACCCTTAGACTCAACGATAGCGGCCAGAACAGCAGCCAAGCTGACGATGGGTGCCAGCAGGGTGCCCATAGCCTGTGCCTGCAGATCCTTCTTGGAAGACAGAGTGGCCAGCTGAGCGATTTCAGTTTCGCTCAGAACCTTACCTTCCATGAAGGCAGCCTTCACATGGAACTTGTCCTTCCCCATCTTCTTCACGTAGTCAGAGATCACTCTGATCGGCGCGATGGGATCGTTTTGGCCAGTGGCCAGAGAGGTCGTTCCATCCAGGACGGAATCCAGTTCCTTCAGACCTACGTCATCCAATGCACGGCGGAGCATGTTGTTTTTCACAACACCGTACTGAACTTCGCTGTTACGCAGTTCGGTACGCAGCTCGGTATCTTCCGCAACGGTGATACCACTGTAGTCCACCAGTACGCCAGACTGCGCGTTTTTCAGCTGCTCCACCAGAGCGGCAACGACGGCTTTCTTTGCTTCCAAAACCTTCGCGTTAGGCATATTGATTTCACCTCACAAAAAGAAAATCCTCCGCGTCAAAAGACAGGAGGACAGCACATTCAAAACATGTTTATGATTTAGAATATGCACTCTCGGCAGGTGGCTTGCGCCTTTACACTTGCGTACCTGCTGTCTTTGAACGCAATTTTGATTATATCACAGGGCAACGGATTTGTCAACCCGATGCCCTGTAAATATTGCTGTACGGGATTAGTTACCCAGCTTGCCGGGGTTCACATGGATGCCAGGACCCATAGTGGATACCACAGTGCAGCTCTTGACATACTGACCCTTTGCTGCTGCGGGCTTTGCCTTGATGATCGCACCGACCAGAGCGTTAAAGTTCTCTTCCAGCTTTTCCGCGCCAAAGGAAACCTTACCCACGGGGCAGTGGATGATGTTTGTCTTGTCCAGACGATACTCGACCTTACCGGCCTTTGCTTCTGCAACTGCTTTGCCAGCGTCAGGAGTAACGGTGCCGGACTTGGGGGAGGGCATCAAACCCTTGGGACCCAGGGTCTTACCCAGACGGCCAACGAACTTCATCATGTCGGGAGTGGCGATGACTACATCGAACTCAAACCAGTTTTCCTTCTGGATCTTTTCCACCAGATCCATTTCGCCTACATAGTCTGCACCGGCGGCCTTAGCTGCCTCTGCCTGTGCGCCCTTGGCGAAGACCAGAACCCGGACACTTTTACCAGTGCCGTTGGGCAGCACGATGGCACCACGAACCTGCTGGTCTGCGTGACGGCCATCAACGCCCAGCTTCATATGCATTTCTACAGTTTCGTCAAACTTTGCCTTGGCGGTCTTGGTGACCAGCTCCAAGGCTTCGTTGGGATCATACAGATTAGCCTGTTCGATCAGCTTGACGCTGTCCTGATATTTTTTACCCTTCTTCATTGTCAACTACCTCCTTATTCACCGACGATGACGCCCATGGAGCGAGCGGTGCCAGCGATCATGGACATGGCAGCCTCCAGGGTAGCAGCGTTCAGGTCAGGCTTCTTCAGTTCTGCGATTTTCTGGACATCGGCCTTGCTGATGGTTGCAACCTTGGTCCGATTGGATTCACCGGAACCGGATTCGATGTTACATGCCTTCTTGATCAGAACTGCTGCGGGGGGAGTCTTGCAGACGAAAGTGAAGGAGCGGTCAGCATAGACGGTGATTTCAACGGGGATAGTCAGACCTACGTCCTTTTTAGTGCGCTCATTAAATTCCTTGGTAAAACCGGCGATATTGATGCCGTGCTGACCCAGAGCGGGACCGACAGGAGGGGCGGGAGTTGCCTTACCTGCGGGGATCTGGAGCTTGACGAAGCCGGTAACTTTCTTTTTAGGTTTCTGTGCCACGAAGAGCACCTCCTTATTATGATTCAAACGTAACAATTAAAACTGAAAATGAGGATTCCAAGTGGTTACTCCTCAACAACACGCTCTACCTGATCCAGCCCCAGTTCCACCGGAGTCTCCCGGTTGAACATGGATGCCACCACGCGGATCCGTTCCTTGACCGTGTCCACCTCTTCCACAACACCGTAGAAGTTGCTGAAGGGACCGTCGGTGATTTTGATCCGGTCACCAGGCTGATAGCCGGAGGTAATTTCGGTACGCTCCACACCCAGTGCTGCGATTTCCTCATCGTCCAGGGGAATGGCATCGTTGCCAGAGCCGACAAAACCGGTCACGCCGCGAATATTACGGAGAATGTGCCAGGTTTCGTCCGTCAGAAGCATTTTCACCAGTACATAGCCGGGAAAGGTTTTGCGTTCATAGGTTTTGGGACCATTATCTGTCATTTCCGTCACCGTTTCCAATGGGATGGTCACTTCATTGATCAGATGGTGCAGATTACGGTTGTCCACATGCTTAATGATGGCACTGGCCACTGTATTCTCGTAACCGGAATAGGTGTGGAGCACATACCATTTTGAATTTTCAGACATTTCCTCACCTTAACCCTTGAACAGATTGATCAGAGCCTTGATTACCGCGGCGGCGACACCGTCAACAATCCAAATAAACGCTCCTACGATCAGGATGCATGCTGCGACCACGAGGCACGCTTTTACCAGTTCCTTCCGTTTCGGCCATACAACCTTCTTCAGTTCCACTTTCATATCGTGGCACCAGCCGGAGAACCGTTTCCATGCGCGAACCAGGGCGTTTGGTTTCTTTGCGTGCTCTTTTTCCTGGGACCCTTTTGCTTTTTTCGCCATTAAAACACACCCTTCTTAAGCTTGTCGTACACTGGGATCACTTGGTTTCGGT
>CALLZZ010000533.1 GCA_937858235.1 uncultured Clostridia bacterium
AACTGCCTTCTAAGCAGTAGGCCGGGGGTTCGAATCCCTCCAGGCGTGCCATCCTTCTTGCAAAGGGCGTGGGCGGTGTTCGGCTTTTCGGTTGCGCGGTTTGTTTTTTGCAATTCGGATTTCATCCCGATTGTATTGTTATCTTTGTGGTGGGTATAGCTCAGTTGGTTAGAGCGCCAGATTGTGGCTCTGGAGGCCGACGGTTCAAATCCGTCTATCCACCCCACTTTTTATACCGAGACGCACAGCGGTCAGAGCAGAAAGTGATTTCCGGTCTGGCTCTTGTGTTTCTGGTATGTACGATGGGATGTCGCCAAGGGGTAAGGCAAAGGACTTTGACTCCTTTATCCGTGGGTTCGAATCCCGCCATCCCAGCCAGATTTTTTCGGATGTTCCGTTTTAAATACAAATATATGACCCAGTAGCTCAGTCGGCAGAGCACCTGCCTTTTAAGCAGGGTGTCCGGAGTTCGAATCTCCGCTGGGTCACCAAGAAAAACCGTGTAATACCAATGGTTACACGGTTTTTTCTTTTTTTAAGTTTTGCTTATTTGTTAGCGATGTGTTAGTAACGGGCTCAACTGCTGCAACCAGAGCATCAACATCTGCATGGACATATACGTCCGCCGTGGTAGTATAACTGGAGTGTCCTAGAATCTTTTGCAAGACCTCTCGTGGCATCCCTTCCCGCACTGCTCTGCTAGCATAAGTGTGGCGGGTTGCGTGCGGTGTCTTTCTGTTTATTCCTAAGCTTTTCAACAGTGGGTAGTATTCTCGTTCACGGAAATTTCTGACGGAGTGGTTCCCCTCGTAACCGTCCAGCAGCAGCGATCGCCTATCTGACAGGGTAGCAAAATACTCAAAATAAGCGCGCCCCTCTGGCCGAATAGGGATGATCCGGTTTTTCCCGGCTGCGGTTTTTTCACCGCCGACGACATACTTTCCATGATAATCAGTGATGGGAAGCTTGAACAGTTTCCCGATTCTCATGCCAGTTGACAACAACATGAGGATGATCTTCGCAGCGTCATCCTGAGAAGATTCGAGCGCTGCAATCTCTTCGGGTGTAAATGTTTCCTTTTCCTTTGTGCTGGACTGCGGGAGCTTGATAAACTTAGCAAAGTTGTTCGTGGTTATTTCTTCCCGTACGGCCCAGTCTGTCATTTGTGTCAAGAGCTGCTTATCCTTACTCACTGTGTTATAGTTGCGACCCTTCGCAACTAGAGAATCAATCACGGGTTGAAAATCAGCCGTCCGAAGCGTGCGGAATTTTCTATCGTAAAGCAACTCCATGTATTTATACGCGGTTTCATATGCTTCTTTTCCTTGGATCCCAATTTCTCGGAAGTGCTCTGCTTTCCACCCCTCATAAACGTCGGTGAAGGTCATGTTGTAGCGCTCGGTTATGGATTGCCCAGCGAGTTTGCTGAGCGTCTCCAGCACTTCTTTCTTTGTCTCGTAATATCCAACACCAACACTACTTTGTTTTTTGCGGCGACCCACGGACGTTTTCTGTGGCCTAAGAGCTTGTACGTCGTTCCGGTGCCGTTGGGACGCTTGAGAGCCTTACGAGGAGTCGGTGTCTGTTTTTTCCCGCACATATGGCAGTAAATTGCACCCTCTGGCAACTCTACTTTACATTTTACGCAATTCATATATCCACCACCATTCCTAATATTACCACCCCGATGATTGTTCACCGGGGTGGTTTTTATTCTCATTTAATTTTCGTCCGTTGGCTTCTTCGCCGTGATAGCGGATACGATATAGATAATTGCAAAAACAACGCTGATTACAGACCAAACAATCAAATCTGCATAACTGCCCGCACCTGCGAAGCAGCAAGCAGCGAGACAGTGAGCATGAATAGTGATAGGAGGCGAGAAAGATGATTGAAACATTGAACGTACCGGAAACAATGTTTTCCGGCGGCATGAACGCTGCCGGTGTACGGTAGAGTTTGACCCAGGAGACGGAACGCGGCGGAATGTTCATACAAAAAAGTGGACGGACACAGAAGAAACTGCTAAAATAAAAATAAGGAAACAGATTAACACTCAACAGATTGTCCCTCTGCACCAACAAACACAGAGTAATGCGCAAGTAATACAGGCCGTCAGAGATGGCGTGGTATCGACAAAAATCAATCAGCAAAAGCAAGAACGACATTTGAAGGGGACGCCGTGATTTATAGAAGGACGCAGTTATCTAGTTGGCAACTTGGGGGAAGCGCAGACGTTGGTGAATGAGTTGTCGGGAACTGGACAGTCAATTATGAGCACGCAAGGGTGGACTCGCAAAAAAAGTACAAGCGAATAGAGTGCTAGGCGTTCATGTTGACCCGATTACTGGCGTGGAAACAAAGACCAGTAAGGCCTTAATTATTTATTCCAAAACCGGCAGCCATATTGTTCCGAGAAAGGAGTGACCAACATGTCGCTAAGGCAGTATTATGGCAAAACAGTCCGCATCACTGTATAAGGAGGCCGTGTGTTTGTGGGAAGAATAGCCGACTATATATACCCGGAGGACAATGAAAACGGTAAAGAAAGCATCGTTGTAGATGCTTCGGACGGCACTCCATATGAATTCTACAGCGAAGATCTACGTAAAATTGAAAGGATATAGAAGCTAATTTCAATAAACATTGAAAATATCATGGAGGTATAATCCATGGCAAAAGATGATTACTATGTCATTGTGTACAAGATACTCGCCTATCTGTATGTGCGGCTCAAAAACGGGGATGATGTGAATCCGGACATGCTAAAGGCAGACGGGCGCTTGTTTCAAATCAATGAACGGTACTGGTTGTACATCATAGAGAATATGCTTGCGC
>CALLZZ010000534.1 GCA_937858235.1 uncultured Clostridia bacterium
AAATCATCGGGTGGCGGAACCTTTTTTTGCGGGAACAACGGGATACGGTTATGATGATCAGGGCAGGGATATGCTGGATCACATTTACGCAGAAATCTTCGGTGCAGAGGATGCACTAGTACGCATACAGTTCGTCAATGGAACTCACGCAATCGCGTCAACTCTGTATGGCGTACTGCGACCGGGGGATGTGTTGGTTTCCGCCGTAGGCGCTCCCTATGACACGCTGCTGGGCGTGATTGGGGTCACCGGTGAGGAGCCAGGGAACCTGAAACAGTACGGAGTTGCGTATCGGCAGGTGGATGTCACACCGGATAATCAGCCAGATCGAGTCAGTCTAGCGATGGCTGTGCAGGATCCAAAGGTCAAAGCGGTGCTGATCCAGCGCAGCAAAGGGTATTCTACCCGTGCCTCCCTGTCTGTAGCAGAAATAGGAGCGCTAATCTCTGTTGTAAAAGAGCATAATCCGGGAGCGGTTGTTATTGTAGACAACTGTTACGGAGAGTTTGTAGAAGTCACCGAACCGACCCAGGTGGGTGCAGATCTTGTGGTAGGTAGCTTGATCAAAAATCCAGGTGGTGGGTTGGCTCCCACCGGTGGCTACATTGCGGGGCAGCATGATCTAGTGGAAGCAGCGGCGATGCGGTTGACGGTACCAGGAATTGGCCGGGAATGTGGTTCTACCTTGGGAAACAATCGACTATTGTACCAAGGTCTGTTTTTGGCTCCACACACCGTAGCGCAAGCGGTGAAAACAGCAGTATTTCAGGCACGGATGATGGAATTACTGGGCTATGCAACGGAACCGCGATCCGATCAGCTGCGGCATGACATTATCCAGATGGTCAGTTTGGAACAGCCGGAGCTAGTGGAAAAATACTGCAAGGGGATTCAGTCCGGTTCCCCGGTGGACAGCTTTGTGACACCGATTCCTTGGGACATGCCAGGGTATGACTGCCCGGTTATCATGGCAGCAGGCGCCTTCATTCAGGGTGCGTCCATTGAACTTTCCGCAGATGCGCCTATGCGTCCGCCTTACACGGTCTACATGCAGGGGGGACTTACCTATGAGAGCGGAAAAACCGGCATTATGCTGGCAGTGGACGAAATGCTGAAGGAAATGGATTGAATTTGCAAGAAGATTGCAAGCCCCTCCCGCATAGAATAGCGGGGGAGGTGATGGGATGCACGTTCGGCGAATGCGGCGAAAGAAACCACCTGCCAGCAAAAAGCAGAAAGCACTGCGGATTGTGCTGCTCGGCGTTGTCATGTTGGCGGCAGGCATGATTCTTCTGGATTTGGAGCTGCGCCCAACAATCATCGAAATTGCGGGAGCAGAGCTGGAGGCCGTGATTACTGATGAAGTGAATCGCGTGTGCGCAGAGGATGCATCGGAAGGGGAAATGTCCTATAGGAATCTGGTAAACCTCCAATATGATGATGAGGGAAAACTCATCGGACTGACAACCAATATGGCAGAATTAAATACCCTCAAGGCAAACATTACGAAAGGGGTAGCAAAAAAGCTGCGACGCTTGGATCAGACAAAACTTTCAGTTCCATTGGGAAGTGTGTCTGGAATGGCGGTGCTCTCCGGTTTTGGACCGTCTATTCCGGTAGAAGTGCTTAGCGTAGGCAGAATGAGCAGTGCATTTGAAAGCAACTTCAACGCAGCAGGGATCAATCAGACAGAGCATCAAATTCAGCTGGTAATTTCCGTGGATGTTGTGCTGCTGTTGCCAGGAGGAACCTGTAAGCGTAACTGTACCAACCAAATCACTGTAGCGGAATCGGTTTTAATGGGAGAGGTTCCTTCAAACTATAGTTACTTTAGTCAATTTGACTCTGCCAGTGATGCCTCTGCCGCTGCCCATGACTACGGGACGCAGTAAAAGCAATAAAAGGGGAAAAAGATATGGACGTAAAATCCAAGATGGAATCGCTACGGGAATTGCTCAATGAATGGGGGCATCTCTACTATGTAATGGATGCTCCCACTGCGGCGGACTATGAATACGACCAAAAACTGCGGGAACTGGAGCAGATGGAAGCGGAGCATCCGGAGTGGATTACGCCGGATTCACCAACCCAGCGTGTAGGTGGGAAAGCGGTTGCGTCTTTTCAGCCGGTGCAGCATCCGGTTCCCCTCCAGTCTCTGCAGGATGTGTTCGATCCGGCGGAACTGACGGCCTTTGACCGACGCATTCGAGAGACGGTGGGTGCAGTAGAATATGTGATAGAACCAAAGGTGGACGGGTTATCTGTTGCGTTGGAGTATCTGGACGGTGTGTTTGTTCGCGGAGCTACACGTGGTGACGGCTCGGTGGGTGAGGATGTAACAGAGAATCTGCGTACTGTGCGATCCATCCCGATGAAGTTACACAATGCTCCGCACAGATTGGTTGTCCGCGGTGAGTGCTATATGTCCCGAAACGTGTTTCAACAGTTGAATGAGGAGCGGACGTTAAAGGATGAGCCATTACTGGCGAATCCACGGAATGCGGCAGCAGGCTCATTGCGGCAGTTGGATCCAAAGATTGCGGCACAACGCCGACTGGACTGTATCATATTTAATATTCAGCTCAGTGACGGTGATCCCTTTGGAACCGATGCGGAACAGTTGGACTATTTGGAACAGCTCTGTTTTCGCGTGATTCCGCATCCAGTCTTTGGGACGCTGGATCAGGTTCAGGAGGAAATCAATCGCTTAGGGGAAAACCGTTACCAATACCCTTATGAGATGGATGGCGCAGTGGCAAAAGTAAACCGGATTGCTCTGCGGGAACAATTTGGCAGTACGGCAAAGTTTCCGCGCTGGGCGGTGGCATGGAAGTATCCACCGGAACAAAAGCTGGCTAAAGTACTGGACATAGCGGTTCAGGTGGGGAGAACTGGGGTGCTGACCCCAAAAGTGGTGACGGAGCCGGTTCGATTAGCAGGTACAACAGTGACCAACGCAACCCTGCACAATCAGGATTTCATCTCGGAAAAAGATGTGAGGATTGGTGATACGGTGCTGATCCAAAAGGCGGGAGAAATCATCCCACAGGTGGTCAGCGTGGATCACGCAAAGCGACCCGATGGAACGGTACCTTACCGTTTGCCGGAGCATTGTCCGGTGTGTGGCGCTCCGGTGGCACGAGATCCTGACGGTGTG
Organism: uncultured Clostridia bacterium; assembly: GCA_937858235.1. GTDB lineage: Bacteria > Bacillota > Clostridia > Oscillospirales > Oscillospiraceae > Onthomonas. Next base: position 3,158 of record CALLZZ010000534.1, read on the forward strand.
GCATTGCGCTGTACCGGTGCGGAATGTCCTGCTCAACTGATGCGAAATCTGGTGCACTTCGCCAGTCGTGATTGTATGGACATTGAAGGGCTAGGACCAGCTGTGGTTCGTGCGCTGGTGGAAAAGGGGCTGATTCAGACGCCGGGAGATTTGTATGATCTGAAGGTAGCGGAAGTGGCTCAGTTAGAACGAATGGGAGAAAAGTCAGCTCAAAACTTGATTGCGGCCATCGAAAAATCAAAAGGAAGCAGCTTAGCCAGATTGATTAACGCCTTTGGAATCCGCCAGGTGGGTACCAAAGCGGCGCAGGTTCTGGCAAAGCAGTTCCGAACCTTAGATGCGTTAATAGAGACGAAGGAAGAAACATTGACAGAGGTGCCGGATATAGGTGCTATTACGGCTCGATGCCTGACAGAGTGGTTCCAAAATCCCCAGGCACAGCATCTGATTCAGAAGCTACGGGAGGCCGGAGTAAACTTTGAAAGTTATCAACAGGAGGCCGGCAGCAAGTTTGCAGGCATGACCTTTGTGCTTACTGGAACCTTGGAGCAGATGACCAGAAATCAGGCGAAAACGAGCATCGAGGAAAATGGCGGTAAAGTATCTGGAAGTGTTTCAAAGAAAACAACCTATGTAGTAGCAGGAGAGGCTGCCGGTAGTAAACTGGCCAAAGCAGAGGAATTGGGAATACCGGTTCTTTCGGAAGATGAGTTTCTGACGCTGCTGGAATTTTGAATCAAGAATGAGAAATTTTAGTGTACCAAAGGGAGAAAAGCAGGGGCGGTTTCCCAAAAAGCGCAAAATTTGAGTACAGTGCACAAAAAAACCGTCAATTCTTTGACAATTCTCTTTACAAGCGATTGGCAAATGATTATAATAAATATAGTTATATTATATGGAATTCTGTAGATATTTGCAGGTGTAGGCCGACTGCGCAGATTTCTGCGGAGAAAATATGCCGGGAACCGGTAACAGTTTCGCCGCAGCATCATGGGGCAGTCGGCGCTTAAGCGCCCAAGTGCTATACCATTGTTGAATAAGAAGGCAGCTTCTTTTTCATATTCTCATAGGACAAGTGCCTGTGAGAAGGCTTATGTAACTAAAAATTTGTGAGGAGGAAAATTTTAAGTTATGTTTCGTATTGTAAAAAAAGAAGTCCTTAGTCCGAAGATCACTCTGCTGGAGATTGAGGCACCTTACATTGCTCGCAAAGCACAGCCTGGCCAGTTCATCATTCTGAGAATTGATGAAGAAGGCGAACGTGTTCCCCTGACCATCGGCGGTTATGACCGTGAGAAGGGTACTATCACCATCATCTTCCAGCGCGCTGGCCTGACTACGTTTGCTCTGGCAGCCATGGAAGAGGGCGACGCTCTGCTGGACTTCGTTGGTCCTCTGGGCAACCCCACCGAAATGGAAGGCGTCAAGAAGGCATGCGTCGTAGGCGGCGGTGTCGGCTGCGCAATCGCATATCCTATCGCTCATGGTCTGCATGACGCAGGCGTTGAGACCGACGTGATCATCGGCTTCCGCAGCAAGGACTTCGTGATTCTGGAAGACGGCTTTAAGGCTGCTGCACGGAATCTGTACCTGCTGACCGAAGACGGCTCTCAGGGTGAGAAGGGCATGGTCATCGACAAGCTGAAGGAAATCCTGGAGTCCGGCGAAAAGTATGACAAGATCTATACTCTGGGTCCCGTGCCGATGATGAAGAATGTCTTCAAGACTGCTGAACCCTTTGGTGTTGAAACCATCGTTTCCCTGTGCCCCATCATGATTGATGGCACTGGTATGTGCGGTGGCTGCCGTGTTACCGTTGGCGGCGAAATGAAGTTTGCCTGTGTTGATGGCCCCGACTTCAACGGCGCTCTGGTTGACTTCGATGAACTGATTAACCGTCTGGCAACCTTCAATGAACAGGAAGAAGAGAAGCAGAAAAATCACGCTTGCCGTTTTGAGAATCTCGGCAAAGACCTTATTAAGTAAGGAAGGAGTCAAATTATTATGCCGAATATGAGCCCGAATAAGAATCCGATGCCCGCACAGGATCCTAATGTTCGTAACAAGAATTTCTTGGAAGTTGCTACTGGTTATACTGTGGAGATGGCACAGGACGAAGCTGCCCGTTGCCTGAACTGCAAGCATATGCCTTGTGTGGAAGGCTGCCCGGTCAACGTAAAGATTCCTAACTTCATCGAAAAGATCGTCGAAGGCGATTTTGAAGCTGCATATCAGGTTATTTCCTCTACGAACGCTCTGCCCGCAATCTCTGGCCGTGTCTGTCCGCAGGAGAGCCAGTGCGAAAGCAAGTGCGTTCGTGGCGTCAAGACCGAACCCGTTGGCATTGGCCGTCTGGAACGGTTCGTTGCTGACTGGCATCGTGAAAACGTGGAAGACAAGATTGACAAGCCTGCTACCAATGGCATCAAAGTCGCTGTTGCTGGCTCCGGTCCTTCCAGCCTGACCTGTGCTGCTGACTTAGCAAAGATGGGCTACGAAGTCACTATCTTCGAAGCATTCCATATCGCTGGTGGCGTTCTGGTTTATGGTATCCCCGAATTCCGTCTGCCTAAGGCAATCGTTGGCAGCGAAGTTGAAAAGCTGCAGAAGCTGGGCGTTAACATCATGACTGACATGATCGTTGGTAAGACTCTGTCTATCGATGAACTGTTTGCTGATTATGGTTACAAGGCTGTTTATGTCGGTACCGGCGCTGGCCTGCCCATGTTCATGAACATCCCCGGTGAAGGTCTGGCTGGTGTTTGCTCCGCAAACGAATACCTGACCCGTATCAATCTGATGAAGGGCTTCAAGCCTGAGTATGATACTCCTGTGCTGAACAGCAAGACTGCTGCTATCGTAGGCGGCGGTAACGTTGCTATGGACGCATGCCGTTGCGCAAAGCGTCTGGGCGCAGAAAAGGTCTATGTCATCTATCGTCGTGGCATGGAAGAACTGCCTGCACGTAGGGAAGAAGTCGAACATGCTCTGGAAGAGGGCATCGATTTCCAGACTCTGTGTAACCCCATCGAGATCATGCCTTCCGCCGAAAACCCCGGCCACGTTGGCGGTATCAAGTGCATCAGAATGGAACTGGGCGAACCTGACGCTTCTGGCCGTCGTTCTCCCAAGGCTGTCCCCGGCAGCGAATTCATCCTAGATGTTGATACTGTTATCATGTCTCTGGGCACTTCTCCCAACCCCCTGATCCGCTCCACCACTCCCGGTCTGGAAACTAACCGTAAGGGCGGCCTGATCGTGTCTGATGACGAAGTCACCACCACTCGTGAAGGCGTCTTCGCAGGCGGCGACGCTGTTACTGGTGCTGCTACCGTTATCTTGGCAATGGGCGCTGGCAAGAAGGCTGCTGTTGCTATCGATAAGTATCTGCAGAACAAGTAATTCTACTTACTGAGTTTTTTGAATCGGTGGTTCGTATAGCGAATCGTTGGATGAAACATTTTGGAACGGCATAGCCAAAGGCTATGCCGTTCTTTTGCGATGGCTAATCCTGTTGACTTCTGAAAGAAAGATTAAGCGCAGGCAGTTTTCAATTGATGGATACCGTGGTATAATATGATATATATAACTATATGAACGAAATGAGTGGAACCATTATGAAAAACAAGTATGAAAGCCCACTGTCTTCCCGCTATGCCAGCAAGGAAATGCAGTTTATTTTTTCTCCCGATAAAAAATTTTCCACATGGCATCGGCTATGGATCGCCCTTGCCCGTGCAGAAATGGAGTTGGGGTTGCCCATTACCCAGGAACAGATTACGGAGCTGGAGCAGCATGTGGAGGACATTGACTACGAGGCTGCTGCACGCTATGAGAAGGAGTTACGACACGATGTAATGGCGCATATCCATGCATACGGGGATCAATGTCCCGATGCGATGCCGATTATCCACCTGGGTGCAACTAGTTGCTATGTGGGCGATAATACAGATGTGATTCTGATGCGAGAAGCGTTGGAGTTGGTTCGCGACAAGTTGGTTCGTGTGCTGAGCAATCTGGCTCAATTTGCGGATACTTACAAATCGGTACCTACCCTCGGGTTTACCCACCTTCAGGCTGCCCAGCTGACTACAGTTGGGAAACGAGCTACTTTGTGGATGAATGAACTACTGATGGATCTGCATGAAGTGGAGTACCGGATTGAACATCTTCAATTGTTGGGCAGCAAGGGAACTACTGGCACACAGGCATCTTTCTTGGAGCTGTTTGAGGGGAGCCACCAGAAGGTAAAGGCTTTGGAGGACAAGGTTGCCCATGAAATGGGGTTTTTCAGTTGTGTGCCTGTGTCTGGACAAACTTACTCTAGAAAAGTGGATGTATTCGTTCTGAATACACTGTCCGGTATTGCACAGTCTGCCAGCAAATTTGCCACAGATCTGCGGTTGTTGGCTCATATGAAGGAAATTGAAGAGCCCTTTGAAAAGAAGCAGATTGGTTCTTCCGCTATGCCTTATAAGCGTAATCCGATGCGGAGCGAACGGATTTGCGCGCTAGGTCGCTATGTAATTAGCGATGTGATGAACCCGGCGATTACCACGGCAACCCAGTGGTTTGAACGTACGCTGGATGATTCCGCAAATAAACGTCTGTCTATCCCAGAAGGATTTTTGGCAGTGGATGCCATTCTTGAAATCTATCAGAATATTACTTCTGACCTGGTGGTGCATGAAAAGGTCATTGAGAAGCATATTATGGAAGAGCTGCCGTTTATGGCCAGTGAAAATATTATGATGGATGCAGTTAAACGAGGGGGTAACCGTCAGGATCTCCATGAACGAATTCGGATTCACTCTTTGGAGGCTGGACGCAACGTCAAGGATCTGGGTCTACCGAACAATCTGATTGATCTGATTGCGGAAGACCCCATGTTCGGCATGACTAAAGAAGAGCTAACAGTACATCTAGAACCGGAACGATATATCGGTCGCTGTCCGGAGCAGACAACAGAGTTTCTTGCTACGGAGATACAGCCTGTTTTAATTCAGTACGCGGATGCCGTTGATGGGAAAGCTGTGGAGTTGAACGTCTGACACAGGTGCAGAACATGAGTGCAGAAAGGCGGAAATATCACGAAAAGGGAAAAGTACAGTAAGTATATTGCGACAGGACTTACAGCATTCTTGGTAATCGGGGCTAGTTTGCTGCTGTTTTTCCTGTTTTATAATATCCGATCTATCAGAACATTTTTGAACAATGTCGTCGGTGTTTTGGCACCGTTTATTGTAGGTGGTGTGATTGCTTATCTGCTTTCTCCCATTTATAATCTTCTGGTGCGCAATTTTGACGAGCTTTTGCAGATAAAGCTTGAGGCACGAAAGGCGCGGAGTTTAGCGGTTGGTCTATCTGTTTTTCTCTCCATTTTGTTTGCGCTGCTGACTTTGAGTGGTATTATTGCGCTGGTGTTGCCTGGGTTTATCACAAGTATGATCGGTGTGATCTCTGCGTTTCCTGCCTATGCGGAGCAGGGAAGTGTATGGCTGAAGAAGTTTTTTGCCTCAAATCCAGCTTATGCTACCACCGTTCAGAGTGCATATGATTCGGTTTTGGAATACCTGGAAAACTGGGCCACTTCTGATTTGTTGCCGAATTTAAAAAGTCTCTCTGATACTTTAGGTGGGATTAATTCCTTGCTCTCCAGTGTGGTAAACGGTTTTGTTTATGCATTTAAAATCCTCAAGAATGTTCTGTTAGGATTTATTATTGCAGCCTATTTTCTGGTCAGCAAAACCACGCTGATCAGTCATGCAAAACAATTGGTGTATAGCATCTTTTCCTTGAAAATTGCTAATGCGACGATTTTGAAATTCCGTTATATCCACAAGGTATTTGGTGGATTCATCCGCGGAAAACTGTTGGATTCCCTGATCATTGGCGTTCTTTGCTTCTTTGGCACATCATTTTTGGGAATTCCCTTTGCGATGCTGGTGAGCGTTGTGGTAGGTATCACCAACATCATTCCGTTTTTTGGACCCTTTATCGGGGCAATTCCGTGTGCAGTCTTGATTTTGCTCTATAGTCCTCTGAAGTGTCTGTATTTTGTGATATTTGTCTTTGCACTCCAGCAGTTTGATGGCAATATTCTAGGCCCCAAAATTCTGGGGGATAGCACAGGCCTTTCCTCGTTCTGGGTGCTGTTTGCTATTATTGTGTTTGGTGGGGTGTTTGGATTTGCCGGAATGCTGGTTGGTGTGCCGCTGTTTGCTGTGATCTATTCTCTGATCAGCGGTGTAATCCACAGCAGGCTGTCGAAAAAGAGGCTCTCTATTGACGTAGAAGATTACAGTAATTTGTCAAAGGTGAATCAAAAAGCGGGAACATCGACCTATGAAAAAATGAAGGATCCAACCCGAAAGTGAGACAGTTGGAAAGACCATGCAAAAACAGGCAGAGCTGCCAGAAAGCTGGCGGCTCTGCCTGTTTTTACGTATAATAAACAAAAAGGCAACAGAGAACATCTGTCGCAACGGAAAAAGATGGTTGACAATATAACACAAATATAGTATAATAAAGCGCTATTACGGATTTGAGTGGACAACACTCACCCAGTAAACTTGTAAATATACTGTAGCATGTTCTGGTGAAAAAGGCAATAGCAAAAGGATTTAAAACGGATTACAAATATCAACGCTCCCGTGTGTATCGATAGACGATATAGCGGCTGCTTTGTTACATTTGACGAAAA
>CALLZZ010000535.1 GCA_937858235.1 uncultured Clostridia bacterium
ACGATGAGTCGAACCTCATGAGCCTGTGCAGGTCATGTCACGAGAAGATCCACAAAGAGCGCGGCGACCGGTAGGGGCGGTCAAAATTCCTGTGAGGCGGCGCTGCGGAAAACGGCGCGGGGTCTTCTGTGCGAAAAAAGCGAAATCAAACGGGTAATAACCCGGCTCCTTATCTATTACGCGCGTACATGCGAGAAAGGCGGTGACGAAATGCCCACAAAATCGAATAACACTGGCGGTCGCGGCGGCAGACGTCCCGGCGCTGGCCGGAAGAAAACCGCCGTCAAGGAGAAATACGAAAACGGGAATCCGGGCGGACGCAAGCTCGAAGTGCTCGACATCCCCGACACCGAGGGCGAGGACATGCCGGAACCGCACGAATTCCTCTCGGCCCGGCAGCATGACGGCTCCACTCTGGAGGCCGCCGACATCTACCGCGAGACCTGGGAATGGCTCGACAAGCTCGGCGTCGCCAAGGCCGTATCGCCGCAGCTCTTGGAGCGCTATGCGATGTGTTCGGCGAGATGGATTCAATGTGAAGAAATGACGACCAGGCTCGGGTATCTCAGCAAGCATCCGACGACTGGGAAGCCTATCCCGTCGCCGTTCATCAATATCGGGATCAACTACATGAATCAGGCGAACCGCTTGTGGGACGAGATCTTCCAGATCGTGAAGGAAAACTGCTCCGCGGAGTACGGCGGCGCGAATCCGCAGGACGACGTGATGGAACGCCTGCTCCGCGCCCGGAAAGGAATGTAAATGAACACACAAAGACTTGAACAGGTGCCAATCGACAAGCTGGTGCCTTACGCCCGGAATGCCCGGACACACTCAAAAGAACAGATCGCGCAGCTCCGTTCCTCCCTCCGGGAGTTCGGATTTGTCAGCCCGGCGGTGATTGATAATGACTACAACATTCTTGTGGGCCATGGCAGAATCGCCGCGGCGCGCGAGGAAGGATACAAAACCGTTCCCTGCGTCTTCGCCGAGGAGCTGACCGACGCGCAGAAACGCGCCTACATCCTCGCTGACAATCAGTTGGCGCTCAACGCCGGATGGGACGAGGAAATGCTGTCCGTCGAACTGGCCGATCTGCAGGAGAACGCATTCGATCTGTCGCTGCTCGGATTCGATGAGGCAGACCTTGAGAAACTGCTCAGCAATGAAACCGAAGCCGAGGAGGACGATTTCGACGTCGACGCGGAACTGGAGAAGCCGTGCTTCTCGAAAACAGGCGATTTCTGGCACATCGGAAAGCACAAGGTTATCTGCGGAGACAGCACCGACCCGGAAACATTCGCAAAACTACTCGGAGGTGCGAAGGTGAACCTCGTCTGCACAGACGCGCCGTACTTCGTCAACCTGGAAAACGCATCCGGAAAGATTGCAAACGACGACCTCAAGGGAACGCAGGCCTACGACTTCCTGATGAAGTGCTTCACGAACTTCAAAAACGCGATGGCGGACGATGCTTCGATTTACGAGTTCTACGCGACCATGCAGGCGCGCGTGTTCTACGACGCCTTCGAGGACGCCGGATTCAAAGTCGGAGCCGGACTCATCTGGAAAAAGCCGAGAGCGCCGCTGATGCGCACCGACTGGAAGTTCAACATGGAGCCGATCATCTTCGGCTGGAAGAAAGACGGCAAACACAAGTGGTACGGCGACCAGAAGCAGAAAGCCGTATTCGAGTTCGACGGCGTGAAGAACTCCAAAGAGGACGGATTCGGACATCCGAGTTCAAAGCCCGTTCCGCTCATCGCCTACCTCATCGAGCAGAGCACCGCGACAAACGGACTCGTGCTGGACGGCTTCCTCGGCTCGGCTTCAACGCTCATCGCCTGCGACCAGATTGGAAGAATCTGCTATGGCGTGGAGCTTGAACCGAAGTATGTAGATGTAGCTGTCGTTCGGTATCTGCATTCACACAATGAGGACGCTTCGGATGTGAAGCTTATCCGCGACGGGAAGGAATATACATACGAGCAGGCGCTGGAGATGATGGAGGACTCCGATGGAAAAGAATAATCTCACGCTCGGCAGTCTCTTTGACGGCTCGGGAGGATTCCCGCTCGGCGGCATAATCGCCGGAATCGAACCAAGATGGGCAAGCGAAATCGAGCCGTTTTGTATCAGAGTGACCACAAAGCGTCTGCCGAACATAAAGCACTACGGCGACGTGTCGCAGATGGACGGCGCGAAGATAGAGCCGGTCGACATCATCACTTTCGGCAGTCCTTGTCAGGACATGTCAATCGCGGGCAAGCGAGAAGGTCTGGACGGCTCCAGGTCTTCTCTTTTTTATGAAGCAATACGAATCGTCAAAGAAATGAGGGAGGCTACCAATGGCGAATATCCGAAATACATCGTGTGGGAGAACGTCACCGGCGCGTTCTCCTCGAACACGGGCGAGGACTTCCAGTCCGTACTCGAAGCGGTCTGCTCGGTCAAGGGATACCAGATTGATACTCCTCGACCTGAGAAATGGCCGAACGCCGGAGAGATCGTGGCAGACGATTTCAGTCTCGCATGGCGGGTACTTGACGCTCAGTACTGGGGAGTTCCCCAACGCCGAAAACGCATCTACCTTGTCGCAGATTTTGCAGGACAAGGTGCAGGAAAGATACTATTTGAGTCCGAAGGCGTGTCTGGGTATTCTGGTGAGGGCTTCAAGGCGTGGCAAAGAGCTGCCGGAAGTCCTGAGAATCGCACTGGAGCGGCAGGCATATGCCTGAACGATCAGGGCGGCAGCCGGATGGACATTTCACAGGATGTAGCCGGCACACTCCGCGCCGAAGCGCATCATCCTCCCGTGACATTGCAGTCGGCGGGATTCTGCACAGAGCATTCCGCAAAAGCCAGGGGCATTGGATTTGAAATTGAAAAATCACCTACGTTGAAGGCATCAAAACCTCCCGCGACCGTCTACGAGAACCACAGCCAGGACAGCAGATACAACGGTCCGCTTGAGACCGCCGATACGGTGACCGCGCGATACGGCACAGGTGGCAACAATCAGCCGCTCGTGGTAGAGGAACAGAAAACCTACGATGTGCGTTTCACTTCGGAAGGCACAAGAAACGCACGCCAGAACTGCTACGAAACCGACACCGCTCGGACGATAGACACCGGCGGCAACGCTCCAGACTCAAACCAGGGCGGCGTGGCAGTCGTGAACATGAAGGCGTTCGGCATCAGCTCTGACTCAAGCCACGCGATGCTCTCCGACAATCCGCACGCCGGAATCTACGAAGCGGACACCTCGCGGACGCTCGATACCCGCGGCGGTGATCCCGCCTACAATCAGGGCGGAATCGCTGTGGTGGCAATTGAAGGAAACGGGACAAGACCGTCGCACCGAGGCAGCGGATATTCCGAGGACGGCGTGAGCTTTACGCTGAACGCGACCGAGAACCACGGCATCGCCTACCACTCGAGCAAGAACAGCTATCATACGAAGTTCACGGACGAGGACGCGACGGACACGCTCGTCGCTACGGATTACAAAGATCCGCCGACGGTGTCAGCCGAGCCGGAATACATCGTCCGCAGACTCACGCCCACCGAATGCGCGCGTCTGCAGGGGTTCCCGGACTGGTGGTGCTCCGACCTCGGAACGGAGAATCCTTCCGATGAGGAAATGGCGTTCTGGCGGGACGTGTTCGAAACGCACCGCAAGGTGGTCACCCACGCGAGGAAACCGAAAACAGACAACCAGATACGCAAGTGGCTGAAGAGCCCCCACTCCGATTCCAGGGAATACGCCATGTGGGGCAACGGCGTCGCACTCCCGTGCGTGGTGTTCGTACTCGCCGGGATTGTGTACTGTGACCAGTTTCAGCACGGTTTCCCCGGCTGATTTTCTACCTGAGAAATATCGCTTATTCGCTTGCTATTACAGCCGTTCAGAGTGATGTATAGACATGCCGAAAGGCACAGGACCTACGGCAGAAAACCACATTAAACGGAGGTAAAACACATGCGAATCAACTACAACGTAACAGGAGCAAGACGCAAGGAATTGGTCAGGATTATCGCCGACACGACCGGCGCGAAGGCCGAGTACATGAAGATGCCGACCTGCAGCTACCGGATCGATTACTTCACCGTCACCAGGGACGGCGCGCTCGAGTTCGACGACATGGCGGACAGCGAGGAGGTCGAGAAGGTTCTCGAAGCCATTGCAGACGCGGGATTTGAGCCAGAAGCGCCGGAAACCGAATCCGGGGAAGAATCCGCGGAGCCGGAAGCAAGCGGACAGGACGCGCCACAAGGCGAACAGACGGGCTTAACCGTTGAGATTCCGCTCGACAAGGTGGCGGTCGGAACGCTGACCAACATCCTCGAAGCAAAAGGCAGCCTGATTAAAAAGGCACTCGGCATTGAGGACCTGCGGTTTGAAATCAGGGAAGACCGCATCGCCTTCCCATGCTTCCCGGAACTGCCCACGCCGGACGAGACCAGAGCCTACACGATGTTCATCGCCCAGCTCTGCAAGCTCTCCAAGGAACTGAAAAGAGCGAGCTCGACCGAGACACCGGTCACGAACGAGAAGTACGCATTCCGCTGCTTCCTGCTCCGCCTCGGATTTATCGGCGCGGAATACAAACAGGAACGCAAGATTCTGCTGAAGAACCTTGAGGGCAATTCCAGCTGGAAGAACGGTGCTCCCAAGAAGGAAACCACTGAGGAAGCTGCTGAGGAGGTGCAGGCATGAGGATGATCAGACCGGAACAGCTCGAACAGCTGCACAAGCAATACCCGAACGGCACCCGCGTGGAGCTGGTCCAGATGGACGACATTCAGGCTCCTCCTGCCGGAACCCGCGGCACGGTCTACGGCATCGACGACACCGGAAGCATGCTGGTCCACTGGGACAACGGCAGCGGACTGAACGTCATCTACGGCGAAGACATCGTGCGGAAGGTGGTGGACTGACATGGATGAGAAAATCAAGAAGCAGATCCTCGCGATCCGCGACACCGGTCTTTGCAACATGTTCGATCTGCCCTACGTGCAGCGGCTGGCATTCGACCGGAACTACTACGAGCTGGTTCTCTTCATCGAGGAGCACAGGAAGGAATACGTGCATTTCATCATGACCGGCGAAACCGGAGAATCCTGATTTTCAGACACAGAAATTTATCAATTTATCTGGCCGAATTGACTTGCTATATACCCTCGAAAGAGTGATGTATATACATGCCGAAAGGCACAGAAAACCTTGAAAACAAGCGAAAATCAGGAGGAACACACGATGGAAAAGAACACATACTTCGAAGCAATGAGAGACACGGCAATCGCCTACAACGAGGCGCAGGCCATCCGCGAAAAGGAACGCGACGCCATGATCGCCGCAGACGACTGGGACAGCGTGAAGGCCTTCGACAAGCGCGAAAAGGAGGAATTCCCGTATCCATTCACCGCCGGGCAGAACAAGGCACTGGTCCTCTACGACCGGAGCCTGCGGAACGGCGCGGACGCCTTCGAAGCCGACGACCTGCCCTGGGACTATGAGCTGGCCGACTTCGTTGAAACGCTCCGCAAGGCAGGCATCACCGCGATTGTGGTGACCGACCATAGCACCGGCCTGATGGACGGCATCTACGGACTGACGGCACTCGGCTGCCGGATGAACGGCCTCAAGACCGTCACCAGAGCTGACGACCACCGCTTCGGCAGCAAGGAGCCGGAACGGAAAAACGGCATCGAATTCATCATCAGCGAGGAGGCGTAACCATGTGGACAAACGGCAGCTTACTGATTGACGGCACAGTCGTTAAATACTGGGTTAAGCACTACGACGAGCCTTCCGAGGATTACGGAATCAACGGCGGGCGCATTTCCAAGATGGAGCTGCGTGTGGGCGGCAAGGTCACACTGAACTACGATCGCGGCTGGGACATCGAGCCCAAGGACGAGCCTTCACAGCTCGCCTACGCGGTTCTCATGAAGCAGTACAACTAAGCATCAACCTGAATTTGAATATTCCGAAAGCAGAGCCCAACCGGGCTCTCGCTCTCGTACTGATAGAAGCCGCAGCGATGCGGTTATTTTTATGCCATGAAGGGAGTGATTTTCCATTGGCAGTACGGAAACTGAAGAAATACAAGGTCACGCGGTTCATGGAGAAGACCTCCCATTACGACGAGAACCTCGCCGACTACGCCTGCCTGTTCATCGAACAGCTCTGCCATACCAAAGGCACCTGGGCAGGAAAACCGTTCGAGCTGATTGATTGGCAGGAGCAGATCGTCCGCGACCTGTTCGGCGTGATAAAAGAGAACGGCTACCGTCAGTTCAACACCGCCTACGTGGAGATCCCGAAGAAGCAAGGCAAATCGGAGCTTGCCGCGGCAATTGCGCTGCTGCTCACCTGCGGCGACGGCGAGGAACGCGCCGAGGTATACGGCTGCGCGGCTGACCGGAATCAGGCCAAGATCGTCTTTGACGTTGCGGTCGATATGGTGCGCTTCTGTCCGGCACTTTCAAAGCGCGTGAAGATCCTCGAATCGCAGAAGCGGCTCGAATATCTGCCGACGCACAGCTTTTACCAGGTGCTCTCCGCCGATGTAGCGAACAAGCACGGATTCAACACGCACGGCGTAATCTTCGACGAACTGCACACGCAGCCGAACCGGAAGCTCTTTGACGTCATGACGAAGGGTTCCGGCGACGCGAGAATGCAGCCTCTGTTCTTCCTGATCACAACCGCCGGGAACGACACGCAGTCGATCTGCTACGAACAGCATCAGAAAGCGCTCGACATCATGAACGGGCGCAAGCATGATCCGACCTTCTACCCGGTGATCTTCGGTGCGGACGAATCCGAGGACTGGACGGACCCGAAGGTCTGGAAGAAGGCCAACCCAAGCCTCGGCATCACAGTCGGAATCGACAAGGTCAAGGCCGCGTGCGAGTCGGCGAAGCAGAATCCCGGCGAGGAGAACGCCTTCCGGCAGCTCCGCTTGAATCAATGGGTGAAGCAGTCCGTCCGCTGGATGCCAATGGACAAATGGGACGCATGCGCCTTCCCGGTCAATGAGGACGATTTGGAAGGCCGTGTCTGCTACGGCGGACTCGACCTATCAAGCACTACGGATATTACCGCCTTCGTGCTGGTCTTCCCTCCATTGGATGAGGACGACAAGTATGTGGTTCTCCCGTACTTCTGGGTGCCGGAGGACACGCTCGACTTGCGCGTCCGGCGCGACCACGTTCCCTACGACCTATGGCAGAAACAGGGCGTGCTTGAGACCACCGAGGGCAACGTTATCCACTACGGATACATCGAGAAGTTCATTGAAAACCTCGGTGAGCGCTTCAACATCAGGGAGATCGCCTTCGACCGCTGGGGAGCCGTTCAGATGGTCCAGAACCTTGAGGGCATGGGCTTCACCGTCGTTCCCTTCGGGCAAGGCTTCAAAGATATGTCGCCGCCGACCAAGGAGCTGATGAAGCTCGTGCTGGAAAAGAAAATCGCGCACGGCGGGCATCCGGTTCTCCGCTGGATGATGGACAACATCTTCATCCGCACCGACCCGGCAGGCAACATCAAGGCCGACAAGGAGAAGTCAACCGAGAAGATCGACGGTGCAATCGCCACCATCATGGCGCTCGACCGGGCCATACGAATGGGCAACGACAATGCTGCTTCTGTCTACGATTCGAGAGGCATCCTGTTTATCTGAACGAGGACAAATGAATGATTCTGATAGCAATCATGGGCTTCCTGCTTCTGCGGGAGGCCCTTAACAGTATGGAGGGAATGTTATGAGCATATTCAACAGATGGTTCAGAGGGCGCGACGCTCCCAAGGACAGCACAGCGGGCAGTTCGTACCGCTTCTTTTTCGGAGGAACAACAAGCGGAAAGGCCGTGACCGAGCGGTCCGCCATGCAGATGACGGCGGTCTACTCGTGCGTCAGGATTCTGTCCGAGGCTATCGCGGGCCTGCCGCTTCATCTTTATTGCTATGCGGAGAACGGCAGCAAGGAAAAAGCCATCGACCACCCGCTCTACGAGCTTCTGCACGACGAGCCGAATCCCGAGATGACGAGCTTCGTGTTCCGGGAAACGCTCATGACGCACCTGCTCCTCTGGGGCAATGCCTATGCGCAGATCATCCGCAACGGCAAGGGCGACGTCGTGGCGCTGTACCCGCTGATGCCGAACCGCATGACGGTCGACCGCGACGAGAACGGGCAGCTCTACTACGAGTACCAGACCTCGACCGACGAGGCGCACACCATGAAGGGCTCCGTCGTGAGACTTTCTCCCCTCGACGTGCTTCACATTCCCGGTTTGGGCTTCGACGGCTTAGTTGGTTATTCGCCGATTGCGATGGCCAAGAACAGCATCGGCATGGCGATTGCCTGCGAGGAGTACGGCGCGAAATTCTTCGCCAACGGTGCGACGCCCGGAGGCATACTCGAGCATCCCGGCGTGGTGAAAGACCCAGAGCGCGTCCGCGAATCGTGGAACTCAGCGTTCGGCGGCTCCGCAAACTCCAACAAGGTGGCCGTCCTCGAGGAAGGCATGAAATACACGCCGATTTCGATCTCGCCAGAGCAGGCGCAGTTCCTTGAGACGAGGAAGTTCCAGATAGACGAGATCGCCCGCATCTTCAGAATTCCGCCGCACATGATTGGCGATCTGGAGAAATCGAGCTTCTCGAACATTGAACAGCAGTCGCTGGAATTCGTGAAGTACACGCTCGACCCGTGGGTATCCCGCTGGGAACAGTCGATGCGGCGTGCCCTGCTCCGTCCCGTGGAGAAGAAGGAATATTTCTTCAAGTTCAATGTGGACGGCCTGCTCCGCGGCGACTACGAAAGCCGCATGAACGGCTACGCCACAGCCCGGCAGAACGGATGGATGTCGGCAAACGACATAAGGGAGCTTGAGAACCTCGACCGCATTCCGGAGGAAAAGGGCGGCGATCTCTACCTTATCAACGGCAATATGACCAAGCTCGAGGATGCGGGAATCTTCGCGGCGAGTGCATCAACAGAAACGGAGGAACCTGATGAAACGCAGGAAGAACAGACAGAAGAATCACAGGAGCCGGAGCAATCCTCAAATCTCCGGGAAAGGAGGAAGTCCCTATGACAAGAAAATTCTGGCGATGGACCAGAAACGAAACGCCGGACAGCTTCGGTTCAGATCGAACGCTCTACCTCGACGGGGAAATATCCGATGAGACCTGGTACGGCGATGAAGTCACGCCGCAGGTCTTCAAGGATGAGCTGAACTCCGGCAAGGGCAACATCACGCTGTGGATCAACTCGCCCGGCGGAGACGTCTTCGCGGCGGCGCAGATCTACAACATGTTGATGGACTACCCGTATGAGGTGACCGTCAAGATCGACGCGCTCGCGGCTTCCGCGGCAAGCGTTATCGCGATGGCGGGAACGAGGGTCTGCATGAGCCCTGTCGCGATGCTGATGGTGCATAATCCGGCAACCATCGCTATCGGCGATTCCGAGGAGATGCAGAAAGCCATCGACATGCTGTCTGAGGTCAAGGAATCCATTATGAACGCCTACGAGATCAAGTCCGGCCTCTCCCGGAACAAGATATCGAAGCTCATGGACGCCGAGACCTGGATGAACGCCAAGGAAGCCAAGAAGCTCGGATTCGCTGACGAGATTCTGTTCGCTGATGGAACCGAACCCGACGAAGACACTGAGCCTGACGATGGCGAGATCGAGATGCTTTTCTCCCGGAAAGCCGTCACGGATTCCCTGCTATCGAAGCTGATACCCAAGAGAAAACCCGATACCAAGAAACCTATGGAAAACACGGTGAAAGTCACCGATTTGCAGAAGCGCCTGTCGCTTCTCTCACATTAAGGAGGATAACGATTATGACCAAGATTATGGAACTTATGGACCGCAGAGCAAAGGCGTGGGACGCCGCAAAGAACTTCCTCGACACCCACTCCGATAACGGCGGCAACGTGTCCGCGGAGGATGCGGCCACCTACGACAAGATGGAAAAGGAAGTCACAGACCTGACGCATGACATCGAGCGCCTGCAGCGTCAGGAGCAGATCGACAAGATGCTGTCCGCGCCGACCTCTTCTCCTCTGACCGGAAAACCGGGCGCGAAGGACGAGCCGGACGACAAGCCGGGCATCGGCAGCAAGGCGTACAAGACCGCCTTCTGGGATTCGATCCGCAAGCGCAACTGGTACGACGTGCAGAACGTGCTCGAAGTCGGCACAGACGCTAACGGCGGATACCTTGTGCCGGATGAGTACGAGCATCAGCTGGTGCAGGCGCTGACCGATGAGAACTTCTTCAGAAGCCTCGCCCACGTGATTCAGACCGACAGCGGAACGCACACCATCCCGATTGTCGCTTCTCACGGCACCGCTTCGTGGATGGAGGAGAACGGGCTGTATCCGGAATCCGACGACACCTTCGACCAGATCACGCTCTCCGCGTACAAGCTGGGAACCGCGATCAAGGTATCCGAGGAGCTGATGAACGACAGCATATTCGATCTGGAGTCCTACATCTCCACCGAGTTCGCCCGCAGAATCGGGGCCGCCGAGGAGGAGGCGTTCCTCGTGGGCGACGGTCAGAAGAAACCGGAGGGCGTGTTCACCAAGGTCAAGGCGACCGAGGGCGCGACCACGGAGATCGCCAATACGAACATCACCTTCGACGAGATCATGGACGTGTTCCACTCCCTGCGTTCTGTCTACCGCAACCGCGCGGTCTGGATTCTCAACGACTCCACCGTCAAGGCGCTGCGCAAGATCAAGGACGGCAACGGAAACTACATCTGGCAGCCGAGCGTCGTAGCCGGTCAGCCGGATACCATCCTGAACCGTCCGTACCACACGAGCATCTACGCGCCGGAGCTGGCAGCCGGAAATGTGCCGATCCTGTTCGGAGACTTCTCCTATTACTGGATTGCCGACCGTCAGGGACGCAGCTTCAAGCGCCTGTCGGAGCTCTACGCGGCGAACGGCCAGATCGGATTCCTCGCGTCTGAGCGCGTAGATGGCAAGCTGATCCTGCCGGAAGCCGTGCGCGGTCTTTCCGTCAAGGCGGCGGGCTGATTGATTTCGCTTTGTTGTGGGCGGGCATCCATTACGGGTGTCCGCTTCACTTTTATTGGAGGTGTCTCATGGAAGTAACGCTTGAGGAAGCAAAAACCTATCTGCGAGTCAGTTCTTCCGATGAGGACGAACTGATCCAGAATCTCATCACCACAGCCACCGCGACCGTGCAGGACATCGCCCGCTACTCCGACGAGGAATGGGAATCATCTGAGGAGAAGATTCTCATCCGCATGCGCATCGCCATCCTTTACACGGTCGCATATTTGTACGAGCACCGCGAGGATGCGGACCACAATCAGCTGAACCTGACGCTCCGGGCGCTGCTGTTCGGCGTGCGCAAGGAGGGATTCTGATGAAAATTGCGAACATGCGCGTACCGGTCACGTTCCAGAAAAACGAAGTGACCTCAGACAAGTACGGAAACCACACCGCTTCATGGACGGATTACTTCAAGTGCTGGGCGACCGTCGGGACGGATTCCTACGGTTCTGAAACCTCCGGCGAGGTAATCAACCCGGAGGAATCACTGAACTTCACCTGCCGATACTGTTCGGAGCTTGCCACTGTGGAATCCACGAAGTATCGGATTCTCGCTGAGGGCAAGGTCTACAACATCACCTACGTGAACCCGATGGGCTACAAGAAGAACACGCTGAAATTCAACTGTGCTTTGGAGAAATCGAAATGAATGAAAAGGTATCTATCGACGGCCTGCGCGACGCGGTCATGAAGGGCCTGCAGGAGTACGCCGACCTCGCCGCAGACGACATGAAGGATGCGGTCAGGGACACGGCGAAATCCGTAAGGAAGGACATCCAGTCCGGCGCTCCCGTACGCACCGGCAAATACAGGAAATCATGGTCGGTCAAGACAGTCAGCGAGGACGCGGACTCCATCGACCTTGTCGTGCATTCCCGCAACCGCTACCAGATCGCGCACCTTCTGGAGCACGGCCACGCCAAGCGCGGCGGTGGCAGAGTTGCGGCTCGTCCGCATATCGCTCCGGCGGAGCAGGCTGGCAACGAGAAGCTGGTGCGTGAAATTGAATTAAAGCTGAAAGGATGCCGCCTATGAGCTACGACGACATTGTAACCATGCTCGAGGAAGCCGATCTTCCTATCGCCTACGATCACTTTGCCGAGGGCGAGTCTCCGGACCCGCCGTTTATCTGTTTCCTGTTTCCGGGGACGGACAACATGTTCGCGGACAACGTGGTCTGGCAGAAGGTCGACGAGCTGAATATCGAGCTTTACACGGACAAGAAGAACCCGGACATCGAGTCGAAAATCGAATCCATTCTGACCGCGCACGAGCTTCCCTATGAGAAGTCGGAGGTCTGGATCGAAGACGAAAAGATGTACGAGGTGCTTTATCAAACACAGATTATTGGAGGTTAACGATTATGGCTACTAACAAGAAAAACAAGGTCAAGTTCGGCCTGAAGAACTGCCACTACGCGATCGCCACTCTCGCCGAGGAGGGGGCCGTCACATTTGGCACGCCCGTGGCGATGCCCGGCGCGGTTTCACTGTCGCTTGACGCGGAGGGCGACAACGAGCCGTTCTACGCCGACGATACGGTTTATTACATGGTCAGCAACAACAACGGCTATTCCGGCGACTTCGAGCTGGCGCTCATCCCGGAAAGTTTCCTTACAGACGTGATGCACGAAACCGAGGACGCGAACGGCGTCATCGCCGAGAACAAGGACGTAGAGCCGGAGCATTTCGCGCTGCTGTTCGAGTTTTCCGGCGACCAGAGGAAGATCCGCCACTGCATGTACTACTGCTCGGCTACCCGTCCATCTGTCAGCGGTCAGACGAAGGAGGACTCGACCGAGGTGCAGACTGACACGCTGTCCATCACGGTATCGCCTCTGCCTTCCGGCCTTGTGAAGGTCAAGACCGGAACGAACACCACAGACTCGGTTTACAACGCCTAGTACGACAAGGTCTACGAGCCGAGCGACACGGCAAGCACCTCGTCCGGCGCGAAGGCGAACACCTCGTATTCAACGGAGGAGGAGTAAGCGATGGCGGTGACGAAGATAATAGAAATTGACGGTCAGGAAGTCACGTTCCGTGCCTCCGCCGCTATTCCAAGACTCTACCGGAACAAGTTTCACCGGGACATCTACCGGGACCTGAACGAGCTGCAGAAAGGCATCAGCGAGAACGACGAGGAGAATTCCAGCCTGGATACATTCAGTCTGGAGCTGTTCGAGAACATCGCGTGGCTGATGGCAAAGCACGCCGATAAAGACGTGCCGGATTCTCCAGAGGAATGGCTCGACGGCTTCAACACCTTCTCGATTTACGAGGTACTCCCGCAGATCATCGAGCTGTGGGGAATCAATACGGAACAGCAGGTTCAGTCTAAAAAAAACATCGTGCGACAGAGCGGGAAATGACAACCCCGCTCTTTCTCTTGCGCTGCGTACAGATCGGACTGCATATCAGTGAATTGGATCTTCTGACCATTGGCACGGTCAACGACATGTACGCGGAGATGAGCAACGACGACTGGGACTACCCGGAAATCGCGACACAGGAAATGATGGACAGATTCTAACCCACCCCAACGAGCTGCGCTCGCCGGGGACCCCGAGGACAGGAAGGAGGAATCCGCATGGCAAACAGAATCAAGGGCATCACCGTCGAGATTGGCGGCGACACCACCAAACTGACCGAATCGCTCAAATCGGTCGACAAGCAGATATCGAATACGCAGAAAAGCCTGCGGGACGTGAACAAGCTCCTGAAGCTCGATCCCGGCAACACGGAACTCCTCTCCCAGAAGCAGAAAGGACTCCAGACCGAAATCGCCGCCACCAAGGAGCGCCTCGAAGCGCTCAAGGAAGCGGCAAAGCAGGCGGACGCCGCTCTCGCAAACGGCGACATGAGCCAATCGCAATATGACGCTCTTCAGCGTGAAATTGTCGAGACCGAACAGGACCTCAAGAGCCTGACCAAGGAATACGAGAACTTCGGCTCCGTCTCCGCGCAGAAGATCGCGGTTGCCGGTGAGAAGGTCAAGTCTGTCGGCGAGAGCCTATCGAGCGCCGGGACGAAAATGACGATGGGCTTCACCGCGCCCGTCGTGGCAGGTGCAACCGCGGCTGTCACCGCGTACGGCGATGTGGACAAGCAGTTCAACCTCGTCAAGCAGACAATGGGAGATACGGCGAACTCCGCCGAGGACTTCGAGGGCTTGTGGGACCAGATCGGCACATCCGCGAAAAACTCAGTCTATGGCATGCAGGATGCAGCGGACGCTACATTGAATTTCGCCCGTCAGGGATTCACGGCAAAAGAAGCGACCGACATGCTGACACCAGCCATGAACCTCGCTGCAGGAACCGGCACGGATCTTTCCGAAACCACCTCCGGACTTGGCAACGCCATGAAAATGTTCGGCGCGGACTCCTCGGAAGCCGCGAACTACGCCGACGTTCTCGCCAAAGCACAGGCGCAGGCTAACACCACTACATCGGAGTTGTTCGAGGCGATGTCCGTCGCAGGGCCTATCTGCAAAACCGTCGGATGGGACGTGAAGGACCTCGCGACGATTACCGATGTGTTCGGCAACGCCGGTATTTCCGGCAGTGAAGGCGCGAACGCTCTGAAAACAGGACTCGCGCGTCTCGCTTCTCCCGCCAAGGAAGGCGCGACGGCGATGGATCAGCTCGGGCTTTCCACCGGGCAGACCTACGCCATCTTCAACGAGAACGGCACGCTCAAGGACATGCCGACTGTGCTGGCGAACCTGAACTCCGCTTTTTCCGGACTTACCGATCAGGAAAAGCTCGAGGCCGCGGCTAACATCTTCGGCAAAAACCAGATGTCCAAATGGCTGACGCTGATCCAGACCTCACCCTCAGAAGTGTCCTCGCTCCGGGACGCGCTCGACGACTGCGGCGGCTCGGCAGAGAACATGTCGAATGCCCTGATGTCTGGCACAGGCGGCACAATCGAACAGCTCAAATCCACCTTCGACGTGCTCACCGTCACCATCGGTCAGGCAGTCGCACCGGCGTTCCAGAGCCTGATGGAGAAGATCATCGACGTGATGAACGCCATCATGGACATGGACCCGGCGACGCAGAAAATGATCCTGACCATCACGGCAATCGTAGCTGCCATCGGTCCTGTGCTGATTGTCGTCGGCAAGATGGCGACCGGCGTCGGAGCGCTGATGACACTCGCGCCGAAGATAGTATCCGCAATAGGTGTCGTGAAAACAGGAATTACAGGATTGAATGCGGCAATGGCGGCAAACCCGATAGGTCTCATCATCACGGCAATCGGACTGCTCGTCGCGGCATTTATTTACCTGTGGAACAACTGCGAGAGCTTCCGCAATTTCTGGATCAACCTCTGGGACAACATCAAGGAGGTCGCAGTAACTGTGTGGACAGCGATCAAGGACTTCTTCGTGACCATCTGGACAGCCATCAGCGGTGTATTCACCTCGGCAGTGAACGGCATCAGCAGCTTCCTGTCCGGTGCGTGGAACGGAATCCAGTCTGTCGTAACCACGGTGATGAATGCCATCAGCACGGTAATTCAGACCGTATGGAATGGAATCAAGACATTCTTCACCACTATTTTTACGGCAATACAGACGGTCGTCACGACTTATTTCAATATCTACAAGACGATTATCACGACGGTACTCACGGCTATTCAGACCGTGGTGACTACGATATGGAACGCCATAAAGACTGTAATTTCGACCGTCTGCACCGCTATCCAGACTGTGGTCACAACCGTATGGAACGCAATCAAGACCGCGATTACGACCGTGGTGAATGGCATCAAGACCGCTGTCACGACCGCGTGGAACGGAATCAAGACCGTCACCTCGACAGTATTCAATGGGATAAAGTATGTCGCGACCTCGGTCTGGAACGGCATAAAGTCTGCCGTAATGAGCGTCGTAAACGCAATGAAATCCGGAATCACCTCCGCATTTAATTCCATCAAGAGCACAATCAGCGGCATACTGAACGGCATAAAATCGACGTTCAGCTCCGTTTTCAATGGCATCTGGAGCTTCGTTTCAGGTATCGTCGGCAAGCTCAAGAATGTGTTCAACTTCCACTGGGAGCTGCCGAAAATCAAGCTCCCGCATTTCTCGGTTTCCGGCTCGTTTTCCCTGAATCCGCCGAGCATTCCGCACTTCTCCATCTCCTGGTACAAGAAGGCGATGGACGGCGGCATGATCCTGAAGGACGCGACCATCTTCGGACAGTCCGGCAATACGCTCCTCGGTGGCGGAGAAGCGGGCGATGAAGCAGTGGTCGGCGTGAACAGTCTCAAAAACATGATCCGGGACGCCGTCAGCGAGACCGCCGGGAACTCCGGCCCGCTCATCAACATCGAAAACATGAGCGTCCGAAGCGACGACGACATCCGGAAGATTTCCCAGCAGCTCAACACTCTGCTTGTCGGAAGCAGACGCGCGAAAGGATCGGTGATCTAATGGGATTCAAATTCAACGGCAGAACATCACAAAGCTTCGGGCTCGCGACGCGAATGACGAAGGAAAACCGGATGCCGGATTTCACCAACAACACGATCACCGTTCCCGGACGTGAGGGACTGTTCGACTTCGGAGAGACCATCGGCGAGCGAAAGATCGAAATATCCTGCTTCATTCCTCCCGGCAAAAGTGACGCAGACTTCCTCGCCCGCAAGGACGAAATCATCGCGTGGCTGAACCCGGACATCGGACTGTGCGACCTGATTCTCGACAAAGAGCCGAACCGCGTCTACCGGGCAAGGCTCGAGAGCGGATTCTCATTCGACAAGGTCGTGCGCAACTCCTGCACCTTCGACCTGACGTTTCTCTGTCCCGATCCGTATGCCTACGCGGAGAACGACGAGACGTTCGAGATTACCGAGGCCGGAACGTTCTCGCTGAATCGGACGCTCGGAAACGCCGACTCCCTGCCGGTTTACTCGCTTGTCGCCGATCTTGCCAAGGGCAAAAATGCTGTCGTTACGACCAATGGTAAGAGCCTCAAAATCGACGGCGTTCTTACCGAGGATGAAGTGCTTGTGATCGATTCCTCGCTCATGACGGCAAAGGTCACGGACTCAGACGGCAATACGCTGCGCAACGGACTGCCGCTTCTGGAAAATCTCGACTTCCCGGCGCTCAAGGTCGGCGCAAACACCATCACAATCGAAGCAGACAGCACCACGGAGACGACGGTTCAGACGCTCAGCACGCAGGACAAGTTCACCGGGCAGGTACCCGCATCATGGGGAACGGACGGTCTGTGGCGCTTCAATG
Organism: uncultured Clostridia bacterium; assembly: GCA_937858235.1. Lineage (GTDB taxonomy): Bacteria > Bacillota > Clostridia > Oscillospirales > Oscillospiraceae > Onthomonas. The sequence continues at coordinate 17,381 of CALLZZ010000535.1, forward strand.
AATCCGCGCCGGACTCCGACACCTGCCTTGCGGATTCTTCCGGGAAAAACCGAAAAGTGTCAATCAACAAGTGGAGCGGCACCACCGCGTCACTGCAAGCAGGACATCTCGGACGCTCGTTCCGCATGAACATCAACAACCCGTCGACCGAGCAGACATACCTGAAAGTCTCAAATGATGGAACTCTGTTCTCGAATATCGGAAAGACGATTGCTGTCGGCGGATGGTTCATGCCCACGACCTACTCGGTCGGGAACACTTTCTGCCCGCTGCTCAACACCCGGCAGGGAACCGGCAACCCGATATTCTACCTGTCGCTGCACTCCGGGAAACCTCGACTCATGCTGTACAACTCGTCCGGCACGCTGATCCTCGATCAGGATTTCACGCCGAGCATCACGCTGACCAACGGGCTATGGTACTTCATCGCAGCGGTCATCAAACCGGACAGTCATACCGCGCAGTATGTTCTTGGGAGCAGAAGCTCCGGAGAAGTATGGATATCCGACGCGGTCAGCTTTACGGGCGAGCTCAACCGATCCTGCATGGCCGACCTCATCTGGGGCATGCACGCGGAATCCTACTGGTACGCCGGAAACTTCGACGACTGGTTCCTCGACTGCGACTCGAGTCTTACAGCGGACGACATCGCGCTCTGGTTTCAGGAATCGCTCACCTGCAATGCGGCGGATTCAACCGCGGATGTGGACGGGCTGACGACATCTGATGCTGTTACGCTCAAGGCGACGGATTCCGTCTACGCGACAAGCGGCTACCTCACAACCGCCGCCATGGAATATGGAATTACGGGGAAGTGCTACGTTTCCCTGACTGCTGATACGCCGACGGGAACAAGCGTCTCTGTCGAAACATCCACTTCGGACGATTTCTCTACATGGAGCGACTGGGCGGCTCCCGGCGCGGATAACATGGTGCAGTCGGATTCCGCGAAATACATCAAGTTCCGCGTGACGCTGACAACAACGGATTCATCGGTAACGCCAACGGTAAGAAGCATAGCGCTTTCGACGCCCGGCGAGTCGGCGTTCAAGAAACTGACCATTCAGGCCCGCAGCAGATGGAGGTGATCGCGTGGCTGCTGAAAAGAAATTACTGGCCGTTCTCGACTTGGACGGCGGACAGGAAGCGGTGCTCGAAAACGCCTACGACGTTATCATCACTGGAGAGATAAACGGCATCGATACCTTGGAGTTCAGCCTGCCTTTCCGGGATGAGAAGCGCAAATATCTCGAGAACGAGAAGCAGGTTAAGGTCGGTGATGACAGTTACCGCATCCGAACGATCACGGACGAGAAGAACGAGCAAGGCACGGCGATTACCTCTGTCTATGCTGAGGCGGCGTTCTATGACCTGGGATTCTCTACAAAGAAAGCCGAGATCACCTTCAACGCGGATACCGCCGACGTGCCGATGGCGTACGCGCTGCAGGACACCGGCTGGATAGTCGGAACCGTCAACAAACGGACCAAGCGCACCTGGACATGTCAGGAGAAAAACGCGCTCGCGATTCTGCGAAAGGTGCAGGATCTGCATGGAGGAGACCTGATTTTCGACAACGCGAACAAGACCGTGAGCCTGCTGACCTTCAGCGGCACGGATTCCGGCGCGCTATTCTGCTACAAGAAGAACATGAAGTCCATCAAGCGCGTCATCGATACACAGAGCCTGATCACCCGGCTCTACGCCTACGGCAAGGACGGCATGACGTTCGCGTCCATCAACGGCGGAAAGGAATATGTCGAGGACACCACCTACACCAATGAAATCCGGGTATCGACGCTCGACTGCTCGAATTTCACGAACCCTTACCAGATGCTCGAATACGCTGAAATGCGGCTTGCCGACTACGCCGCGCCGAGGATTTCCTATGTCCTGAACGCGATGGATCTGTCCGTGCTGACAGGCTATGAGCACGAGTCCTGGAAGCTTGGCGACATCGTGACGGTCAGGGACGACGAGCTGAACATCAGCGTCAAAACCAGAATCGTACGCCGGGAATACAATCTGCTCGAGCCGTGGAATACAGTGCTCGAATTATCTACGACTTTGCGGGAACTCGGCGATTCCTCCTCGCAGTGGGACGCGGCGGCGGATATGCTCTCCGGCGCAGATCTGGTGGACAGTCAGGAGATGAAAGACCTCGTGCCGTTCAATCACCTGCGCAATTCCCGCGCCGACAGCGGACTCAATTACTGGGAGAACTCCGGCTTCGAGGTCGATTCCGAGAACGGCGTATCCGGAACAGCCTCCTTCAAATGCGAAGGCGCACTGAACACAACGAAAAGCCTGACGCAGACTGTTACTCCTGCAAATCGCGACAGCTATACCTTCTCCTGCCAGATAGCGTCCGAGGACTTGAATATGGGCGACAACGGGCAGGTCGGCGTCGAAGTCACCTTCGAGTACGAGGACGGGACCACGGAGACACGGTTCATTGATCTGATTTAAGGAGACGGATATGGCGAGCTTTACACATGTAGGACAGGCGGTCTCGCCGCAAAACGGGCGCGTGAAGAAAATACGCATCCGCGTCTGCGTGACCGACTGCACCGGAACAATCTACATCACGGACATGTTTCTGCAGGGCGGCTCCATCGCGACCGGCTGGGTGGGACACGTCAGCGAAATCCAGTGGACGCAGGACGGTGATTAAATGCCAATCTTTACGAGATTCACGGAGACAATCGACAAGAAGGAAAAGAAACGCATTGTGAACGTCACTGTCAAGCCCGTGGTCACCGACTGCACTGGAACCATATGGTTCACTGATCTCATGCTGCAGGAAGGCGCGATGCTCTCCGGATACGTCATCAACACCGAGACTGTGCAGAAGAAGTACGCGACCGGCGACGAATACGCCGTCACGGGTAAACGCTTCTTCAACGGCATCGTCCGCGGCAGCGCGACATGCATCATCTTCAACCTCGGTAAGACCTCAACCGGACTCGACTGGAAGGTTTACCCGAACCAGAACATGAAGTCCGGGAGCGTTTCCCTCGCCCTCGGTGCCGGAGCGCACAAAGTAACCTTTACGGATGCCGCAAGCGCAGGTGATGAACTGCAGCTTCTCGCATCAACCCGGCAGTGCCTGAAAAACGGCTTGGCGACTGACAAGGACGGATTCTTCCAGTACTCCGCAGCCGGAGACAGCAAGCATCCTGCCACGGTCGAGGAGAAGAAATCGGCGAGGCTGTATGTGGAGTTTCAGGAGACTGAGGATGGTGATGTGACATGAGTCTGGATATATTGAAAGGCCACAAATGCATGGTCTGGACGTTCATGGGAAACACCCGGATGTACACCGCGTTGAAGAATTACGGAGACCGCCTCTCGCAGGTAGGTCTCTTTTCTTTTAAGGTCGACGCGACCGGGACGATAACCGAAACCGGCGTGGCAATCAGTGACATGCTGACCTACATCAACAAGTACCCGCACATCACATGGCTGCTCACCGTCCGCAACGACGGTACATCGAGCGTGTTCACAGCCCTTCGCGAGAACACCGACGGAGCGCAGGACAAGTTCCTCACTGAGCTCGTCCGAATCATGGAGAAATATCCGTGGTGCGCGGGAGTCGACATCGACCTCGAGCGCGGCGGCGACTATTACACGCACGCCAAATCCACGGCGATGTTCCGCAACATCTGGAACACGGTCAAAGCATATGACAATTCGAAGAAGGTCAACATCTGCCTGCCCGGCATGAACTCCGTCAACGGCTCGGTCGGCGGCGAGAACTGGTGCGTATACGCCGATCTGAATCCATACTGCGACACAGCGGCCATAATGAGCTATGGAATGGCGTGGGCAGGGAGCGCTCCCGGTCCGGTTTCTCCGAAGGACTGGCTCGACGGGATCTACGACTACGCTGTCAAGGCGATGACACCGGAGAAGGTGTTCATGGGACTCCCCGCATACGGCTGGAACTGGCAGATCTACGATGCGCCGGAGAACCTCGGCAACACATACCGCGGCGTATCGAACACCTACTACGCGGCGAAGAACTGGATGACAGGCAAGTACAACTTCACCGACGACTCAGCTCCACAGCCGTTCATCCCGATCCTCGCGTACTGGGACGACTACAACAAGGTGCCGTACGCCTTCCCGCAGGTCTACGATTTCGCGGAAGGTCAGGACGCAAGCAGCTACGAGTACCCGCTGATGACCGGAACCTACAACCGCAGGCGTTATCTCACTGCCTACAGCAAAACGCAGAAGACCTCGTTCGGAACAATCTACGTGGATCATGACGGAACGCCGGACAGCTGCACAGGCATCGTCTCCTCGGAGAACGGGATCGCGGTCATGGGCGACGCGGGAGAAGCAACATACTCCTTTTCCGTATCAAGCGCCGGAACATATGACATTGCCGTCCGGCTCTGCTATCCCTTCTGGGACAAGAACGGGATCTATGTATCGGTTGACGGCAGCCAGAAGCATTTCACCGAGTCGCGGCTCTGGTGGCCGTACTGGCGCAGCACCTTCTGGGCTTCGCTTGCGGACGGCATCAGCCTGTCAGCCGGAACGCACACCATCACGGTGTCGGTCGACGTCAAGGGCGTGCAGTTCTATGGTTTCTGCGTCTGCTCGAATTTCAGTGAGGAGCCGTCCGCCGGTTCTGCTTCGTTTACCCTTTCTCCGCGGCACTTCATTGATGTGGACGGGAACGAGTGCCAGCCGGACAAGGGCTTCAAGCTCACCTGCGAAATGCTGAGAAGGAAACCCGACTCCGCGCTCATCTGGTACGAGGACTTCGAGGACTACGGCATGCTCGAAACGAACTACTGGCAGACCATTTCCGGCTCATGGAAGGTCTGGCGATCGGACGAGTATTCCGAATCCCGAGTGTATTCGCAGCTTGACGGCAGTGGCAAATTCGCATGGAACTACGACGGATTCAAAGACGTCCACCTCCGAGCGCGGCTTGCCTTTCCCGCGGGAAGCACCGGCAAGGCGGGAGTCTTCTGCGGCAGTCTTTTCTGTTGCCTGAACTACGATTCTCAGGCTGTGGAGCTGTGGAACGGAAGCACGAGGCTCGGAAGCTACTCGCAGTCGATTCAACAGACGCCATCATCGGATATTCGCACTGATCCGACCACCTACACCATCGAGATGCGGATTCGCGGCAGCAACGTGCGCGTCTATTCCGGCGCGTCCAATACGCTCTGTTTCACGGCGACGGTCAGTGGATTCAGCGGAGGAACCGCCGGATACCAGTCAGACAACCGCACGATCTGCGAACTGCTCCGCATGGGCGACGCGTGGACGTATGAGCCGTACGAACGCTTCGACGTTACCTTTCCGGACGGCAGCGTTACGCAATACGGCAGAATCAGTCGGAGCAACTGCACATGGGACGACGAATTCCAGGTGTTCACGCTGACATCGAATATTGAGGAATCCACGACAAGAAGCGAATCCATCTCGATGGACTACGAGTTCTACCACTCGGCACAGCTCGATCTTGAATGCGGGAACGACTACACAGTGATGATCACGCCGAAGGACATCGACATCTGGATCTCGCGCTTGTTCCTTGGTGACGCGGACGGATTCTCGATTCTTTATTATCAGGACGTGGATTCGCTCGTCTACTGGGCGAATCAGGCCGCGTACCACTGGGGACTCCGCGGAATCGCGATCTGGTCGCTCGGACAGGAGGATT
>CALLZZ010000536.1 GCA_937858235.1 uncultured Clostridia bacterium
TTCGAGATTCTCCTGTTCGGCTACAGCGTGGACGGCGTACCCGTGCAGGTCATCGACCTTGCATCCGGTGAATCCATCCCGGAGGAGATTCTCGACGCGCTGACCGATGACACGGTCGTCAAGTGGGCGTTTAACGCTAACTTCGAGCGCGTCTGCCTGTCACGCTATCTCCGTGACATGGGCCGCAGCCTTGACCCGTTCCATGACAACCATCCGCTGACATTGAAGCCCGCGCGGTTTCTGAATCCGGAGGGCTGGCGCTGCTCGATGGTATGGGCGGCCACAATGGGACTGCCGCTCAGCCTGAAGGGCGTCGGCGCAGTCCTCAAGCTCGAGGACCAGAAGATGGACGAGGGCAAGGCGCTGATCCGCTACTTCTCCGTCCCCTGCGCACCCACCAAGGCGAACGGCGGCAGAACACGGAACCTGCCCTCCGACGATCCCGCCAAATGGGAAACCTTCAAGAAATACAACCAGCGTGACGTCGAGGTCGAGATGTCGATCCAGAGGAAGCTGCGGAACTTCCCGGTGCCGGACTTCGTGTGGGACGAGTACCACATCGACCAGGAGATCAACGACCGCGGCGTGCGCATCGACATGGACCTTGTGGAGAAAGCCATCGACATGGACACCCGCTCCAGAAGCGAGCTCACCGAGAAGATGCAGAGGCTTACCAATCTCGACAATCCGAACAGCGTGCAGCAGATGAAGCAGTGGCTCTCCGACAACGGCATGGAGGTCGACAGTCTCGGCAAGAAGGCCGTCGCAGCCCTCCTCAAGACCGCGCCGCCGAAACTCGCCGAGGTGCTGGAGCTCAGGCAGCAGCTCGCGAAGTCATCCGTGAAGAAGTATCAGACAATGCAGCGTGCCGTGTGCGATGACAGCCGGGCTCGCGGCATGTTCATGTTCTACGGAGCAAACAGGACCGGGCGCTGGGCCGGACGGCTGATCCAGCTGCAGAACCTGCCGCAGAACCACCTGCCGGATCTGGATGCTGCGCGGGCTCTGGTGAAGTCCGGCGACTACGACGCAGTGAAGCTTCTCTATGAGGATGTGCCGGACACGCTCAGCCAGTTGATCCGCACGGCTTTCATTCCGCGGGACGGCTGCCGGTTCTATGTGGCGGACTTCTCCGCCATCGAAGCATGCGTCATCGCATGGTATGCAGGCGAGCAGTGGAAATCCGCCGCGTTCGCAAACGGCGAGGACATCTACTGCAGCACGGCAAGCCGCATGTTCCACAAGCCGGTCGTCAAGCACGGCGTCAACGGCGAACTCCGCGCCAAGGGCAAGATCGCGGAACTGGCGTGCGGCTATGGCGGCTCGACCGGAGCTTTGAAGGCGATGGGCGCACTGGAGATGGGCCTGTCGGAGGATGAGCTTCCGGACATCGTCTCCTCGTGGCGGGATGCAAACCAGCAGATCGTGAAGTTCTGGTGGGACGTCGACAAGGCAGTCATGGCAGCTGTCAAGAACCACAAGACCGCCCGGCTCGGGAAGCTCGTGTTCTTCTGGCAGGCGGGCATGCTGTTCATCACCCTGCCGTCCGGACGGAACCTTGCGTATGTGAAGCCGAAGGTCGGCATGAACCGGTTCGGCGGCGAGTGCATCACCTACGAGGGCGTTGGCGGCACGAAGAAATGGGAGCGGCTCGAATCGTACGGCCCGAAGTTCGTGGAGAACATCGTGCAGGCCACCAGCCGCGACATTCTCTGCAATTCGATGAAGACGCTCCGCTGTTGCGATATCTGCATGCATATCCACGACGAGCTGGTCATCGAAGCCGATCCGCGGGTATCGCTTGACGCCTTGTGCGAGCAGATGGGCCGCGTCCCTTCGTGGGCGGATGGTCTGGTGCTCCGCGCGGACGGGTACGTCTGCGATTTCTATAAGAAAGACTGATTTTCGTTTCGTCAAAAGCGGTCTGTCTCCTCCAGTGGGAAGTAGAGGCAGGCCGCTTTTTCTATTGCCTGCCGGAAAGGAGGATACCGGTTTGGATTACAGGAATTTTGAGGGCTATCCGGACCCGACATGCTGCGAAGCCTTGAGCCTTATCGAAATGGAGGAACGCAAGGCGCTACGTGCGTTCCGGCCCATCATCTACGTCTGCTCGCCGTACGCGGGAGACATCAAACACAACGTTGAGGCCGCACGCCGCTACTGCCGGTTCGCAGTGGAACAGGGATACATTCCGATTGCGCCGCATCTGCTGTTTCCGCAGTTCCTTGACGACACCGATCCGACTGAGCGTGAGCTCGGATTGTTCTTCGGCAATGCGCTGATGAGCAAGTGCACGGAGGTATGGGTGTTCGGCGAGAGGATTTCACGCGGCATGGCTGCGGAGATCCGGCGAGCCAGATGGAAGGGCCATCGCCTCCGCTACTTCACGGAGGATCTGAAGGAGGTGTACGACTGATGTTCACCATCTATACGTCCGACGCCTACCAGCAGGAATCGAACTGCACCTACCCGCACCTAGTCCAGGTCACCGACGAGGCGAGCTTCAGGAAAGCCGTCTCGCACGACCACGTGTGCGCCAAGTACAGGAACAACTACCGCGGCAACGAGAACTTCATCTCCTCGGACTGCCTGCCGGTCGACTGCGACAACGACCACTCCGAGAATCCGGCGGACTGGAAGACGCCTGCGGATATCGAGGCGGCGCTGCCCGGCGTGTTCTTCGCAGTCCACTACAGCCGACACAACAACAGGCCCAAGGACGGGAAATCCGCAAGGCCGCGCTTCCACATCTTCTTCCAGATCGACCCGATCACAAACTACGAGGCGTATGCCGCATTGAAGCAGCTCCTGCACGACATATTCCCCTATCTGGACGGGAACGCGCTCGACGCGGCACGCTTCCTCTACGGGACACGGAACCCGGAGGTCGAGTTCCATCCGGGCGGCAAGACGCTCACGGACTTCCTGTTCGGCGACGAATTCGACAGGGACATGCCGGGCGGCTACGAGAAGCAGACCACGATTCCAGAGGGCAGCCGGAACAACACGATGTTCCACTGGGCAGTACGCTCCATGAAACGCTATGGCGATTCAGAGGAATCCAAGAACGCGTATTTCACGGAAGCGGAGAAATGCCAGCCGCCGCTCTCCACGGACGAGCTGAACCACATCTGGAAAAGCGCACAGAAATACTATGCGAAGATCGCAAGCCAGCCCGGCTACGTGAGCCCGCAGGAGTACAACAATCCGAATCCCGGCTGGGACGAGCCGCTGCCGTTCTCACGGTACACGATGGCACCCTTCCCGGTCGACGCGCTCCCGGAGCCCATCGCCAATTATGTGAAGGCCGTCGCGGAAAGCACGCAGACCTGTGTCGACATGGCAGGCTCGATCGCCATATCCGTTCTCTCGACCTGCCTTCAGAAGAAGTACCGGATTCAGGGCAAGTCCGACTGGGTGGAGCCGCTCAACACCTATGTGATCGTCATCGCACCTCCGTCCGAGAGGAAGTCATCGGTCCTGCATCTCATGCTGCAGCCGGTCAACGACTACGAGGTCGAATACAACAAGACCAACGCTGCGGCGGTCGAGGCGGGACGCATGCAGAAGCGCGTGCTGGAGCGCAGGCAGAAGGCCCTCGAGGAGAAGGTCGCCAAGGGCAACGCCGATCCGGAGGAGCTTGAGCGCATCGCGCAGGAGGTCGCCGACTTCGAGGAAGTGAATCCGCTGCAATTGTATGTGGATGATATTACGACCGAGAAGCTCGTCTCCGTCATCGCCAGCAACCACGGCCACGCCTCGCTGATCTCCAGTGAGGGCGGCATCTTCGACACGCTCTCCGGCATCTACACGCGGAACGTGAACATCGACGTCATGCTCAAGGGCTACTCGGGAGACACGATCCGCGTCGACCGTATCGGGCGTGACAGTGAAAGCATCATGGACCCGGCGCTCACCATCCTCCTGATGGCGCAGCCGAACGTCGTCTCCGCGGTCCTCAGCAACACGACCTTCCGCGGACGAGGGCTCACCGCGAGGTTCCTCTACAGCATGCCCGTCTCCAGTGTGGGAAGCAGGCGCTACCGGAGCGAGGCCGTGACCGACAGTATCTACCGCGCCTATGAGCGTCTGGTGGTGAACCTGCTGGACGACGAGTACCCGGAGAAGCCGCAGACCATCACGCTCAGCCCGGAAGCCGACCGCGAGCTCGAAGCATTCGCCAACTGGCTGGAGCCCAAGCTCACAACCGACTATGCGGAGATGGCCGACTGGGCTGGAAAGCTCGTCGGCAACGTGCTGCGCATCGCCGGGCTCCTCTGCCGGGCAGCCACCTACCAGAGCCACGACTTCCTCGACGTCCACAGCGCACTCACCGTATCGGGCGAGACCATGCAGAATGCGATCCGGCTTGGCAGGTACTTCCTGAACCACGCGCAGGCCGCCTACTCCGTTCTCCCCGAGGATGCGATGTACAAGAACGCCGACATGATCCTCCAGAAGCTCAGGGAGCGGAGCATCGACCACTTCGACCGGCGTGACGCCATGCGCATGTGCCGGACGTTCAAGACCGTGGAGAGCATCCAGCCGGTTCTCGACTTCCTTGAGGACTACGGATACATCGCGCAGAGGCCGCAGAAGGCATCCGGGACCGGCAGACCGCCGCTTCCCAAGTATGCCGTCAATCCGTGGCTGAAGGAGCACAAATGAGTTTTGTCATTTCGTCCTATGCCTGTCCTGACCTTCAGGACAGGTTCAGGGACACGAAAACATCAGCATCCATGCGGCTTTCAGGGTTTTGTCCCTTTTGTCCGAACCCCTATAAAAAGCCAAAAAGAATTAT
>CALLZZ010000537.1 GCA_937858235.1 uncultured Clostridia bacterium
TCACTGAACTCACAAATGAAATCCATCGTATGGAAAGACGTGAGGAGATTGAGGCTGAACTTGAAAAGCCTGTCAGCAAGCCAATCATTGAAAAGCCCATGAATGGTCGACTGGATAACGGTGAGGTTAAAACAGGTCGTGCAGCAGACTCTTATAAGAAGGCCATGCTCTCAGCCCTTCGCTCAAACTTCCGTAATGTATCCAATGTTCTTCAAGAAGGGGTAGACGCAGATGGTGGCTATCTCGTACCCGAAGAATATGACAGCAGACTGATTGATGGTCTGAAGGAAGAGAACATCATTCGTAAGCTGGGCCACAGAATTACCACCTCAGGTGAGCGAAAAATCAATATCGCAGCTACGAAACCGGCCGCTGCATGGATTGATGAAGGTGAAGCACTGACCTTTAGCGATGCCACATTCTCTCAGATTAATCTTGATGCCCATAAACTTCATGTGGCAGTCAAGGTGACTGAGGAGCTGCTTTATGATAACGCCTTCCAGCTTGAGAATTACATCATTGAGGAGTTCTATAAGGCGCTTGCCAATGCAGAAGAAGATGCCTTTATCAATGGCGATGGCACAGGAAAACCTCTCGGTATTCTTGCTGCTAGTGGTGGTGCTGAAGTCGGTGTGACAGCTGCCTCTGCCACAGCAATTACAGCCGATGAAGTGATTAATCTAGTGTATTCACTGAAACGTCCATACCGTAAGAATGCAGTCTTTATTTTAAATGACCAGACAATTGCGGCACTTAGAAAACTGAAAGATGGAAACGGAGCGTATATGTGGCAACCGGCTCTGGTCGCAGGTGAACCTGATAAATTGCTTGGTTATCCGGTGTACACATCTGCTTATATGCCTACGGTTGAGGCAGGTGCTAAGACCATTATCTTTGGTGATCTGTCTTACTACAATATTGGCGATCGTGGTTCTCGCTCATTTGCGGAGCTTCGTGAGTTGTTTGCAGGTAATGGCATGGTCGGTTTTGTAGCCAAAGAACGTGTGGATGGCAAGTTAGTACTGCCTGAAGCAATCAAAGTTCTTCAGCAGAAAGCCTAATGGAGGTGCGACATGGGTTACAACACAAAGAATTACACCGAACAAGGCGGAGATAAAACCGTCATCGGAGGAACGTTAGAGATTAAGGAGGGAGCTACCATAACAGGTCTCCCTTCTTCTTTTACTCCTTTAGAAAATCAAGCAGCTAGTGCAGCGGATGATATCACGACCTTAGTTTCTGACTTTAACGCTTTGCTTTTAAAGCTAAAAGCTGCAGGACTAATGACGGCTGATTAGTAAAACAGAAAGGACGGTGGCGGTATGACACTGCTTGAAAAAGTAAAAGCCAATTTAATACTTGAACATGATTCAGATGATGAACTCTTGCAACAGCTGATTACCGCTGCTGTTAGTTATGCCGAGAGTTATCAGCACATACCAGAAAACTACTATAGCGAGAATCCAATGCCGCCAACTACCGAGCAAGCTGTCATTATGCTCTCTTCTCATTTTTATGAAAGTCGAGATGGCAGTACTGCTGGCTTTTTTGCTGACAATGTGGGAGCAAGTCAGCAAGTATGGAACACGGTCAATCTGCTTCTTAGACTTGATCGGGATTGGAAGGTGTAAAAATTGAAAGCGAGGTTTGGTTTGTGAGTTTTGGGAAAATGAATAAATTTGCTGATATCAAAGCAATTACAACAACGAAAGATAGCGAGGGGTTTGCCACTACCTTACAGACCGTACTTGCCTCAGTTCGTGTCTATAGAGAAGGCCGTCATGGCAGTGAGAAATGGGCAAACCTCGCTGCTTTTTCTGAGGCTACGGATCTTTTTAGATTTCGTGCCATTCCTGGAGTGGCGGTAACCACAGAACATTTTATCGAGTGTGAAGGAGAATTATTTGATATTACATCAGTGGAAAACGTAAAAGGTCGAGGGATGTATACAGAAGTATTGGCTAAGAAGGTGGTGAGTAGTGTTGGCAAAAGTTGATATTAAGATGCCCGATGAATTTCTGCATAAGGTTTCAAAGCTTGGTTCTGACTTTGACCCTGTTGCAGAAAAAGTGCTAAAAGCAGGTGGTGAAGTCGTCTTTAAGAGAACGAAAAACAATCTATCTGCAGTGATTGGTAAAGGTACAAAGCATGAATCACGCTCAACGGGTGAACTTGAAAAAGCACTGGGTGTTACATCAGTACGATTAGATAGGAACGGAAACCACAATATAAAAATTGGATTCTCTGAACCTAGGTCTGATGGTGAGAGTAACGCAAAAATAGCAAACATCCTTGAGTATGGCAAACACGGTCAACCTGCAAAGCCTTTTTTGAAACCCGCTAGGAGTGCGTCCAAATCAGAGTGTATCTCAGTTATGAAAAGCACTTTTGAAGAGGAGGTCAAAAAGCTATGAGTATTTTAGAGGACTTACATGTAGCTTTAGAAACACTAGACGTTCCGATTGAAACAGGAGTGTTTTCTGATGTGGCTCCTGGTAAGTACATTGTGGTTGTTCCAATGAGTGATACCTTTGACCTTCACTCTGATAACTTGCCAGGAATTGATGTTCAGGAGGCTCGAATTTCAATTTATAGCAAAGGAAGTTATACAGCACTAAAAAATCAAGTGGTGCAGTTATTGTTGGATTCCAGTTTCACCATAACCGCACG
>CALLZZ010000538.1 GCA_937858235.1 uncultured Clostridia bacterium
AAGAAATAAGAACGGATGCCTTCGTAGCACCCGTTCTATCCCATTCCTTATGAAGTTCACTCATTAAAAATTCCATCATTTTATCAATACTGTTAGTCTTTTTCATTGCATTATCCTCCGCTTATCGTGTTTTTTCCTTTTGTTGTTCTATAGGTTGAAAATCTACACCCTTCATATCCTCTGCGTCGAGGATTACCTTTTGCCCATAATAAAGTTCCATTGCCTTATCAATGGCATCTCCAAGTGTTTCCGCTTCAATCTTCTCTACCCTAGAAAGCTGCTCACTAATCTCTATCTCAAATACTTTTGTTGCCATCTATCTCACCGTCTCTTTCTGCACAGGTGCTGCTCCAATAAAATTACTATCATACTTGCCACCTGATAGATTATTTAAGAACACTTCCTGTCTGCCAGTGCAAAAGACATCATACATAGCATTCGTAGCAGCCTCTTTTACAGATGTTTCAAGGATTGGACTCTCTGCAATCTTCTTGTAGAAGTTGAACAACTCCTCCTGACTACTTCTGAAATTATCAATGGTTTCAATCTCTTTCACTTCACCATACTTTTCTCTTATGATTGAAAAATCAACAAGACTTGGTGTATTTCCAAGATAGACTCCATGATCCCATTCCAAACCGATTGCCTGATTATCCTCGGTTGGTTCTTCTCCCTTTGGATACTTGGTGTACATTCCTGAACCAATTGCAACCACCATACTTCCCTGTTTTACATCCATTAGAAGTAAGTTTCTAGCCGATAACTTCTCTAATACTCTGTAGTCCGAGCCATTGAAATTATGAAGAATAGCTCCCTGCTCAAAATGGCTGTCCACTGGTTTATATTTGAATTGATACTTGGTATTGGTACTTCCATCAATCCTCAATCCAAGATTGGTTACTTTATCAAGGCAGTACGCATTACATACATCCTCTGCAAATACTGTCTTTACATCAATCTCATCAAATCCACCACCAAGAAATTCTCTTAGCTGCATTTCACTAGAACAAAATCTTGCTTTCACTCTTTTATGCTCTGAAAATTCAATCTGCATCCAGTTCTCATCCTCTGATAAGGTTTTTGCCAGTGCTAATACAATCTGTCCACCCATTACCAGCGAATCTGTTTTTCTTCCAACATGAATCTGCATGAAATCATCCAAAGATAAAAGATAATTCATTGTTTTTCCTTTTAAATGCTCTTTCACAAGCACAATCTCTTCTAACTTCATAAATTCCTCCATTCTGCAAAAGAAGGGCAAAACCTTCTTGACTTCACCCTTGTCCTTTGTCTACTTATTAGGTCTTGCATATAACACAGCACTTCCACTATGGAAATCACCATATACAACACCTTCTGCTTCGTTTTTCGCTTCAACCATCTTTCCATTCCCAGCATAAATACCGACATGACTGATATTCATATATCTGCCGTTGTTTGCATAACTGTAGAAAATCAAATCTCCCGGTTGAAGTTCCGCTTCTGTTACGAACTTTCCTGCTTCATTCAGTCCCTGTGCTTCCGCAGCTGCTGTGGTTGCACCACCATAACTGATATCCACTCCTGCTGCTCTCCATGAATAATATGCCAGTGAACTGCAATCATAATAATTGCCTGTATCTCTTAAATCCTGACTATATGGATAACCTACTTTTGTCAGTGCATAACTTAATACTGACTTTTGCGTACTATCACTAATCGTATTTAAGATGGCATTTATCTCTGCCTGCGTCAGCGAAGAAACACTGTTTCCTCCGCCACCACCTCCACCAGAGTAGCCAATCATTGCAAGATTCTCTGGACTCATCATCTCATTAAGAAGTGCTATCTGTTCCGAAGAAAAACCATATATGGTAATCATATCCCGATAACTCTTTAGTGATACATTTACACTTAGGATTGTCTCAGAACTTGTTGTTCCATCTCCACTATCATGTGATTCGTTTCTTGAACTCGTTGTATAGGAACACATATCATCTACCACATCCTGAATCCACCCCTTAGAAGTGTCATTCATTATAGTCGCAGTATCCCCAATTCCATGTTTCACCATATACACGCACATAATGTCGTAGTAATTAGATGGATTAGCATTCGTACCTTCGTAATCCACATAGACCACTTCTCCATTGTCATAACCCGTATGGTCATTTACCAAAGTATTCACATCACGATTGAACTCTGCAACATAAGCACTTGTAACTGTCTGGACTGTATCACCCGCTTCAAGTGGTGGTAAAAATAAAGCAAATGGTGAATTGTAAATTGTTGCTACTATTGCAATCACAGGCACACATATCAGTGCAATCAAAAGAACCAACAGCAATAGAAACGGACCAATCACTGCGATAATCTGCTTAATCACCATTGATGCTCTACGAAACACCAAATCTTTTACAAGTTTTGCAAGAGAATCCTGCTGATCATCCTGTGCTTTCATCTTATCTAAAAAGAATTTCACTTTTCTTGCACGATTACTACTCACCATATCGTCATGTTCTATCTTTGCTCCAACTACTTCTCCTGCCACAAAACCTATTGCTGTGCCTACTCCCGGCGCAACTGCTGAGCCTGCTGCCGAAGCTGCAACTTTTGTTGTAACCTTAGCCGTAATCTTAGCTGTTTCCTTTGCAGTCTCTTTTGCAGTCTCTTTAGCGACTTTTTTCGACACATCTTTTACAGTCTTTTTCGCTGCTTTCTTTGCAATCTTCTTACCTGCCTGAACCTGCTTAATCTTTCTTTGCTTTGCTGCGATTGCCTGCCTTTTAAACAATGCCGCACCTCTCGATGCAGTACCTGTTACCGGTTTCGATGCTTCATACATAATTCCAGCAGCCTGTTGTACTTCTCTGCCACCTTCCATCTGGTCAG
The DNA here is from genome assembly GCA_937858235.1 of uncultured Clostridia bacterium. GTDB lineage: Bacteria > Bacillota > Clostridia > Oscillospirales > Oscillospiraceae > Onthomonas. Next base: position 2,872 of record CALLZZ010000538.1, read on the forward strand.
TTGCAGTCTTTGCTCCTACAACTCCTGCATTCCGAAGTGTAGTCTTCTTGACCTTAATGGGCTGGTTACTATTCTGTATCCCTTTACAGAATTTAGAAATACGTCCTGTTCTATCAGCCTTTGTCTTATGAATGGTGCTCTTTCGATATGACTTACTTTGCTTCTCATTAGCAACCGCACTACCCTTAATCTTGGGAGAACGGTCAACAGTGTATATATTACTACCTTTGATGGATGCACCTTTGGGAACATGGCTGTGAATCTTCGCTTTCTCTTTGGTATGAATCACCATCGGCTTATCATCAACCTTTTTGATGTTCAATGTTCTTACCTCCCTGCCAAATAAAACATGCCACCATGATTACTCCTAGTGGCATATCCTTCTTATTCTTCAATTCCTTTTGCTCTCGCAAGTGCTGCCTCTTTTGCTTTCTGTTCCGCAATCTTTTCATGGATATTGGTGTTATAAAGTTTATAGAGGTTGGTATCCTTACTGATCTGATTATCAAATGGAATAACTACTGAACCACATTTAATCAGTCCCATACCTGATGAAGTGTTTGTTACAAATCGAAGCTGTGCTTCTGATACACCAACTACTTCTGCCATCTTAGAACTGTCTGTATTTGCCTGTTTTAATAAGGCTACAAATTCTGAGTTAGCAAGCATTGTGGTAGCTGTATAGTTCTGTAATAAATCCACGACATTCTGTGTGATACCAGTACATAAACCTCCCTGCTTACGCACTTTTTTCCATAACTGCTGTAAATACTTCGCAGAATATTCTGAGTTAAGCAAAACGTGGAATTCATCAATATAAAGCCAAGTTGCCTTACCTGCTTTTCCATTCTCTACAATTCTCTGCTGAATACTCTCCATCATAACAAGCATAGTAATAGGACTAAGTTCTGCACCTAAGTCTCTGATTCCATATACAGTAAATCTGTTATCTACATCCACATTTGACTGGTGATTGAAGATATTAAGTGAACCATTTACAAATAACTCAAGTGACAATGCAATATCCTTCGCTTCATCTTCTGGTTGCTGTAACAGTAAATCATAGAAGTCTGACATAACAGGGATATACTTTTCTTTGCTTCTTGCAATGTCGATATAGAGTTTTCTTACACATCTATCAATGATTGATTTCTGTCTGGAATTTAAAGTATCTCCAATACACTGTTCACAAAGACCAAGCATAAACTCGCCCTTTTCTCTTACCCAACCCTTAGAATCGTTCTGGTCTAAGTTCCATACATCCATAGCAAGCGGATTCACATAGTTGTCTGTGTAGGTGGACATATTTACCACTGTACCGCCATAGGTCTGTGCAATATCAAAATACTCGTTCATTGGATCAATTACGATGAATCTAAATTAATTGAATCATATTCTAAATTTACGGCAGCACAAAGAGGTACGGTGTTACACGAC
>CALLZZ010000539.1 GCA_937858235.1 uncultured Clostridia bacterium
GGGGGAGCCCTGCAAACCGATAGTATCGCGTTCGATCAGGGGATCATCCTTCAGAGCTTCGAAATCATAAACATCCATGGGCTTGCTGAAGCAATCAACAATGCCGCCAACGGACATGTAGCGGGGCTCATTCAGTTCTTTGATGCAGGTCAGCAGGCTGGGAGTCTGGACCTTAACCATCATGAAACCGTCTTCCAGCATACGCTTAACGGTCAGTGTGTTGCCTTCCTTCTTGATGTCAGCAACATAAGAAACCTGGGGCAGACCCAGCTTTTCAGCCATCTGAGGGCCAACCTGAGCGGTATCGCCATCGATAGCCTGACGGCCGCACAGAACGATGTCATCAGGGCCTACGCCAACCTGGTTAACACCAGCGGCCAGGATCTGAGAAGTAGCGAAGGTATCGGAGCCGCCGAATTCACGGGCAGACAGCAGGACACAACGGTCAGCACCGCGAGCGATGCATTCACGCAGCATACCTTCTGCGGGGGGGGGACCCATGGTGACAACAACGACTTCACAACCAGTTTCGTCCTTCAGCTGCAGAGCAGCTTCCAGAGCGTTCAGGTCATCGGGGTTGGTGATGGTTTCCATGGATGCACGATCCAGGGTACCGTTATCGTTAACGGAAACCTTACCGGAGGTATCCGGAACCTGTTTTACACAAACAATTGCTTTCATTATTCACAAACCTCCTTAATTACTTAATGCCCAGCTGAGCAGAGATGACCATTCTCTGAGCTTCGGAAGTACCTTCGTAGATTTCGGTGATCTTAGCATCACGCATCATACGTTCAACCTGGTACTCACGAATGTAGCCGTAGCCACCGAACAGCTGGACGCAACGACGAGTAACGTCGGATGAAGCTTCGCCGCAGAACAGCTTAGCCATAGCGGAGTCCAGAGCATAGTTCTGAGTCTTGTCGCCCTTGTTGTAGGCGTCTTCCTTGCATGCTGCCGAATAAACCAGCAACTGACCAGCACTCAGCTTGGTGTGCATATCAGCGATTTCAAACTGAGTTCTCTGGAACTTAGACAGGGTCTTCTTGAACTGCTTACGTTCCTGAACATACTTCATGGTGATATCCAGTGCGCCTTCGCCGATGCCCAGTGCCTGTGCAGCAACGCCAGCACGAGCGCCGTTCAGGGTGTGCATGCAGATCTTCCAGCCCTGACCCTCTTTGCCAACCAGGTTAGCAGCGGGGATGCGGCAATCTTCGAAGATCAGGTCGGTGGTGGAAGAACCACGGATGCCCATCTTCTTTTCATGCAGACCGGTGGTGAAGCCGGGGGTGCCCTTTTCAACGATGAACAGGGAGATGCCCTTCAGACCCTTGGTCTTGTCGGTAACAGCGAAGACAACATAGGTGTCAGCGGTGTCGCCGTTGGTGATGAAGCACTTAACGCCGTTCAGGACGTATTCGTCGCCATCCTTGACAGCGAAGGTCTGCTGACCGGAAGCGTCAGTACCAGCACCGGGCTCAGTCAGGCCGAATGCACCGATCTTACGACCGGAAGCCAGATCGGGGATATACTTCATTTTCTGCTCTTCAGAGCCGAAAGCCATGATGGGGCCCATGCAAAGAGAAGTATGTGCAGCCACGACAACGGAAGAAGTTGCGCACTTCTTGGAGATTTCTTCGATAGCGATGCAATACATCAGGTTATCGCCACCAGCTCCACCGTACTTCTTGGGGATGGGAATACCCATCATGCCATAGCGAGCAAATTTTGCAACGCTTTCCCAAGGAAATCTTTCTTCTTCGTCAATTTCGACAGCCAGGGGTTCAAGTTCATTCTCTGCGAATTCGCGGAACATCTTACGAGCCATTTCATGTTCTTTGCTCAATTTAAAGTCCATATATGAATCCTCCTATTTTATATTTGAACTAACCGGGGGGAGCGTATCCCCCCCATTAGAACAGAGATGAAATTAATACTTAAAGAAGCCTTCACCAGTCTTGATGCCCAGTTTGCCAGCGCGAACCTTTTTGCGCAGCAGGGGGCAGGGACGATACTTGGAGTCAGCAAATTCTGCATACAGAACGTCCATAACAGCCAGAGCGATGTCGATACCGACCAGGTCAGCCAGATGCAGGGGGCCCATGGGATGGCCAGCGCCCAGCTTCATAGCAACGTCGATGTCTTCAGCGGAAGCCAGACCTTCGGACAGAACGAAAGCGCCTTCGTTGATCAGGGGAACCAGGATACGGTTAACTACGAAGCCAGCAGCTTCCTTCACGACGACGGGAGTCTTACCCAGTTCCTTGGAGATGGCAACAATTTTGTCAACCATTTCATCGGGAGTCTGCTCAGCAGCGATAACTTCGACCAGCTTCATGACAGGAGCGGGGTTGAAGAAATGCATGCCGATGACTGGACGATCCAGACCGTTTGCGATTTCAGTGATGGACAGGGAAGAGGTATTGGTAGCGAAGATGCAATCGGGGCCAACAACACTCATCAGGCCAGAGAAGACAGACTTCTTCATGCCCATATCTTCTTTGGAGCATTCCACGATCAGATCGCAGTCAGCACAAACGGTAGCTACATCACCGGGGACGATACGATTCAGGATAGTGTCAGCCTTTTCCTGATCCATCTTGCCCTTAGCGACCTTCTTAGCATAGCTGGCAGCCAGCTTGTCCTTATGCTTTGCTGCGGAAGCTGCGCTGGAAGCGGTCATAGCGACATCCCAACCTGCTTTTGCGAATACTTCACAGATGCCAGCACCCATGGTACCAGCGCCGATAACGCCAACTTTCATTTTATGTTCCTCCTGTTATAATTTTTTACTTAAAAATTGAACCTTTTTAAGTAAGTTCGCGGGGTATTTGCGGGGGTAAATTTAAAGAAAAAGACAGGAATACGATAAGGTGATTCAAGCATGTCTTGTTTCTACGTCCGTAAACAATTTGGCAATGCTGCCGTCTTTCCACCTGACAAGCAGCCAAGCAGAAAGGAAGGATTCAACAATTAGTTGTTAGTAAACACTGCCTTGGGCTTGGGCTTTTCTCTGCTCAGGAAGCAGGACATACCTTCTACTTGGTCATGGGTTTCGAAGCTGTTGCCGAACAGATTAGATTCCATAGCAACTGCTTCTGCGATGGGCAATGCCAAGCCATCGTTGATCATCTGCTTGGACAGACGAACAGCGATAGGAGCGTTCTTTGCAATCTTGTTAGCCAGCTTTTCTGCTGCAGCCATCAACTCGTCCTGAGGATAAACAGCATTAACCAGACCGATGCGCAGAGCGTCGTCAGCCTTCATGTTTCTGGCAGTGTAAATCAATTCCTTAGCAATGCCGGCGCCGACCAGACGAGCCATACGCTGGGTGCCGCCGTAACCGGGAGTGATGCCCAGCTGTACTTCGGGCTGACCAAACATAGCATTTTCAGAGCAGATGCGGATATCACAGCTCATAGACAGCTCGCAACCGCCGCCCAGTGCAAAGCCGTTGATGGCAGCGATAACGGGAATCGGCAAAGCTTCAATCTTCAAGAACAGGTCGTTGCCCATCTTGCTGTATGCACAGGCGTCAGCCTTGCTCATATGTACCATTGCGGAGATGTCAGCACCAGCGACGAAGCTCTTGTCGCCTGCACCGGTGATAATCAAACAGCGGACGGTGTCCAGATCAATGCTGTCAATGGCAGCGTTGATGTCGGTCAGAACAGCGGGGCTCAGTGCATTCAGAGCCTTGGGGTTATTGACGGTCAATACGGCAATAGCGCCCTTAGTTTCGAGAATTGCGAATGCCATTACGAAATCCCTCCTAAAAAATAACGATTTGCTGAAGGTACAGAATCGAACCAAAACACAATGAGTTTCAAAAAACAACAAATAAAGAGTTGCTGCATTCCGAATGGGATCATTGCCATGCACACAATTTTCTGTGCACATTCCATAATTGTTATCTTTTTAACCATTGCCTACTGCATCTAGTATAACTGCTTTTTCGTCAGGTTGCAATAGGGAAAAGGAAAAACATTGATAAATATTTGACAAAGCGTCAGAGCGCCGTATGGTCAAAGTGCACAAGAGAAGGAGGACGCCATTTTTCTACAAAAAACTTTTGCTGAAATTGCTCTTTTCCACAAAAAAATAGGCTGGTTTTTGTGGTCTCTTGTCTATCCGACGAAAAAACTCAGATAATTTCTGCTATTTTGCCAAAACGTTAGGAATTGCACCAGGGCTTCGTGAATGGTCGGAAAGCGGAGCTGGTGCAATTCTTTCAAAAATATGGTGAATGTGCTGTATTTTTTCTAAAAATGATCAAATTCCAAAATCTGAGGAGAAAAGGCACATGTTTTTTTAAGACTGTAGATGTTTCTTTGATTACAATGTTGCGAAAAAGTGCTCTTGTTAGAAAAGGCTGCTCTTGCCAAAAGGATATTATTGGGAAAATAACGCGATTTAGAAATAGGGTCTGCGTTCGGAACGGAAAAAAGCTGTATGCGTTTAAATTGAAGAAATAACTTTGCTTTTGTGTTTTTTACTCACCAACGCATCGGCTACCTGATTCAACTCTCCGGCCCCTACTGTTAGAATCAAGTCGCCGGGCTTTGCTAAGTCGCGAAGTCTGGCTTCCAGCTCAGAAAAGGTGGGATAAAACTCTGCATTTGGGATTTTTACAGCCAAATCCTTAGAGGAAATGCCGAGGGTGTTCACTTCACGCGCTGGATAAATTTCGGCCAGTAGGGTTAAGTCAGCCAACTGAAGCTCTTGGACAAAATCGTCAAAGAGTGCTTTCGTGCGAGAGTAGGTGTGGGGCTGGAATGCGCAGATGATGCGGTCATACCCCAGAGACTTTGCGGTTTTTAGTAGAACGTGGATTTCACCGGGATGATGAGCGTAGTCGTCGTAAACCTTGGCGCCATTGACCTCACCTTTGTACTCAAACCGGCGTTTCGCACCATGATAGCTTTTCAGACCCTCGCTGATAAAGCGGGGGTCAATGCCCATGTAAAGGGCGGCGGCAGAGGCGGCCAGAGCGTTTTTCACATTGTGGAGTCCGGGGATGGCCAGAGAAATGTTACAAATCAGTTCATCTCTGTGATAGAGGTCGAAGGTAGGTAAGCCCTTTTCCCATGTGGGTTCGCTACAGTAGATGTCGGCGTAGCTGCCCAGGCCGAAGGTAATAAAGGGGCGGTCAATGCCGTCTAGGGTATCCATTGTATTGCGATCATCTGCATTGGCGATCACGACACCGTTTTCTGGTACCAGATTGGCAAAGGTGCGGAAGGAGTGTTCGATGTCGGCCAAATCCTTAAAGAAGTCCAGGTGATCCTCTTCGATGTCTAGAATGACAGCTGTAGTGGGACGGAAGGAGAGGAATGAGTTGCGGTATTCGCAGGATTCTAAGATAATGGTGTCCCCTTTGCCGATCCGGTAGCCTGCACCTAAAAGCGGGAGATTGCCGCCAATCATAATCGTGGGGTCGATGCTGGCTGCGATGGCGATATGAGCGCACATAGAAGTGGTGGTGGTTTTTCCGTGGGTACCAGAGAAGCAGACTGCGTGGCGGTAGTCCATCATAATGGCACCCCAGGCCTGCCCGCGCTCAAAGACAGGGATACCGGCAGCGTAAGCGGCCTGAATTTCGGGGTTGTCATCGTGGACAGCAGCTGTGCGGATGACCAGATCGGCACCGCGCACATTTTCGGCTCTGTGACCCAGATATACGTCGATGCCTTGAGTGATGAGATGGTCTACGTTGTCGTTTTCGTGCATATCAGAACCGGTGACCACCATACCAATACCTTTTAGTACTTCGGCCAGAGGGAACATAGAAACGCCGCCGATTCCGATCAAATGAACATGGCTACCGGCGGTGAGAAATTCTTTCAATTCAGTCACGGTCATAGAGGGACCTCCTGTTTCAGAAACGATACAAAGAAAATATGATATATTATAGTACAGTTTTAATAAAATAGCAAGAAACACTGTTGGGGAGAGGGTTTATTTGAGGAGAAGTGACACAACTTGTTCCGAGAGAAAGTGTGTGGCATGATAACGTACCAAAGCAGAACGAATGGTCAAACAGGGACACCCGTAAAACAGTGATGGTGGGAGCGAATTTTGAGTGTTGCCGGTTGATTCACAGAGGACCAGATCACAGATTGCCTGGACTGACGATAGATCGCTATGGGGCGATTTTAGTGGCTCAGGTGCTGTCTCTGGGAATGGAGTAGAGGAAGGGCGGTATTCTTTGCCTGGTGTTTCCACATGCCGGGAGGCAATAACGGAGATTGTAGAAAATGGAATTCGCTACGGCGTGG
>CALLZZ010000540.1 GCA_937858235.1 uncultured Clostridia bacterium
CACTCTTTCCCTACACGACGCTCTTCCGATCTTCTGAATAGCTACTGGGTCAGATCCTGCAACAGGAATTTGCAAAATAGTTTGGAAAGTCACGAATTGGGCAGTCATTGCACCGATCATAAGTAAACCTAAGATGCTTGCCACTTTCGTTACAAGACCCATAATGCCACTCGAATAAATCTTTGTGATGAAAGATGTTCCAAGTTTATAACCAAGGACAGTCATCCACCAACGAAAAAGGATCGAAGGAATATTGTATATCAGCAAGAAGAGGATTGGTCCAAGTATAGATCCGGTTGAGCCTACTGCGATGCCGACAGCTGCTGCGATTACACGAAGGACACCCCAAAAAATTGCATCACCAATGCCAGACATTGGTCCCATAAGCGATGCCTTAATAGCATCTATAGACTGAGTATCAAAGTCCTCTTTTTCGCTGTTTTCCCTCTCCATTGCAGCTACAAGACCCATGCAAAGTGTGCCAACATTTTGCGTTATGTTATACCAAGATGTATGCCGGATCATTGCATCGCGGCGTTCCTCTTTAGTTTTGTAAAAGCGCTTAATAGCTGGCATCAAGGCATAGATAAAGCCGTCTGCTCCGGCTTTAGCTGCGCCGCAATAAACCATGAATACTGTGAAAGAGCGTAGAAAAATGCTTCTTAGCATCTTGCGATCTTCAGTTGGGAGATCCTTTGTGCTGACATTAATAGAAAGTTGGCCGTTGCCAGCAGATGATATAGCTTCTTTTGAATCACTCATGAGAAAAATTCCTCCTCTTCATTGTCACTAGGTGTTGTGGAAGCGCTATTAGTGGCTACAGCGGAACTTCTCTTCTTTAAATCAAATATTTCTTTATCACGCAATGCAGTGACCACAACGATTACTGCGCCGATTGCAGCAACAGCAACCATAGGGAGATTGAGGTAGATGACTAAAACGAAGCCAAGAAGGTAATAGACGGCAAGCTTATTATCCCATAGCATTTTCAATAGCAGTGCCATCCCAACAGCGGGGAGAAGGTTTCCGCATGCTGTAAACCCAGCTATTACATTAGAGGGAATCTGGTTAGAAAGTGCTGCTACGGGTTCTGCTCCCAAGAGCACGGCGAGAAAGGCAGGTAAAGACAATACAACGTATTTAAAAACCCATGCGATCCAGCGTACCATGACGAGCCTTTTTTCGTCGCCGTCTCCTGTCCGTGCTGCCCAGTCAATAGCTGGTGCCCATATGCTCATTAGGACATTAAAGATCATAAGGTAAAGTATGCCGCCTACGAGGCCAATAGGTGTTCCAA
>CALLZZ010000541.1 GCA_937858235.1 uncultured Clostridia bacterium
AGTATTCATCCTGCGACTGCACGGTAGAAGCGTTTTCCTTAACCGCCGCCTTGACTATCTCGGCCACGATTTCGGTCTCCTCAAGCTGGCGGGCAATTTCTGCATTAGGATGCCGCGCTCGTCATAAACGGAGGTACCATCTGTAATTCCCACACGTTGCGCCCGGTCGAGCGCCATTTTGTTTGGCATCAGGTAGGTACAGCACTATATTCGGATGATCTGTGCGTAAGCGTTGCCCCAGAGCGTTTTCCGAAACACGAAGAAACTCATCTCCGGGTTGGACTCATCATGGAGCAGTAGGTACAGTGGGTGGTCGATGGCTTTCTCCTTGCCGCCGTCCTCTTTGTAGCGGTATATGTGAATCGGCAGGCTGACGATGGCTTCTGCCAGGATGCGAACGTAGCAGTAAACTGCCGTCATCTGCATCGCGGACCGTTCGGTCACTTCTTTGTCGGAGGTCGAGCCGCCGAAGAAAAAGAGGTAGCCGCTGCCCGCCGTGCTGTTGGCAGGCTTGTCACGGGGGTGAAATAGTCCTGAAAATATGCGCGTATGTCGTCTGTCTCCTTAAAAATGGATATAAAAAAGCACCTACCTTCAAGGCAGATGCTTTATTTATAATTGCTTATGATATTTGTGTTACAAATGCCTTGCATATATTGCTAAACTCATCTCCGCAGTTACGAACGTATTGCATATGTCCTCCTACAACTCCATCTGCAGCAGTTAAATCGAAAATGGGTTTAAGTGCATTTTGAGCCATAGGAACTAGAGCGTTATAGTTTTTAAACTCAGCCAGCTGATAATTTGATGAAGGTTGGATAAGATTGTAAGGAGCTAATGCAGGAACTGATAATGGCGCTATTATATATTGGCTAATTGTATCAGGTATTTGAGACTGCCACTTTTCAAATGCTTTCACAATACGGCTGCGATATTTATTAAATTGTTGAAGAATATAGCCTGAAAACTGAGGCCGTCCAGGAGCGACATCAAACTTAAACTCGCCTGCACGTGTTAATGATAACTGGTAATCTTTAATCCAACCAGCAAATACCCTACCTATATTTTGGGTTCCACGAAGTGAAAACATATCTGGCACCATGGGTATTACATAATTGTCACAGCTTAGCAGCATTGCACGATTAAGCACTCCTAAATTAGGGCCAATATCAATAAGCACATAATCAATATTATTTTTTTTAGCAAAATCATTTATTAACCGGTATATTGCCGAGGTAACACGAAAACCTCTCTCTTGTGCAGCAAGGACTTGAGTCCATGCGGATGAAAGCTCAGTTTCAAAATCTGAAAGCATCAAATCCCCAACATATATCCATATATTTTTGTCAGGTACTTTATAAGGTTCTATGACGGTGTAATCACCAGAACCACTTACAATAGGAGCAATTGAATCAAAAATACTATTTGTCGTTTTTCCTTCATCTTTTTGCCAAGCGGTTTCAATTATGTCTTCAGGACAGACCCAAGAAGTCAGATTGCATTGGGGGTCGGCATCAACGAATAATATTCGTTTACCGATTTTTTCCAATGCATAGCCTAGATGAAATGTGAATGTGGTTTTACCAACGCCACCCTTGTTGTTGAAAAAAACGACTTTCTTCATATTAATCACCTCAGTATAATTTTACCACTTAAAAATCCAATTACAATATTAAAAGACCTCTTGCGTCATATATCGAAGTAGAATCATTGTTTCCACACCTAATTGCCCGGTCGAGCGCCATAATTGTTGCGACCGCGCCGTCTATCTTTTCCGTCGATTTTTCCTTATCCGGTTTGATGTTCCCGGCCGGGTCCGTACGGATGAAAATGTTGTCCATCATCCAGCGCAGGACCGGGTGCCCGCCATGGGCGAGCTGCCCAGCCAACGTGAGCCGCATGAGTTCCTTGGTTGGCGGGCTCATATCTTTGAAGCCTTGCCCGAAGGGAACGACCGTGAAGCCAAGGCCCTCAAGGTTCTGGACCATCTGCGTTGCGCCCCAGCGGTCAAAGGCAATCTCACGAATATTGTAACGGGTGCCGAGTTCTTCAATGAAGCTCTCGATAAAGCCGTAGTGGACCACGTTGCCCTCGGTTGTCTGCAGGAAGCCCTGCTGCTTCCACAGATCGTAATTGACGTGATCGCGTTTGACACGAAGGTCCACATTTTCCTCTGGTATCCAGAAAAATGGCAGGATGTTGTATTTGTCCTCCTCATCCTCTGGAGGAAACACCAGCACGAACGCTGTGATATCCGTGGTGGAGGAAAGGTCCAGTCCGCCGTAGCAAACGCGGCCTTCCAGCGACTTCGGGTCGACCGGGAAAGCGCAGGCGTCCCATTTTTCCATCGGCATCCAACGCACCGCCTGCTTGACCCATTGGTTCAGCCGGAGCTGACGGAAGGCGTTCTCCTCTGCGGGATTTTGCCGGGCAGATTCGCAGGCATCGCGGACCTTGTCGATGCCGACCGTAATGCCGAGCGACGGGTTTGCCTTTTTCCACACCTTCGGGTCTGTCCAGTCGTCGTCCGGATCAGCTCCGTAAATAACCGGATAGAATGTGGAGTCGTGCTTCCGGCCTTTAATGATGTCCTTTGCTTTTTCATGGACCTCCCAACAGATGCTGTTTTGATTATCACCGGCCGTGGTGATGAGAAAATATAGCGGCTGCATCCGGGCGTCGCCGGAGCCTTTGGTCATGACGTCGTAGAGCTTTCGGTTCGGCTGCGTGTGCAGCTCGTCGAAAATGACGCCGTGGGTATTGAAGCCGTGCTTGTTTGCCACATCCGCCGAGAGCACCTGATAGAAGCTGCTGGTCGGCTGGTAGACGAGACGCTTCTTGGAGTCAAGGATTTTCACCCGCTTCGAGAGAGCCGGACACATGCGGACCATATCGGCTGCGACGTTAAAAACGATGGACGCCTGATTGTGGTCGGCGGCGCAGCCGTAGACCTCGGCGCGTTCCTCACCGTCGCCGCAGGTGAGCAGCAGTGCGATAGCCGCAGCCAACTCGCTCTTACCCATCTTCTTCGGAATTTCCACATAGGCGGTGTTAGACACCGGAGTAGACCTCGGAACGGGTCAGGACCGGATTGAGGTCGGCATCCACGATGCCGGGTGCCGTAGCGG
>CALLZZ010000542.1 GCA_937858235.1 uncultured Clostridia bacterium
TCAATCATATTCTTTTCAGCCATCTCTACCAAGTATTTATATGCTGTACCTCTGGTGTTGTCCGGCAAATTAGAAGCACCTATTCCATGCAGTTTGTTTTATCCTAAAAAGCTTGCTGAACAGTTGTTTTAGTCACTTTATCAGCTACTGTTTCTGCAAGTTGTTTGGTTCAATTAGAAATGATGCAGATTATGGGAACAGTAGAAAAAGCAGGTCACCCTGCTTCTCCTTTGGTAGAAATGTACTCGTTTAGTTTTGCTAATGCACAGGTAATACTGGTGACATCAACCGAGGAAAGTTCTGGATAATACGTGGTAAGACGCTCGAAATTCCAGAAGCGGTCAGATAGTCCAGCCAGTTCTGTTCCGATGTTCCAGTTTGGAATGCAAACGTAATTACCATACTCGTGTTTGCCACAGAGGATATGAAAGCTGCTGTGTCTGGCGGTGACTTCAAGCTCGTATGGAGAAGAGTCATTTAATATCTGGATATGTCCCTTCCATTGCCTCGGTTTCATATCGCTCGTTCCAATACAGATATAGTTTAGTTCCATAAATCGTCCCTCCTAAAGCTCACTGTCATTGACTGATCTCATGACGATATCAGAGGTTATAAGATTCGAGCCGGAACTGTCACCAATAAGAAGACATGCATTACAGAGTTTATTGATGACACGTGGTGTTCCATCCGCTGCATTGAGGACTGCTTCGATTGCGCTATCCTCAAAAACAAGCTGGCTGCATCCGGCACTTTTCAATTTTTCGAGGATATATTCCCGGCCTTCTTCTTTGGTCAGACCGCCGATCTCATAATTCATGACGATCCGCTGACGGAGAGGTTCGTGGATACCAAGCTTGAGCGTAGAGCTCAGAGTCGGAAGCCCTGTGAGAAGAATGACAGCGCGGTCTCTGGAATCCATTTCAAAGTTGAAGAGAATCTTCAAATCATTGAGGATCGAGTTGTTGATGTAATTGGCTTCGTCAATAATGATAATGGGTGTCTTTCGTTTTTCGACAGAAAGACGTGTGATCTCATCCTGAATAGTACGGAAGTTGTCGGGCTTTCGGAATGCCGGCTGTGCACCGAATTCGGTCACGAGATTTCGATAGAAATCATTGGTGGTCAGGGTGGAAAAGCTGGAATAGACGACTTTATATAAGGATGGATTTAGGGATGCGGCCCAGTTACGTACAGCGGTTGTTTTCCCTTTGCCGGGGCTTCCAGTGAGCAGTCCGAAGCCCTTGGTTTTAGCCAGGTAATCCAGACGGAACAGGGCTTCCTTGTATTCGTTTGTGTGGATCAGTATCTCTTTGGAATTCTTTAAAAATGGATTGAATTCCAGACCATATCGAATGGTGTAATCCATTATTCATCACCTCTGCATAAATGTATTTTCTCACGCTTCACAAAAGCATTCTCCTGTTTGTTGAGCAGGCGGATGGGTGTCAGTGTTCCATCCTGTTCTACAATAAAGATCTCCGCCATATCAGGAGAATAACGCAGGCGGATACGCTGTTTTGCAAAACGGCAGTCAACTTCGTATTCCACATGGTCAATGGTAAGGACACTGTCCGTAGAAACACGGCGTTCAATTTCAAGCAAAAAGTCATGGTCGATGGCTTCCTCAGAAAGACGGCGGATACATGCAGGCTCAGAAAAAAAGCGATCCTGTGGAGTCTTTCCATTTAAAGAAGAATGAGTGGATTGGTTGTATTTATTTACATAAGCCATGAGATTTCCACGTAGTTCATCAAGAGAATGAAAGTCACGGATGTCTAGAGCTGCCATCCATTGATCTTTGCAGGTGCGAAACCACCGCTCAATTTTGGCTTTTTGTGTTGGCGTGTATGGCTGGTCATAGTGGATGACAGAACCCAGACGGGCCGCTAAAAGCTCCATCTGCTTGTTACGATAACTGGATCCGTTATCGAAATTGAACATCTGTGGACGGCCATACTTTGCAACTGCTGATTTCATGACCGACATGAGATTTACAAAGTTGTCATTAAAGAAGACATCAATGCCAACAATAAAACGACTGGCATCATCAATCAATGCAATCAGGTAGACTTTGTGCTTTTTACCATCGTCAGTTCTCAGATAAGGACCAACACTGCTGTCGCCACACCAGACTTCATTGATGTGGGGGCGTTCATAGCGGCGCATATCCTGGTTTGTGGTTGTCTTAAGTTCCAGTGCCAGCCGGTTCAGATAGCGGTTTACGGTTGATTCTGAGAGATCATCGGGACGAATACTGCCATTGTCGCGTAACTGGCGGTAAATGGCAGCTGAGGACATGCGGGGATAGTTCGTCTTAAGATATCGGATCTGTTCCTGAAGCTCATCATCGATCTTGCGAGGCTTGCCAAGATCGGCTCTTGAACTGGGAATGAGTGCATCAAAGCCGCCCTGATTATAATGGTTATACCATTTTTTAATGGTAGTCGGTGCAAAGTGTTTCACTGTGCCGTCCGGAGCGGTCACACCCTTAGCAGAAGCGTCACGAAAGAAAGCCGCATGGGACGAAAATGAGTCCTGAAGGCCGGAGATGAGTGGTGCGATGACCGAATAGCGCATTAATGCGATTTCATGTGTTTGTTCCTGTGTCATAATGGAAATCCTCCTTTGTTTTTCTATAGTATAGAAGATTCCACAAGAGGTGTCGTGTAAGGTTATGTGGGTGTTAGAAATAAGATATTTGGTGTCCTTTTTATCTGCATGAACTGACGGCTAAAGTGCGAAAAGCAGTGCTTTATAAAGGATAACGATGTGGCAATGGACCGTTGTGCAGACAGAATGCGCTGGAACCAGTGGAGGAGGTATCTGCGAATAATAGAGCGGATACAGTTCTCATCAATTGAAGGAGTCTTTTCCATAATTTCAGAGTAATCGCCGGAGCCCTCATAATGGGAGATAATATCTATCTGATCCGGGAATGAAACTTGGGAATAAGGAACAATGAGAGCAGGAAGCAGAGCGTGAGTTTTGTTACAGTGCCTGCATTTGACACGGCAGATATGAAGCGTTACAGAATGATCTTCAGATTTCACTCTGCGGTCATAGTAAGCATGGATGGTAAGGCAGGCAGAATGCCCACAAGTACAGGTCAACTGGTGGAATTGAATGGAATTAATTGTTTTATCGTAAAAATCCTGTGAAATAGGATTGCCAAAATCAGTATTTATGGTTATCATAAGCATGTGAGGATGTGGTTTACCACAGACTTGAGCATGCGGCAGGAATCAAGCTTTGGTAGGGGAGATTTCTGCTGCTTTATTTATAAGCAACAAGGGTATGATAACACAAGAAGGTACTGGATAAAACAATCTGACGCATAATGCATCAGAATAATTTACTCAGTACCTTCTTTTAATTTGCTTGAAAAGGAAAAGATTAGGGGCATGTAAAATGGTGAATAACACCATGTTGACATCAGGAGCCAATGCATTGATCCCTGCACCGCTCTATTCCAACATTGTAGACAAGGCAAGAAACCTTAGCGTATTCACAGCGTCAGGAGTTCCTACAGTGGTAATGGA
>CALLZZ010000543.1 GCA_937858235.1 uncultured Clostridia bacterium
AAGAGTTTTTCCGAATCAATCCTTCCTCTGTCAGAAGTCTGAGCGCTCTTGTAACGCTTGGTTTTGAAACTTGAAGATCGTTTGCTAAGTCTACCGGATGTACGCACCCGGTATGACCGTATAAACGGTAGATCGCTTCCAGATAAGTCAGATTAGAGAAAGAAAGTTCATTTTGATTCATGTTATCACCGTCCCATAGTCTGCTGACCTGCAAAAGCTGCGGTGTGGTGCTGTTTTGCCTCATTGTATCTGTGATGGTCCCACTCGGTCTGTACTGCAACCGGATCAATGTGAATTACTAATTCCACACCCTGATCTTGCAGGTCTAATTCCGTTTGTGCCAGAGCCTCGTGTACTTTCACCAAGGACACATGAGAAGGAACCTCTGCATGAACAGAAGCCGGAATTTTCTCTGGCCCATAATCATGCACCACAAGGTCATGAAATCCTACAACATATTTTGCTTTCAGCACTGTCTCAGAAATGAGGTTAGAAATTGCCGGATCGGGCGCTTTTCCAATTAGAGAGGATGCCGCACGTTTTGCGACAGAAAATCCTGAGAAAATGATAATACCAGAGATGAGCAGTCCAAGAGGGCCGTCCACAGGGATATCTGTCAGTTTCGTAAACAGCAGAGAAAAAGAAGCAACGGACAATATAAGAACATCTCCCATAGCGTCCAATGAGGCTGCGGCCAGAGTCTGCGAAGAAACTTTTTGTGCGTATTTTCGGTTAATATAGCTACACAGCAGTTTCAGTAGAATGGAAATAATCATTAAAATAAATGCAACCTTACTGAATCTCACTACTACAGGATTCAAAATTTTTAGAAAAGAAGTTTTGGCAAAAAGCACTCCGACTCCTATCATAATCGCCCCTACAAATAAGGATGACAGATATTCTACACGTCCAAAGCCAAAGGGGTGTTTTCGATCAGCCGGTTTTCCAACGACTAGAAACGAAACGACCGTAATGACAGATGTGACAGCATCCACAGAATTGTGAAACGCATCGGCCGTCAGTGTTGTACTGCCTGTCATAATGCTTGCGAAAAGTTCCAACGCAAATATCATGCCATTGATAAAAATTCCAGCAATCCCGGCCCAAAGGCCCGATTTCTCACGCGGATTTATGATGATGAATTTTGTAAAATTCAAGGGCATTCACCCCCTCTTTGGATAGCGACTTTGACAGATGGCTTTGAATTCAAAAAAATCTTCTATCGTCAAAATCTTCGTGTTTATGATGGTCCCAGTTATGATGATTGAAACCATCACCGCCATGGTGTCCGCCAAACCCATGATGATGCCCGTGCATTGGGCCGTCTTCACAAGCGGAAGAATCCATGGCATCTAGATGAGCTGCGAGTTTTTCCGTCAAATGAAGCATTTCGTCAATTTCTTCTGCATTAAGTCCCTCAAAGAGTTTTTCGGTCAGCTGAGCATTTGTCGTTTTGGATTCCTCTGCAACAGCCTTTCCTTTTTCCGTGAGGAAAATATGCATTACACGCTGGTCTTTTTCATCTTGCTCTCGCCGAACGAGCCCTAACTGTTCCATTTTTACAAGCATTTCTGTCATGCTGGATGGGCGGACATCCATTTCGATGGCCAAATCTCGCTGAATCACCCCATCATTTTCCGCAATCAGCAGGAGCAGACGGGACTGCTCTTGGTAATGACCTTCCTTGTGCCCCAGTCGGTGAGCGTTTCGGTGAAGTTGACGTCCAAGCCGATGAAGAGCCGTATATAGATCCACGGCATGATTTTGTTCCATAATAAGTACCTCCTAATTTATTTAGGTCCCTAAATTGTTTATAGCATATCACTTCAATACAAGAATGTCAACGATTAATTTAGGAGCCTAAATAAATTTTTGAAAAGAGGTTTTCTCTATATCAATTGAGGGAGTAAAACAAACCCAGCAAGCAATGCTTTGTGGTACCCACAAAGCCAAAAGGTCGATTTCCGCTTTAACGGAAACCGACCTTTTGCTTGTTGGTGGCAATGCCCCCAATCCCCTTTGATCGCACAATAAATTGTGCGGCTGCGCGTCCTGCGGACGCTTTCGAAGTATAAAGTGACTATCAATGCCAGCTATTAATTGGGATCACTAACAGCATATTATTTTCTATTCAACGCCAAGCGCCTTAAATACAGCATCTTCTGCACT
>CALLZZ010000544.1 GCA_937858235.1 uncultured Clostridia bacterium
CAATCATTATTTTCCTTATATGACTGAATTGCAGCCTTTACCTTCTCTGGTGCTTCAATCTTGAATTTATGTCCGATTACCTTCGTAGCACCTTCAATCACCCAAGAAAGAATTGCGCCTCCTGCATTTTCAAGTAAATAATCTGCATAGTTCTTCACATCTGCGTTGCCTTCTATCTTTGCACTAAAAGGAATTACAATCAGACGACGCCAGGTGCCTCTATCGATAGCTCCGACCTTCGGAAGATGGTTGGTATAAAGCACTAGTGTATGGCTTGGAATATAACTGAATGGATCCTTGTACTTCTTCTCTGCGTAAATCTCATCGGTAGAACACAACTGTTTCACATTTGATGTATTTAGGCGCATTCCTTCCTCCATCTCAGCAGCAATTATCAATCTCTTTCCCTTTGCTTCAGCTAATTCCGGCTTTACATTTCTACGGCATCCAACTGTCAACATATCAGCAGAAATATTACCGCTGTAAGAACCAAGTACTCTAGCAATTACATTCCAGAAGGTTGACTTACCATTACGACCTTCCCCATAGGCAATAATCAGTGCTTCCACATATACTTTTCCTATGGCAGCAAGGCCTACAATCTCCTGAACATAATGGATGAGATCTAAATCGCCACAGAAGAATGTATTTAGAGCAGCTTCCCATAGATCAACTCCTTCCGTATCAGGATCCACCGTTGTCTGTTTTGTAATAAAATCAAGTGGATCATGCTTCATAACAGAACCTAATCCTTTACGTAGGTCATATGTTCCGGATGGTGTATTTAATAGAAACTCATCTGCATCCAAATTACACTGCTCTATCTCCAACATTGGGCGAGCTTCTTTTAAGGCAGATGAGATGTATTTGGAATCGCGACGCTTAATGGCATAATTGCGATAAAGCTGTGCGGTCTGGTATTTCTCAAAGGAATGCCTTTGCTGTTCATTAAAAGCTGATGCTGCTTTCTTAGGTCCCATTGCAACAAGCATCTCCCAAGCACCATTTTGCAGCATTTCATTCGTAGCCTTCTGCATCTCTGCTTCCGCTTCCTCCAACTGCCTTGCTGTTAGTTCCTGTGCCACTGCCTGAGACTTTGGCTTTGACTCCTCCCAGTAGCTTCCGTTGTAGACGATGTAATCTGTGGATGGTGAATAACGTAAACTCTCCAAATATTCTCTTGATAAAACAATCGCCTGACCTACATCAGAAAAATCATCCGGCTTTAACTTCATATCTGTGTTGTACTGTTCTGGTGGAATGTAGCTCTCCTGAGAAGATACATATTTCCCAAACTTTACAGCACTGTTCCATATAGTCTTTAATTCTGTTTCTTCCAAAGGTGGATTGCACTTCTCTGCCTTCTTTAGAAAAATAGCATATGCCCCATCGGTGTTCCCATAACGAACAACGAGTTTACCTGCTATACCCGACATCGTATTGTTTCGATTTCCTTCTAGAATTTCATCCTGCGAATTATCCCATTCTTCAAATTTGTTATCTTGCAAAAAGTCTACAATACTTTTATCTCCTCTGTAGAGTTCTACCTCAGCATTGGCTGTTCCAAATAAAAATCTTGCGCTATCAAGAGCATTGTTATCAAAATAAGGGAAACACGATGTGATCTCCTTTTTTAACGCTGAGTATACTTTTGCATCTGTTACTGGAGGTATTGGAAAGAACACATGAAATCTTGGACGTGGTGACCTACTGTCCTTCTGTAGCATATTGCTTCTACTATATACAACAGCAAAAGCAACATTAGGGAAGGCAAACGCAACTTCTAGTGGTGTTACCCAGTCATCCGGATTATCTGAATGATCATTATCACAATCGAGAGGTACATTATCCGCCCTGATGAAATTCAGGCTACTACGATAATTTCCCTTATACTCTGCCGAAACATGGTCATGTGCAGCCGCTTGCTTCAAAGAGGCTTCATCTGTAATAACTGTCTTATGAGGATAAACGCAATTTGATTGACTCCCCACACTGTCTGATGTATACAAAGTAAATTGCTTCATCTGGTCACCTCCTTAAAGTCCTCCGTAAAATAACGGATTCTCATGCGTTTTCGTTTGGCTCTTAGAATTTCAGCTGCCATACCTTCCGATATCCTTCCTCCAAACACCCACAACTCTGCACATCTTCCCAGCAGTACCATGTTCATGAACATTGCCAATTCCCGCTCGGTGGCTTCATCCATAAATTGCGGAAACAACAGATGTGGGGCAATTGGTATTACTCCCATGTTTACTGCAAATCTGCTATACTCTCTGGCCTTCATGGTATTCCATTCCTCATTTCCAGCGTAAGGAGAGCAAATATAAACAAGTGGTCTGTAATTACTCTTTCTTTCTTCACGCTCTATGCCATTGATCGCTTCAAAGGGTACAGGGTCTTTGTAGCCTTCTGAGTTATATAAGCCAATTCCCAAGGTCTCACCTCCTTCAAAAATATTCGAGGACAAAATATCCCCCTAACTTCCTAAGGACAGAACCCTTGCTTTTGGACGGATAATTTTTATATTTTTT
>CALLZZ010000545.1 GCA_937858235.1 uncultured Clostridia bacterium
AAAGCGCATCATTTTATTGAAATCGTGGTCGGACATCCCTACAGTGCGAAGCATGGCAAGCTCCCGGCGGCGCAGCTTGATATTCGTGGAAATCGTGTTGAACACATTGGCAACCGCTATCAACGAGATCATAATGATAAAAGTATAGCCGAACACGTTGGCAATGAATATCATATTACGGTTCTGATCAAGCATTTTATCCATATTGAGCAGGTTGTATTCGTCTGTAATTCCCGCACCCTGAATCATCGTTTCCATTTTGGCTGTCGTCTGTGATGAATTCGTTGACTCAAAGGTCATGCCCTTCACCATGATATCCAGCGAAGCATCAGAGGGAGCAAGCTTTTCCTTGAACGAATAAGGAGCCATCACTATAAAAGTGTATGACCTTTGCTTGAGGGTTCCTGTCATCGGGGGTGTATCAGGTAACACAGTATCGACAAACGTAATGCTTGCGTTTTGCTCCTGTTCCGTTTTCGGCTCGCCGTTTATCTCGGGAGCGATGGTAAAGCTCATGGAAGAGCTCTTGAACATATCCTTAAACTGGTCAAGCTCCTCTACCCGATTGCTGCGGCCTTGCATTTTGGCAATGGCGATCATTTTCCCATTTTTCCCGGTATATTGCTTTACAGGCAAGTCCAGGCCTTTGATAATTTTCAGATAGGTGTTGTCATCTAAAAACTGGATTGTCATTGGCAGATTCACCGTTTCGTCCGGCGAATGTGCCCCAGCGTATTTCCAGTAATCATCTGAAAGGTCGCTTGCTTTGACAGCGTATAAATACTCCATAACAACTTGATATGAGCTTTCGGTAACACCGTCGGCGGTTTTCAGTTTGTCGTAAAGCTGAAGCATTTTGTTGTCGTCCATATCCTGTGTGCTAAAACCGATGTCATACGTAGTGAACACTTCTGCCCGCTCCGGCGCCTGTTTCAAATCCGTTACAAAAGCACTGGTCGATATAAACAGCACTATGCTTAAAACAAGTGACAGCACAATGCTGCGATAGGATTTCTTGTTTCTTTTAGAGTTCTTTAACGCAAGAGTACCTTCCAAAGTATGGACTTGGCTTGGATTTTTCAGTGTAACAAACAAACTGAGATCATCCACCGTATCTGCGGTATCTGCGGCTGTGATTACGGTGTATCCCGGCGCGGAATTTTCCTCAAAGTGGGGTGTTTGGCAGATGCCGACCACCGTGTAAGTCCTCTCGCCCTGCGGCACAAAAGTTTCACTCTTGACGGTGTACGAATCACTCTGGCCGAGTTTCTTATTTCCGTTCATGCGGTTTCCAACAGCAAGAGTAAGCGTATCTCCCACCTCGAACTGAACGCCACCCTTTGTCGAGATGCTCCCTGAAACAAGAATCCCTCCGCTGGTTTTCGGCAGCCTGCCGGAAACCAGGGTTATAGGCAAGGCATCAAAGGCTTTCTTGCTAAATCCGGCTATAAAAAGATACGGCTTGTTGGGGGTTTTCACGCCATCGAGTTTTGCGTAACCGATATTTTCAAATGTTGTGGTACTTGCGACTTTGTCGTTACTTGCCTGCCCTGCTACAAAAGAAGAATTTACATCCTCAAATTCGATATGCCAACCGCCGTATTTTTGGGCTGCGCCGTTTGCCATATAATTGAGCAGGGAAATGCCAAAGGTGATGACTGCCGTAATCATTGCGGTGGACAGGACAACTCCTATCGCCGTTACAATCGTTCGTGTGCGGTTTTTTTTCATGCTTTGCAGAGCGACTTTGTTGAAAATGTTCATGGCCGCATCACCTTATCGTCTCGCACTACTTTACCATCCGATATTCCGATAATTCGGTCTGATTGCAGTGCGATGTTTTCGTCATGGGTGACGAGGAGCAAGGTTTGATTGTATTTTTTATTGCTTTCTTTCAGCAGCTTGATGATTTCATGTCCATTTCGTTTGTCAAGACTGCCTGTGGGTTCGTCGGCCAGCATGACCGCCGGGGCGTTCATCAAAGCGCGCCCGATAGCGACACGCTGCTGCTGGCCGCCCGAAAGCTGATTAGGCAGATGCGCCTTGCGGTCTTTTAGCCCAAGTAGTCCCAACAAATCATTCAACCGTTCTTCGTTAACCTTCCGCTTGTCGGCACGTCTATTTGCAAAGCAATATTGTGCAGCTCCATTGGGATCAAAAACGGGCGAAGTGCGGCGACTATCAAGTTGTTAACATCTATCTGCTCGCTTTTGAACACCACAATGCCCGCGTCCAAGGCGGGATAACTTCAACAGAGAAGTAAGCAGCCAATCCATCTGTACAAACAATTCCTTTGTTTCCCGTATCAATGTTTTCCGTTCATTTTCATCAGGGCTATTCTCTAGCAAAGATAGAATAAGGTTCGCAGATGTGAGAGGAGTGCGAAGTTGGTGAGCTATATCGGCCAGCGAATCAGCAAGATGTTCTTTTTCTTTTTTCAGTGTGTCGTTTTGTTCCCGAATACGCAGTGTCATTTTTTTGATCTCGCTTTGAAGAATAGGAAGTTCGCCCTCATCCGATTCACCAATATACAGATGCTCAGCGTTATGAAGCACGAGGTCGATTTGCTCTGAAATCTGCGCAATGCTTTTATATCGGGCTTTGGTAAATGTAAAAAACGCTGTCCCAAAAGCAACGACAAAAGCAATGGCAAGGATCCCAGCCGTCGTATTGATTGTAAATCCCAGTACCACAGCAGCGATGGCCATTAAGGA
>CALLZZ010000546.1 GCA_937858235.1 uncultured Clostridia bacterium
AAATACCGTGACGTTATTCTGCCGATGACGGTCATCCGCCGCCTTGATGCAATGCTGGAAGGGACGAAGGAAGCCGTTCTTACCATGAAGAAGCAGTTGGACACCGCCAAGATCGATAACCAGTGGCCTGCGCTCTGCAACACTGCCGGACAGGCGTTCTGCAATGCCTCGCCATTCCTTTTAAAGGATCTGACGAGCCGCGCGAAGAAGCAGACGCTTGAAGCCGACTTCAAGGCATACCTGGACGGCTTCTCTCCGAACGTTCAGGAGATCCTCGACAAGTTCAAATTCCGCGACCAGATCAAGGCTATGGTCGATGCGGATATCCTTGGCGCGGTCATCGATAAGTTCACGTCATCGGATATCAATCTCAGCCCGGATCCTGTCTATAAGGACGCGGAGAAAAAGATCGTGAAGCTGCCGGGACTCGATAACCACGGCATGGGAACAATCTTCGAGGAGTTAATCCGCCGATTTAACGAAGAAAACAATGAGGAAGCCGGAGAACACTGGACACCGAGGGACGTTGTCGAGCTCATGGCTGACCTTGCTTTCTATCCCGTTGAAGACCAGATCAAAGATGCAACATACTCCTGCTATGACGGTGCCTGTGGCACAGGAGGAATGCTTACGGTTGCTCAGGCGCGACTCCTGACACTCGCGGGCCGTCGCGGAAAGAATGTCTCTATTCACCTGTTTGGTCAGGAGGTCCAGCCGGAAACGTACGCCATCTGCAAAGCTGACATGCTGCTCAAGGGCGATGGCGAGGAAGCCGAACACATCTTCTATGGCTCAACGCTATCGCTGGATGGGAATCCGTCGCGGCAGTTCGACTTCATGCTTTCCAATCCGCCGTACGGGAAAAGCTGGAAAACAGATGCAGACAAGATGGGTGGCAAGAGTGAAATCCTTGACACTCGTTTCAATGCATACCTTCCCGGTGGTGAGGAGCTAAAGATGATCCCGCGCACAAGCGACGGACAGCTTCTCTTCCTGCTTAACAATGTATCCAAGATGAAAACCGACACAGAACTCGGGAGCCGCATCATCGAAGTACATAACGGCTCATCCCTGTTCACGGGCGATGCAGGAAGCGGTGAAAGCAATGCCCGCCGGTATATGATCGAGCGTGATCTGGTAGAGGCCATCATCGCATTGCCTGACAACATGTTCTACAACACAGGCATTGGCACATACATTTGGGTGCTTTCCAATAAGAAGGAAGAACGCCGCAAAGGCAAGATTCAGCTCATCGACGCGACGAATATGAAGTCCTCGCTGCGCAAGAACATGGGCAATAAGAACTGCGAATTCACGCCGGAAATCCGTAAGGAAATTGTCCGCATCTTCCTCGACATGGAGGAAAGCGACGTAAGCATGATCTTCGATAACAGCGAGTTCGGATACTGGAATGTAACTGTAGAGCGCCCGTTGCGCCTGCGTGTATTCCCGGAACGAGAAATACCAGCAGATACATTCAAGAAGCAGTCAGAGCTTGATGCAGTTCGTGAGGCCATCGCCAAGATTCCTGCGGGAACGCCGCTTGACGATTGGGACGCTTTTGCCAAGGCGACAAAGCTCAAAAAGACGCAGCTCAAGAAGATCCGTCCGTTTATCACGGAAACTGATCCACATGCAAAAGAGGTTGAAGGCGAATCCGATCCGAACCTCCGCGACTCGGAAAACATCCCGTTCAACTACGACGGTGGGATCGACGCATTCATCGAAAAGGAAGTCAAGCCATATGCATCGGACGCCTACGTGGATGAAAACAAGACAAAGATCGGTTACGAGATCAGCTTCACGAAGTACTTCTACAAGCCGGTGCAACTCCGTGATATGAAAGACATCCTTGCATCGCTTAAGGAGCTCGAGAGGGAATCGGATGGCGTCATGGATGAGATCGTGGAGGGACTGAAGTAATGGTTAAATACACAGATGTTGCGAACACGGGCATAGCTTGGCTTCCGCAGATCCCAGCGCATTGGCAATTGCAGAAAATAGACGCCCTCTTCACAGAGCGAAAGACAAAAGTATCGGACAAGGATTATGCGCCGCTGTCAGTAACGAAAAAAGGTATTCTTCCTCAGCTTGAGCACGCCGCAAAATCAAACGACAGCGATAACCGCAAACTGGTGAAAGCTGGAGATTTTGTTATCAATAGCCGTTCAGATCGAAAAGGCTCCTGCGGAGTATCGAAACTCGATGGCTCGGTTTCACTCATCAATCTTGTGCTGACACCACGAAGCGGGCTAAATAATGATTATGTACATTACTTGCTCCGTAATTATAAATTCTCGGAAGAATACTATCGGAACGGAAGAGGAATTGTTGCTGATCTTTGGACTACACGTTACAGCGAGATGAGGACCATTCTGCTTCCAATTCCTCCTAGTGAAGAGCAGGATCAAATTGTGCGCTTCCTCGACTGGAAGGTCTCTGAAATCAACAAGCTGATTGGAATACGAAAGAAGGAAATACAGGAACTGGAGGAGCTTCGACGACTTACGATTATTAATAGTGTTTCCAATAATGGGGAGATAGAATCCTCAGATTGGAAAACAGCAAAGGTAAAGCGCATATGTCGTATGCAAAGTGGCACGAATCTCGTTTCACAGGTGATAGATAATAAAGGGAAATATCCTGTATATGGTGGAAATGGATTAAGAGGATACTACAAGGAATATACTAATAATGGTCAATATGCATTGATAGGTCGACAAGGAGCATTGGCAGGTAATGTTCATTTAGTTGATGGCAAATTCTGGGCGACTGATCACGCTGTTGTTGTTTATTGTTCCGACTATCTCGATTATAAATACGCTTATTACATGTTTACTGGGATGAACTTAAATCAATATGCGTTTGACACAGCGGCTCAGCCAGGATTGTCTGTCACAAAAGTCTTGAATTTGAAGTGCTCATTTCCGTCTCTTAAGAAACAGTTGGAAATTGTAAGAAGATTAGACGAACTCTGTTTACGATATGACAATGCTATCCGCATTGCCAAAAGTAAAATTCAATTACTTCAAGAACTAAAATCTGTCATTATCTCCGATGTCGTTACTGGAAAAATCGATGTCCGCAATGTCACTATTCCCGAGTATGAGCATGTTGACGACATCTCCGATGATGACAATGAAGATGGAGAAGGGACAGAAGAAACAGAGACCGATGGAGAGGAGGCTTGATCATGGCTTTTACGGATAAAACCGAGAAGGGCTTTGAGACGATCATCGTGAACTGGCTCGTAGATCAGAA
>CALLZZ010000547.1 GCA_937858235.1 uncultured Clostridia bacterium
CTACCTCCGGCCTGGGCGTAGACAAAAATGCCGTCTCCCCCAACATTTATGACATCCTGATTGATGGCGCAGACACAAAACGTGGCGTAGTTAAGACACCCTGGGGCGATGTGCTCCCCTCCAACAAGGAGCTGGCTGGCGCCGGGGTAGAAATGATCGGTATGGATCGGCGAGAGTATTTGCTGCGGGATGCCTTAGATGAACTGGCAGATGACTACGACTACATCATCATTGACTGCCCGCCCTCTCTGGAGCTGTTGACCCTGAACGGACTTTGTGCAGCAGATTCGGTACTGATTCCAGTTCAGTGTGAGTACTACGCTCTGGAAGGACTCAGTGATCTCCTTTCCACGGTGCGCATCGTCAAAAAGCGGCTCAATCCTGCTATCACGGTAGAGGGCGTACTGCTGACCATGTATGATGGTCGAACCAACCTCTCCATTCAGGTAGCGGAAGAGGTGAAGCGCCACTTTCCCGGGCAAGTCTACGCTTCCGTGATTCCTCGAAATGTGCGACTCAGTGAAGCGCCCAGCCACGGAAAACCCGCGATTGCCTATGATAAGCTTTCCAGAGGTGCGGAAGCCTACATGAAACTGGCAGTGGAACTGTTAGAAATGAACCATGTTTCACGTGAAACATGCGAAGTAAACAGATAAAAGAGGTGTACTATGGCGAAAGGAACCCGTGATTCCGGTCTGGGCCGGGGACTTAGCGCCCTGCTGGGCGAGGCCGCGCTGGAACCTGAACAGCAGGGTGTGACTAGGTTACCCATCGAAAAAGTTCAGCCTAACGGGGCTCAGCCCCGCAAGTTCTTCCCATCGGAGTCCATCTCCGACCTGGCAGATTCCATCCGTGTCCACGGGATTTTGCAGCCCATCAGCGTCCGCCTGATGGGCTCGGGCTACTATCAAATTATCTCCGGTGAGCGTCGTTGGCGAGCTGCACGGGAAGCTGGAATCAGTGAGGTTCCGGTGATTGTCCTGGAGGCCGATGATCGGACGGCCATGGAACTGGGGCTTATCGAAAACCTCCAGCGAGAGGATTTAAACCCTATGGAAGAAGCCATGGGATTCAAATCCCTGATCACCGACTACGGGCTCACTCAGGAGGATGTGGCAAAGCAGGTGGGAAAATCCAGACCTGCCGTTGCTAACGCCCTGCGCTTATTGGGTCTCCCAGAGGATCTGAAAGCCCTGGTGGAGGACAACCAACTGACTGCTGGTCACGCCCGGGCAATTCTCTCCCTGAACGATGAGGACTCCCGGTTGGCTCTGGTACAGCAGGTTATGGACAAGTCTCTGTCTGTTCGTCAGACGGAAGAGGTGGCAAAAAAACTGAATCGCGGAAAGAAACCAGTAGCTCAGCCGGAAAAAGACCCTACTCAGGTGGATTATGCTGCTCTGGCTGCCTTGGAACTGGGAAAATCCTTGGGACGTAAGGTAAAAATCGTCTCTGGAAAAAGGAAGGGACGGTTAGAGCTGGAATACTATGGCGTGGAGGATCTCAACGATCTGCTGGATGCCTTGAAAGCACTGCCCACTCGTCCCTAATAGAAAGAGGGAAAGAGAGCTTAAAACCAATGAAAAAACTTTCTTGGATAAATGAATTTAAGGCGTTCCTCATGCGAGGCAACGTGATTGACTTGGCCGTTGGCGTAGTTATCGGCGCCGCTTTTACCGCTATTGTTACCGCAGTGGTGGATGACATTATCAATCCCATCATCACCTTGATCAGTGGTAAGGTGGACTTCGCAGACGTATCCGTAGGTGTCTTCCCCATTGGACACCTGATCAGTGCCATTGTCAATTTTCTCCTCATTGCCTTTGTGGTGTTCTGGATGGTAAAAGTGATCAACAAATTCATGGAAAAGGTCGTGAAAAGGCAGGCAGAAGAGATCCCGGAACCGGAACCTTCCTCGGAAGAAGTATTGCTGACCGAAATTCGTGACCTGCTGAAAGAACAGCAAAGGGAATCCTAAAACAAATAGACAGAGATAAAGTAGAACAGGATTGGATTTACTCCATCCTGTTCTGTGACAAGAAAGGGCAACGATATGAAATCCAAACGTATCTGGGCAATGATGGGCGTGGTTTACATGATCATTATTTTCCTGCTCACCACCTACTGGATCACCACCACTACTCTGATCTCTGGTATCACTGGCATCCTCCTCTTCCCTGCCGCAGGTGCACTGGCTGCTCAGTTCTACAACCGAAGCTGGCTGTTGCGTCATGGACGTTTTGATGGTCACGAAGAGGATCCAGATTTCGAAGAACCGCCTCAGGGACAGCCCGGTGCGGGAAAGCAACTGGCCTTTGGCGTGATATTTACCATTCTGTCTCTGTTCCTATTGGTATGGGGTATCCTGCAAGCCATGCAGTTTTTTGAGGCACAGTCATGACGGAACGAATTAAGAAGGGTCTTCTGGCCTACGGTCTCTCCCCTGCCCCGACGGAAACACTGAATCACTATTGTGAATACCTCCTGGAGCAGAATAAAGTGATGAACCTCACCGCTATTACGGAACCAGCTCAGGTGGCAGACCTACATATGCTGGACTCTGCCGCCCTGCTTACAGTATCAGAACTGGCTGGGAAAAGCGTCATTGACGTGGGAACCGGAGCTGGATTTCCAGGGTTGGTTCTGAAAATTCTGGAGCCAACGATACAACTCACCCTGCTGGACAGTCTGGGGAAACGGGTAGCCTGGTTGGCAGAAGTAGCCCCTAAGCTGGGGCTATCCGACGTAACCTGTATTCATGGCCGAGGAGAGGAGCAAGCTCTGCTTCCCGACTTCCGGGATCACTACGACGTGGCAATCTCCAGGGCCGTGGCCGATCTAGGTCTGCTGGCCGAGCTATGTCTGCCTTTTGTCAAGGTAGGAGGGCAATTCCTAGCTATGAAGAGCGGAGACTGTCAGGAAGAACTCAACCGGGCGGAACATGCCATTACCCTGCTGGGCGGACGGCTGCTTCCTCTGGCCACCTATCAAATTCCAGGTACCGATGTAATACGCCGAGTGGTACTGATAGAAAAGGTATCCCCCACGCCTAAGGGCTATCCACGTCGGTTCGCCCGGATGAAAAAGAGTCCACTTTAAGCTGCAAAAACGGAAAGCGGCATTTCTACCAGATATACCAATTAAAAGTGGTTGCTTTTTGGTTACTTTGTGTGCTATAATGAAATACTAACAAGGGAGATGCACATGGGAACTGCTATTGTCATTACATCAGGGAAAGGCGGTACTGGAAAAACTGCGTTGACCTGCGGTCTTGGAACCAGTCTGGCAAAGCTGGGCAATCGCGTGCTCTGTCTGGATCTGGACGTAGGTCTCCGGAATCTGGATTTGGCACTGGGTATGACCGACTGTGCCCTGATGGATTTTACCGATGTACTCTTTGACCGTTGCTCGCTGGAACGAGCTGCGGCCCCTCACCCAACGGTGGAAAATCTCTTTCTCCTCACCGCACCGGTTACCTGGGGTTCGATCCCCGTCTCTCAGGCCTCTTTGAAGCGGTTGACGCGAGAAATTCGCAGTCAATTCGATTACTGTCTCATTGATTGCCCTGCCGGGATTGGTCCCGGTTTCCACTTGGCAGTCTGCGCCGCAGATCGTGCCATTGTGGTCGTGACTACCGACACCGCCTCTCTGCGGGACGCTCAGCAGGTGGTCTCCCAGCTCCACCACTACCATATTCCCATGCAGCTAGTAGTCAATCGCGTTTCCCGGTGGATGCTGCGGAAACTCCAGTTCAGTGTCGATGACGCCATGGATGCTGCGGGGCTGCCCCTATTGGGCATTATACCAGAGGATCGTAGGATTTCCCTTGCCGCTGCCCGTGGAGAACTGCCTGCCTTACATACCCAGGGTGTGATCCGTGCCTGGCACAATATCGCAGACCGTATCTGCGGAAAACGTGTCACCATTGGATTGCGCTGACCCAATTCAAAGAACCTATCAAACAGAGAAATTTAGAAGGGAGTGCGATACGCCTTGAATATTGCATTGATGACTGACGACAAGAAACAGGAGTTGATGACACAGTTCTGCATTGCTTACTGTGGTATTCTGGCCAAGCACACACTCTGTGCCACCAATACCACCGGAAACATCATCAAGGAGGCTACCGGTTTGGATGTCTCCCTGTTCCTGTCCCACGAACATGGCGGATGCCAACAGATCGGTACGCGGATCGCCTATAATGAAATTGACATGGTTTTGTTCTTCACCGCTCCGAAAAGTCCCGACTACGAAGAGGATTTACACTATATCTGTCGCGTTTGCGATGAAAATAGCGTCCCTGTCGCCACCAATATCGGTACCGCTGAAATGCTGGTACAGGGTCTAGCTCGTGGGGATCTGGACTGGCGGAATATCATGTATCCCAGGAACTCCCAGAAGCTGCTTTGATTCTGCCGTCTTTCTGTGCCGTTTTTCCAAGCGGAAAGCGGCATTTTCCTTCCGGAACCCCCCTTGACGAACGATGAAAATACAGATATAATTTTAGTATCAGAACTGCTATGATGATGCATTAGTATCCTGCAGACCATCGGACAGAGAATCGGGTCACTTAGGCTGAAAGCCCGCTACGAATAGGTGTAGGGGAAGACAGCATCGGAGCAGACCCGGAAACGGATGCGGTTCCCTTCCCGCAACAGAAGGCATAAGAGGGTGCCGCATAGACGGTACTGAATGTGGGTGGCACCGCGAAGTGAACAGATATTTTCACTCTCGTCCCATAGATCGGGACGAGAGTTTTCTCGTTTTCCCAGTGAATAATCATTTTACACTCTTTTGAAAGGACTGTTTCTATGGCAAAACAGAAACCACGCACACTCTCCGGCTTCATGGAGCTGCTCCCCGGTCCTCAGCAGCAGATGGAACGGATTATGGAGATTCTACGCACTACCTATTCCCTTTATGGCTTTACTGCCCTGGACACCCCGATTATCGAGTCCTCTGAGGTACTGCTGGCCAAGGGCGGCGGCGATACGGAAAAGCAGATTTATCGGTTTGAGAAGGGGGAC
Source organism: uncultured Clostridia bacterium (assembly GCA_937858235.1). Classification (GTDB taxonomy): domain Bacteria; phylum Bacillota; class Clostridia; order Oscillospirales; family Oscillospiraceae; genus Onthomonas. Next base: position 5,028 of record CALLZZ010000547.1, read on the forward strand.
AGCGATTTGTCCCTGCGCTTCGATCTCACCGTTCCTTTGGCGAAGTATGTGGCTATTCACTATGGTCAGCTCCAGTTCCCGTTCCGCCGCTATCAAATCGGTAAGGTCTACCGTGGCGAACGGGCACAGCGCGGCCGGTTCCGCGAGTTCTACCAGGCAGACATCGACATTATCGGTGACGGCAAGTTAGACATCATCAATGAGGCAGAAATCCCGTCCATTATCTACCGCACCTTCTCCCAGCTGGGGCTGGAGCGCTTCCAAATTCGGGTGAACAACCGGAAAGTCCTCAATGGTTTTTATGCTATGGTTGGACTGGAAGCGCAAAGCCAGGACATTATGCGGACAGTGGATAAGCTGGATAAAATCGGCGCCGATAAGGTTAAATCCCTGCTGATAGAAGAGTTGGACGTAACGGAAGAAACAGCCGATCAAGTTTTGCACTTTATCGCAATTCAGGGCAGCAATCAAGAGGTTCTGGTCGCTCTGGAGGACTATCGTGGTAAAAATGAACTCTTTGACACCGGTTTGGATGAACTGAGTACCGTAGTGAAGTATCTGGCTGCCTTTGGTGTACCAGAGGCCAATTTCGCGGTGGATCTCACCATCGCCCGTGGGCTGGATTACTACACCGGCACCGTCTACGAAACCACTATGCTGGATCACCCGGAAATCGGCAGCATCTGCTCTGGTGGCCGCTACGACAACCTGGCAGAGTATTACACCGACAAGCAGCTCCCTGGCGTAGGCATTTCCATTGGCCTCACCCGACTATTCTACGTCCTGGGAGAACAGGGAATGTTAAATCCCAACCTGCCCGTCGCTCCGGCAGACGTGTTGGTGATTCCCATGGGAGACGAACAACAGGGCTATGCCATCGCTACCGCTACCCGGCTCCGGGAGGCAGGAATTCGCACCCAACTCTACGCTGAACAGAAAAAGTTCAAGGCCAGAATTACCTACGCCTCCAAAATGGAAATCCCCTACGCACTGTTCTTAGGGGAAACGGAGGAACAGGAACAGGTCGTGGCGTTGAAAGATTTGAACAAGGGCGAACAGGTAACCGTACCCTTTTCCGAGGCGGTACAACTGATTCAAGCAGGCATCACTGCTGCTAATCAGGGCAAAGTTATTCAAGAATAAGCGGGAGAATTACAATGGACACTATAACTGGTTTTAAGCGTAGCCATTACGCCGGCACCCTCCGTGCTGAAAACATTGGCGAAACCGTCTCTGTCTGCGGCTGGGTTCAGCGGCAGAGAGACCTGGGCGCTCTGATCTTTGTAGACCTTCGGGATCGCACCGGCCTGCTCCAGCTGGCCTTTGGCGATGACACCGACAAAGAAATTTTTGAAAAAGCAGCTGGACTCCACAGTGAATATGTTATTGCGGCAGTTGGTACTGTCCGGGAACGGGAAAGCAAGAGCAAAAAAATCCCCACTGGTGACATTGAAGTGTTCGTGACCGAGCTGCGTGTGCTAGGCAAATCCGAGACGCCTCCCTTTGAGATCGTAGACGGTACCAAGGCAAATGAAATGCTGCGGTTGAAGTACCGCTATCTTGATCTGCGCCGTTCGGAGCTTCAGAAAAATCTGATGTTCCGCCATAAGGTGGCTAAAATCACCCGGGACTATTTTGATGAAAATGGATTCATTGAGATTGAGACCCCTACCCTGATCAAATCCACACCGGAAGGCGCCCGAGACTTCTTGGTTCCCAGCCGCATCCATCCGGGTAAGTTCTATGCCCTCCCCCAGTCCCCCCAGATTTATAAGCAGCTGTGCATGGTGGCTGGATTTGACCGCTACATGCAGATCGCCCGCTGTTATCGGGATGAAGACCTGCGGGCGGATCGGCAGCCGGAATTCACCCAGATTGACTTGGAAATGTCCTTCGTCAACGTAGAAGACGTCCTGAACATTGGGGAAGGTTATCTGCACCGGGTGTTCAAGGAAGCCATGAACATTGACCTTGATCCTATCCCCCGTCTGACCTACCAGGAAGCCATGGAGAAGTACGGCAGCGATAAACCCGATACCCGCTACGCTATGGAAATCTTTAACTTGGCCAATGAAGTGAAGGACTGCGGCTTCTCCGTGTTTACCAATGCCCTCAACGCTGGCGGCGGCGTTCACGGTATCTGCGCCAAAAAAGCCTTCAATTCCCTGTCCCGGAAGGAACTGGACAAGCTCACTGACTTCGTCAAGGGCATCGGCGGCAAAGGAATGGCTTGGATTCGCATAGGTGAAGATGCAAGCATTGCCTCTTCCTTTAAGAAGTTCATGACCGAGGAAGAGATGGCCGCCATTATCGCAAAGGCTGACGGTGTGCCCGGCGACGTGATTATGATCATCTCCGATGAACAGTATTCCAATAGCCTGACTAATCTGGGACAGCTCCGAATCACCGTGGCGAAGAAGCTGGACATCATTCCGAAAAACGTATTCAAACCCCTGTGGATTGTGGAATTTCCCTTCTTCGACTGGGACGAGGAAGCCCAGACCTGGGTTGCCATGCATCATCCCTTTACCGCTATCGTGGACGAATGTCTCCCCTATTTGGAGGATGAAAGCCGCAAGGGCGAAGTTCGGGCTCAGTGCTACGACATGGTGCTCAACGGTATCGAGCTGGCTTCCGGCTCCATCCGAATTACCAACCCTGACCTGCAAAACCGTGTCTTCCAGCTGTTGGGTCTCTCCGACGAGGAAGCTCACCGCAAATTCGGTCATCTGATTGATGCGTTCCAGTACGGTGCACCGCCCCATGGTGGTATGGCGCTGGGTTTAGATCGCATTGTGATGCAGCTTCTGGGCAGCGAGAGTCTCCGGGATGTACTGGCCTTCCCCAAGGTTCAGAACGCTTCCGAGCCTATGACCAACTGCCCCGATTTCGTGGACAACGAACAGCTGGATGAATTATCTATCGCCGTCACCCGTCGTGAGGCAGAAGCAGCAGAATAATTCTGTCCAAAAAACAACAGAGACGGCTTGTCTCTGTTGTTTTTCCACAATGGTGAAAAACAAAGTGTAAAAATAACCGCAAAGGGAATAAAAAATGGTTGATTGCGGAAAAGCGGGCATACTAACCTCTGAAAACCAACGTAATTTCAGGAGGTTATGCAAACTATGGCAGTAAAAGTAGCAATTAACGGCTTTGGCCGAATCGGCCGCCTGGCCTTTCGTCAGATGTTCGGCACAGAGGAATTTGAAGTAGTAGCAATCAACGACCTGACTTCTCCAAAAATGCTGGCTCATCTGTTGAAATATGATTCCACCCAGGGCACCTATCTGCTGGCACAGGCCGTCAGCCACAACGAAAATTCCATTATTATTCTGGATAAAACCATTCCCATTTATGCAGAATCCGACGCCCATAAGCTCCCCTGGGGAGAACTCAATGTGGACGTAGTGCTGGAATGCACCGGCTTCTACACCAGCCGCAGCAAGGCAGAAGCCCATCTGAAGGCAGGCGCCAAAAAGGTGGTAATTTCCGCTCCCGCTGGCGATGATGTTCCCACCATCGTTTACAATGTAAACCATCACACCCTAACCCCAGAGGATCGGATTGTTTCCGCTGCCTCCTGCACCACCAACTGCCTAGCTCCTATGGCAAAGGCACTCAACGATTGTCACCCCATCATTTCCGGCATTATGTGTACCATCCACGGATATACTGGAGATCAGATGACTCTGGACGGCCCCCAGCGCAAGGGAGACCTGCGCCGATCCCGTGCCGCCGCTATCAATATCGTACCCAACTCTACCGGAGCTGCTAAGGCCATGGGCCTGGTGGTTCCAGAGCTGAATGGAAAACTCATCGGTGCGGCACAGCGTGTCCCCACTCCTACCGGCTCTACTACCCTGCTCCACGCGGTAATTGAGGGTCAGACTTCCGTAGAAGAACTTAACGCCGCCATCAAAAAACAGACCAACGAATCCTTCGGTTATAACACCGATGAAATCGTCTCCTCCGACATTGTGGGTATGCGTTATGGTTCCCTCTTTGACGCAACTCAGACGATGGTTATGAATATGGACAACAATACTGCCCAAGTGCAAGTAGTTTCCTGGTACGACAACGAGAACAGCTATACTTCTCAGATGGTTCGTACCATTCAATATCTGGCAGACCTGTAATTGTTCGGAACCGGGGACGAAGATAAAAGGGGTATTTATATGAAAAAAACAAAGGTTATTTGTACCATGGGTCCCGCCTGTGCAAACCACGAAATCTTGACAAAAATGGTTCAGGCAGGCATGAACGTCGCCCGGTTCAACTTCTCCCACGGCAACCATGAGGAGCATCGCGCTTCCATTAATCTGGTCAAACAGGTGCGAGAAGAACTGGGAATACCGCTTTCCCTGATGCTGGACACCAAGGGTCCGGAATTTCGTATCGGCACCTTTGAGTCCGGCAGCGTGGAGCTTATCCCCGGCGCTGCCTTCTCCCTGACCACAGAAAACGTACCGGGTACTCAGGAACGGGTTTCTGTCTCCTGCCCGGGTATCATGGATCGGCTAGCGGTGGGGGATAAAATTCTCATTAACGATGGACTGGTCTCTGTGGAAGTGAAGGAGCGTACCAAAACTGAAGCCATCTGCCAGGTCATTGACGGTGGAAGACTCAGCAATAACAAAAGTATGAGCTTTCCCAATAAGCTCATCAACACCGTTTACCTCAGCCAGCAGGATCAGTCCGACCTGCTATTTGGCATCGAGATGGATGTAGACTATGTGGCAGCATCCTTTGTGTCCACTCCCAAGGATGTCCAGGATCTGCGAGACTTTTTAGATCAGAATGGCGGTAAGGATATTGACATCATTGCAAAAATCGAAAATCGCTCCGGCGTCAACAACGCAGAGGCAATCTTGGATTACTGTGATGGGATCATGGTAGCGCGCGGCGATCTTGGGGTAGAAATTCCCTATGAAGAGCTGCCGCCGATCCAGAAAAAGCTTATCAGTATCTGTCTCAATCGGGGAAAGGTTGTAATTACTGCCACCGAAATGTTAGAATCTATGACCGGAAAGCCCAGACCGACTCGCGCAGAGATCTCTGACGTAGCCAACGCCGTCTACGATGGGTCCAGTGCAGTGATGCTCTCCGGTGAAACCGCCGCAGGCAAATATCCAGTGGAAGCAGTTTCCGCCATGAGCCGGATCGCTGTTCAGACAGAGCAGAACATTCACTATGCGCATCGGTTCCAGAAGATGGATTTTGTCCTGTACAACTTTAATGATGCCATGTGTCACGGAACCTGTTCCCTAGCCATTGACGTGGGTGCCAGCGCCATTGTGGTCTGTACCCTCAGTGGTAATACGGCACGGCAGGTCTCTCGGTTCCGCTGCCCTAAGCCTATCATTGGCATGACAACCAGTGAGAAGGTATATAACCAACTGGCCTTGTTCTGGAATGTATTCCCTGCCATGAGTGAGCAGTTCCCCTCTGTGGATGTACTGATGTATTACGCTGCAAATGCTGCTTTGAAATCCGGCCTGGTGGAAAAAGGCCAGCGTATTATCATCACGGTCGGAAACACTAACGGTACCTCTGGCAATACAAATCTGATTAAAATGGAAGAACTCTAAACCAGGGGAAGTGTTCAGCGAAGCGTGCCACCACTGCACTTTCAAGTTTGCAAACATGAAAAAAGGAAACTTTCTATCAAGAAGGTTTCCTTTTTTTGTTGTACAGGTAATGCGCTACCCTTTTAGTTTTTGCCACTCCTGCACAGCTAATTCATCGCAGCGGTTGTTGTAGGGGTTTTCAGCATGTCCTTTCACCCAGTGAAATTGCAGGGTATGTTGTTCACACAGATCCAATAATTCTGCCCACAAATCGGAATTTAAAGCTGGTTTTTTATCCGCCTTTTTCCACCCGCGCCTTCGCCAGCCGACTGCCCATCCCTTCTCCAAAGCGTCGATAACATATTTGGAGTCTGAGTACAGGTCTACGATGCAGGGCTGCTTGAGGGCACCCAGTCCCCGAATCACAGCAGTCAGCTCCATCCGATTGTTTGTGGTACCGGATTCCCCACCGGAAAGCTCTCTTTCATGGCCATTGTAGAGTAAAATTGCCGCCCAACCGCCAGGACCCGGATTTCCGGAACAGGCACCATCTGTATATAACGTCACTGTTTTCATAGCATTCTCCTCACTGCCCCCGGATCATGAAACAAAAGGGAGCCAAAGATAGAAAAGCCGGATGGGGCTTTATATTGCCACATCCGGCAGAAATAAAACATCTGTTTTTTACACAGTTGTGGATTCCTCTGTGGGAGGTTCACCCACTTCCGGAGTAGGTTCAACCTCCTCTGCTGCTTCCTCCTCTTCATGAGTGGTAGCCAACGAAATCACCTTGACGCCTTCGGATACCGTCATAATGTGTACCCCCTGGGTCACACGGCCGTAGAGGTTGATTCCACTGACCGCAGTACGAATAATCGTACCGTCATCGGAGATCATCAGAACATCGCCGGTATCTTCCACAATGGCTGCGGAAGCCACAAAACCAGTCTTCTCGGTGATGTTGTAGTTTTTACTGCCATAACCACCTCGGCTCTGGAGACTATATCCTTCAATCGGGGTTCGTTTTCCGAACCCGTTTTCTGTAATGGTCAGCAGGCTGCCACCCTGATTGGAAACGCCACCGGCAACAACATAGTCACCGTCTTTCAGGCGAATTCCTCGGACACCTACCGCATCCCGCCCCATGCAGCGAACATCCTTTTCCGCGAAACGAATCGCCATTCCATCATGGGTAGCCAACATAATATCCTGTTCCCCATCGGTGCGACAGACGGAAATAAGCTCATCTGTTTCGTCCAGATTCAGAGCACGAATTCCTGCTTTCCGGGCAGTGTGGAGACTAGAAAGGGTTGATCGTTTCACTGTGCCCAGCCGGGTAGCAAACACTAGGAATTCGTTATCGCTAAACTCCCTGATATGGAGCATGGCGGTGACCTTTTCCCCCTGCTCAATGGGCAGCAGGTTTACAATATTGGTTCCTTTCGCCGTTCGGCCTGCCTCGGGAATCTGATATCCCTTCTTCCGATGCACTTTACCAGTGTTGGTGAAGAAGAGAATATAGTCGTGGGTGGAGCAGGTAAAGAGTGTGGTTACATAGTCCTCTTCCCGGGTCGTCATGGCGTTGACACCCTTACCCCCTCGCTTCTGACTCCGATAAGCAGAGACCGGTGTCCGTTTCAGATATCCGGCGTTGCTCAGAGTAAAGACACACGTCTCTTCTTCAATGAGGTCTTCAATGTCGATTTCATCCTCTACCTGCTCAATAGCAGTCTTCCGATCATCACCGTACTTGTCCCGAATCTCAATGAGTTCATCCTTGAGCACACCCTGCATCTTATCCCGATCTGCCAACAGTTCCGCGTAATATGCAATCTGGCGCTCCAACTCCTGGTACTCTGCCAACAGCTTATCCCGCTCCAGACCCTGAAGTCGTTTCAACTGCATGTCCAAGATCGCCTGTGCCTGGACATCGGACAAACCGAACCGATCCATCAAATTCTGCTTGGCATTATCGTAGCTATTCCGAATGATCCGAATCACTTCATCAATGTTATCCTGGGCAATCAGCAAACCTTCCAGCAGATGTGCACGAGCCTCTGCCTTCTTTTTATCATGGATGGTACGACGGGTAAGGACATCCATCTGGAACGCAATGTATTCGTCCAGAATCTGGCGCAGTGTCAGAATTTGAGGCTGCTTTTGATCGTTGACCAAGGCTAGCATCACCACAGCAAACGTGGTTTGGAGCTGGGTTTGAATAAACAGGCGGTTGAGCACCACCTGAGGATTTGCGTCCTTCTTCAGCTCGATGACAATCCGCATACCCTCTCGGTCCGACTCGTCCCGGAGTCCGGAAATACCCTCTAACCGCTTGGCGTGAACCTGATCGGCAATGTTCTCAATTAACCTGGCCTTATTTACCTGGTAGGGCAGCTCTGTAATAATAATCCGTGTACGATTATTCCCGAACTCTTCGAAATCTGCCTTTGCCCGGACGGTAATCCGACCACGACCCGTTCCATAGGCGGCACGAATTCCGCTGCGCCCCATAATAATTCCGCTAGTAGGGAAATCCGGCCCCTTGATGTGTTCCATCAAGTCGTCCAGTCCTGCCTCGGGGTTCTCCATCAAACAGATGGTGCCGTTGATTACCTCTGTCAGGTTGTGGGGTGGAATGTTGGTGGTCATACCAACGGCGATACCCGAAGAACCGTTCACCAGCAGGTTGGGGAACCGGGATGGAAGTACTCGAGGCTCTTTGCGGCTTTCATCAAAGTTGGGGTTCCAGTTTACCGTATCCTTCTCGATATCCCGAAGCATTTCGCTGGAGATCTTAGACAATCTGGCCTCCGTATAACGATAAGCTGCAGGGGGATCTCCATCCACGCTGCCGAAGTTACCGTGACCGTCTACCAAAGGGTTCCGCATGGAGAACGTCTGAGCCAGACGTACCAGAGCGTCGTAAACCGAAGCATCACCATGGGGATGATACCGACCCAGCACGTCACCGACGCAGGTAGCGGACTTTTTAAAGGGGCGATCCGAGGTAAGATTATCCTCGTACATGGCGTAGAGAATGCGACGGTGTACCGGCTTGAGACCGTCCCGGACGTCAGGCAAAGCACGGCCTACGATAACGGACATGGCGTAGTCAATGTACGCCGTCTGCATTTCGTGCTCTAAGTCGATCTCTACGATTTTCTGTTCCGGATAGGCAATATCCTGGGGTTCGTAATCTTTATTCTTACTCAAAATGTTCCCTCCTGTGAGGAGTGTCTAATCGGTTCCAGCCGGAGCCGGAAGCTTTACAAAATTTTAGTAGTCCAAATTGATAACCTTCCAGGCGTTGTCTTCAATATATCTCCGCCTGGGCTCAACCTTCTCACCCATCAGCAAGGTAAAGGTTTGATCCGCCGCTACCGCGTCGCTGAGGGTAATTCGTTTTAGGGTACGGGTAGTGGGGTCCATGGTGGTTTCCCACAACTCATGGGGGTCCATCTCGCCCAGACCCTTAAACCGAGAAATGGCGATTTTTGCATTGCTGCTTTCGCCCCGGAGTTCATTTGAAATCTGGTCTCGCTCCTCGTCGGAGAAGGCAACCCTGGCGGTTTTGCCCTTAACCAGCTTATACAGAGGAGGTACTGCCGCATAGACATACCCCTCTTCGATGAGAGGCCGCATAAAGCGGAAAAAGAAGGTGAGCAGTAAGGTTCGGATGTGACTGCCGTCCACGTCGGCATCAGCCATGATAACAACCTTATGATAGCGGAGCTTGTTTACATCAAACTCCTCACCCAAACCGGCACCCAGTGCGGTAATCACCGGCGTCAATTTATCGTTGCCGTAGACCTTATCCGCCCGTGCCTTTTCCACGTTGAGCATTTTGCCCCACAGAGGGAGGATCGCCTGGAACCGGGAATCCCGGCCCTGGGTTGCGGAGCCCCCTGCGGAGTCGCCTTCCACGATATAAATTTCAGTGAGGGCGGCATCTCGTTCGTTACAATCCCGAAGCTTACCTGGGAGCGTAGCACCATCCAACGCATTTTTTCGCCGGATACTTTCCCGCGCCTTTCGAGCTGCTTCTCTGGCTCGGGCAGCAGTCATGGCCTTTTCCAGAACGGAGCGGCCAACTGCCGGGTGTTCTTCTAGAAAAATCTCTAGCTTTTCAGACACTACGCTGTTGACCAGAGTACGAATCTCACTGTTGCCCAGCTTGGCCTTGGTCTGCCCCTCGAACTGCGCATCGGTAAGCTTTACAGATATAATACAGGTCAGCCCTTCCCGGCAGTCGTCACCGGACACCTTTTCATCCTCCTTGAGGATTTTTGCCTTGCGGCCATAGGTATTCAGCGCATTGGTTAAGGCTCGCTTAAATCCTTCCTCGTGCATCCCACCCTCTGGGGTATGGATGTTGTTGGCAAAGGATAAGATTACCTCACTATAGCTGTTGGTGTACTGCATGGCGACCTCCGCCATGGAGCCATCCTGTTCTCCCACCATGTAAATGACTTCCTCATGGATGGGAGATTTATGCTGGTTGATGAACTCCACAAAGGAACGAATACCGCCCTCGTAGTACATCTCTTCCCGCTGTTCCTTCCCTTCCCGCTTATCAGTCATGACGATGCGGATACCACCGTTCAGAAACGCCTGTTCCCGCATCCGGGTATGAAGGATTTCATAGCTGTACACCAAACCATCAAATATTTCTGGATCTGGTTGGAAGGTGACGCTGGTACCAGTATAATCTGTAGTACCGACAATGGTCATGGGTTGGGTCACCTTACCTCGACTGAACTTCATCTCATAAATGCTGCCGTTTTTATAAACCTGAACCCGCAGCCATTCAGACAACGCGTTGACAACACTGGCACCTACCCCGTGGAGGCCGCCGGAAACCTTATAGCCCCCTCCGCCGAACTTACCGCCGGCATGTAGGATCGTATAAACCACTTCCAACGCTGGTTTTCCGGTTTGTGCCTGAATATCTACCGGGATACCGCGGCCATTATCGGTGACAGTAATACTGTTTCCGTTATGAATGGTCACCCCGATTTCAGTACAGTAGCCGGCCAGAGCTTCGTCAATGGCATTGTCCACAATCTCATAGACCAGGTGATGGAGTCCGCTGGTGGAGGTAGAACCAATATACATACCGGGTCGCTTACGCACCGCTTCCAGACCCTCCAGAACCTGTATTTCCGACGCGTTGTACTCACCGCTGAAGGCGGTGCCGTTTTCCAATAAATCTTCTGCCATAATGGAGTTCTCCTTTTTCTGGAACAGACTTCACCGGAGTCGTATCCGTTCCAAAAGTACGTTTATAGTGATTCCGTTTGGATTCCCGCTTCTGACCGCCGAAGCAGTGTCTGGCTGGAAAGCTGAGAAATATAAACGGTTTGTTTTCTTCTTTCCTTTGGCTTTGCGCAGACCACAAAGCTCTTAGGTAATTCTTCGCTGACATTGACCACCTGTCTGTTCCGCTCTATCCGGTTCAGATACGTTCGAGTGCGGTGGGACTGGGAAGTGATTTCCAGATCAAAGATACCGATGATCTCTTCCTCGTGGACAATGATGTTCTGACCCAGATGCAGATACATAGCAATTTACCTCAAGGCGCAAGGGCGCCGTTTTGAATATGAAGCACCTGTCCGGCCGCTAACCGTTCCAGGCGTTTTTCCTCGCAGCAGGTGATGAAAACCTGACCGCCTGCAATACGATTCAGTACAAATTCCTGTCGTTTTGGATCTAACTCACTGAGGACATCGTCCAGCAACAGCACGGGATATTCTCCAGAGTCTTGGTATAATAGTTCCCTCTGTGCCAGCTTGAGAGATAGTGAAGCAGTGCGGGTTTGTCCTTGACTGGCGAACTGTTTGGCAGGCATATTGTTGATTTCCACCAGCAGATCATCCTTGTGAGGGCCGGAAAGGCAGCTGCGACTGTCAAGTTCTGCCTGACGGTGGCTGTCCATATGTGCCATGAGCTGAGGAAGGAGCACAGCAGGTTTTTCTTCTGGATTTTCTATGGTTTTCACGGCCTGGTAGCCCAGAGAAAGCACTTCTCTGCCATTGGAGCAGTCTTGATGAATTACCGGCGCATACTGATTCATCTTTTTGATGAAATGAGCCCGATAATGGATCAAAATTGCTCCAGTCTGACACATTCGGATGTTATAGTCCTCCAGGAGATCCAAAAGACCAGGTTGTTCCTGCCAATCCCTTAAAATCCGAGTTTTTTGCTCATGAAGCCGCTTGTACTCCGACAAAGCCGCCATATAGCGTGGCCGCATCTGGCAGATGGCACTGTCCAGAAAGCTGCGCCGGGCTGCCGCCCCTGCCCGTATTAGATAGAGATCCTCCGGACAGAACAGGACAGTATTGAGAATCCCCGCCAACTCCGACGCGGTTTTCAATTTAACACCATTCCTTTTTAACCCCCGCCGCTGACCTCGCCGCAAATGCGCCTCCAGGCGAAACACCCGGTTCCGGGAGATTAAATCCCCTACAACCAGGGCTTCCTGAGCATCAAAGGCAATCAAATCCCGATCTCCCCTGGCCCGATGGCTCCGGCAGCCAGAGAGATATTCAATGGCCTCAATCAGGTTGGTTTTTCCCTGGGCATTGTCTCCGTAAATCACGTTGATCCCCGAGGAAAAATCCACATCCAGGGCAGCGTAATTACGATAATGGGTCAGAGAAAGGCGTTGTACAATCATTGGACAGTGACCGTTTCCTCGCCCAAGGTGACGGTATCGCCGGGGCGAATTTTCTTTCCCCGCATGGTGCAGACCGCACCATTTACCAGAACTTGCCCTTCCTGAATGCGAATCTTCGCCTCACCGCCGCTACACACCATGCTGGCGAATTTCAGCAGCGCATCCAGTTTGATAAATTCAGTGGAAATGGAAATGTTACTTTCTTTCATAGTAGACCTCGTTCTTTCCAGGCAATGGGGTCACTGCCCCGCCTTTAAGCGGACCGGCAGAACCATATAGAGGAACCTTTGATTGTCAGCTTCCTCTTCCGGCTCAATGATGCAGGGACTGATGGGTGTATTCAAATTGATCCGCAGGGTATCCGCATGAGCTGCCTTTAGCGCATCCAGGATGTACTTGTTATTAAAGCCAATCTCCAAATCGCCGCCGTTTCCTCCAATAGGACACTGATCATGGGCATTGCCAATGGCAGTAGCGGTGCGGATGGTGAGTACCCCGTCTCCGAAAATGCAGCGGAGCGGACTCTTCTGCTGCTCCGTAATGATCAGAGAGCAGCGCTCAAGGGAGGAGATGAGCTGCCGCCGATCCACAGAGACAGAAATTGGGTTATTGGAAGGAATTGCTTGATTATAGTTGAGGAACTCCCCTTCCAAACGACGGGTAATCAGTGTGGTGTTTTCAATTCGAAACATGATATGCCGGGATCCCTGTACAATTTCAATGGTCTCATCGGTGTCTCCACAGATTTTGCTCACCTCATTGAGGGCGCTGGCAGGGATGACAAATTGACATGCCGTGTCTGTTACCCCCATCTGTGTTCCCTCCCGACGCAGCGCCAATCGGTATCCGTCTACCGCCACTACCGTTAAGAGGCCATCGGCACTGCGCTCAAAGAGCTCACCAGTGTGAATGGGACGGCTGTCGTTGGTGGAGACGGCAAAGATGGTCTCTGTAATCATGGAGTGGAGCACTTGCTGTGGTAGGATGAGACTGTTCTGATATTCTACAGTGGGTAACTCCGGAAACTCTCCGGCATCGGTACCCAGAATGTTGAATTCACTCATACCACAGGTGATGTTTACCATGTACCCATCGGTAGCGATGGTCACAACATCGTCAGGCAGACGACGGACAATGTCACCGAAGAGTCGAGCAGAGAGCACCAGGCTCCCTTCTTCCGTAATATCTGCGGGGACAACGGTGCGGATACCGGTTTTCAGGTTGTAACCGGTAAGGGTAAGCTCACTTCCAGCCTCCAGCAGCAGACCTTCCAGAGCGGGAATCGCACTTTTGGGCGCTACGGTACGGGAAGCGATGGAAATCATAGCTTGAAGAATCGCTTTTTCGCAGGAAAATTTCATGGGCGGTTCCCGTCCTTTCGATGGCAGGAGGAACGAAAGGGTTCCCCTGCTGTAGAGAATTGAGGATATCTTGTTTGGTTACGAGAGAATTAAATAAATCTTAAAAATAGTAGTAGTAGTAGGGGGCACGGAAAAGTGGAAAAGTCACATTTTCCCTTGGGTGGCAACGGTTTCCACCTCCACAGGGGTTGTGGATGAAAAAACTGTTCTGCACAACCTTACTCCTTGAGGGTATGTTTATGCACATAGGAGTTTTCCACAGGTGGATAAAACCGGTGGATTCTGTGGAAACTATCCTCGCCTCAGAATCGGTCATTTACGTTGCCTTTGATGTCTCGAATGACTTCCTTCAGCTCCCCGTTAGTACCCAGGGCTTTTTCAATTTTTTCGACCGAGTGCATGACTGTGGTATGGTGCTGCCCAAAAAATTTCCCCACTTCTGGCAGGGAGAGATTGGTGATGGATCGGATGATGTACATGGACACCTGTCGGGCCAGGACAATGTCTGCCTTTCGGCTCTGCCCCATAATGGTTTTGGGATTCAGGTCGTAAAACTTTGCTGTCTCCTCCACAATCACATCTGGGGAGGGGATAAACTCATCCTTGGTACGGATTAATTCCCGTATTGCCCGGGAAGCATTTTCATCGTTGATGTCGTTGCCCATCAGATCCCGATAAGCCATAAGCTTTTTAATGGTACCCTCCAGCTGTCGCACATTGGAGGTGATGTTCTGAGCAATGTACTCGATAATATCTAAGGGCAGGTTCAGCCCCAGCAGGATGGACTTGTTTTTGATGATGGCGCAGCGGGTCTCGTAGTCCGGAGGCTGGATATCCGCCATCAGGCCCCACTCAAATCGGGTGCGCAGGCGATCCTCC